>JBHJIP010000077.1:0-2081 GCA_050043365.1 Leptolyngbyaceae cyanobacterium
CACCTTGCAGCAGCTCCAAGCTATTGAAAACCCGCTGGGCATCGTGCCGGAGCCGCCCTCAACAGAATTAGAAACCCTTGAGCCCGACAGCGCGGCTGCACCCGATGGACAACCTAGCGTTGCCAGTACCCCTGTAGATGGGGGGGCTGAGGCCACGGATCCCCTCGCTGAAGAAGCGACCCCTAGCGAAGCTGAAAATGCTCAAGGGCGCGAAGAGAGTGGCGGGCTGATTCGATTTATTTTGGTGGGCATGGTCGTTGCCGCAATGGGTATATCGGCCGCTGTGGTCCTCTTATTTTTACTCCGCCGCCCCGCCGCCAGTGGGGGTTCAGACCCAGATGCAGCTGGCCTTGAGCCGACCACAGCAGACTCAGCGGTTACCGATCAGCCACAAGTTTCATCGCCGCCTGCCGCCGCTGCACCCGCGCAGCAGCCGATCTCATCGCCGTCTATCGCGCCAATCGCAGATGCGCCGCGCAACGGTCACAACCCGGTTAAGGAAACCCCGCCTCAACCGGCAGCGCAGTCATCGGCTTTGGCCCCAGAACCGACAACAAAGCTGGTTCCGGTCAATATCATTGATGAGCTGGTGCAGGACTTACAGAATCCGGATCCCGCCCAGCGTCGCAAAGCCATTTGGGAACTGGGACAGCGGGGCAATTCAACCGCAGTACAGCCCTTAGTTCGGCTGATGCTGGATGCTGACTCTAAGGAGCGCAGTTTGATTTTGGCGGCATTGGCTGAGATCAATACCCAAACTCTTAAACCGATGAATCGGGCCTTAGCCCTGTCCTTACAGGATGAAAACCCTGAGGTTCGTAAGAATGCCATTCGGGACATGACCCGTATCTATGACCTGATGGGTCAGGCCAGCACCATGCTCAATCATGCGGCAACCGACAGCGACCCTGAGGTGCGCCAAACTGCATCCTGGGCCATGGAACAACTGGATCGGATGCGCCTAAAGGCGATTAACACCGACGTCTCTAGCCTGCCCGGTCATAATGGTTCAGACGTTTAAGCCTTAGCAGGTTTGCGGCTGCAGACCTATTGCACCACCAGCCGCGACAAGGTAGTGCCAGGATAATAGGCACCCAGAATTTGCTCGTAGGTGTACCCCTGCACCGCGTAGTCCTTGGCTCCGGTTTGGCTCATGCCTTGGCCGCCGTGGGCTTCCTGCACAATTTGGTCCGAAGCCGCATAGAGAGACTCGACAATGCCCCCTTGGTAACTGATAAATTCTCCGCCAGTGGCCGCCACGGCAATTTGCGTGTTGGTGGTTTCCACCGCGACCCCTTTGTAGGCCTGGTAACGCTGGGTATTGTCCAGGTCAAAATGATCGCTGGCAGGGCGCACGTGGTGGGTCAATGCATAGGAGCGGGCGGCGATCGCCTGAGCTTTGAGGGCTTCTAAGGGCCAGTGGGGATACATTTCACTCCCGACCACGCTCGACAGATAATCGCGCAGCAGCACAAAGTTAACGGCCAGCACCGTACCGCCATCGTTCAAAAGCAGAACCCGGCCCTTAAACCAGCTATCGCCAATATAGAGATAGCCACCCGCTGCGGCTTCTAGCCATACGGCTGTGGACAGTTGGCAACCGTTGAAACTCAAACCTTGGCCTGTCGGCGTGGCGGACAAGCTGCTCTGAGCCGGGATTTCGCAACGCTGCTGGCCATTGAGATCAACTAACCACCCCTGGCTACTGGCACCCACTTGTAAGGTGGGGGCATTGCGGGCGATCGCCACCCGCATTTCCAAGGCATCATCAATGACTAAAGAAGCCCCAACCGCTAACGGTTCAGCCGACTCTGTCGGGGTGGCAGGCTGGACCTCTGTGCCAGTCGCCGGGGTCTCTGCCGTTGCAACTGACTCAGCGGCATCGGTCGGCTGCAGGGCCAGACTCACTGCAGACTGCCTGACTAAGCCAGCGGTGTACCAAAAAGCCTCTTCCATGGGAACCCACTCAGCCGGTGCAGTCGTGAGCGTCGGCCCAACGCGCCAGCGCACGATACCCGACAATAGCGCTCCACCCATCGCCATTAGCGAACGACGGGGGGGCAGACAGCGGGGCTTACGCC
>JBHJIP010000078.1:0-8670 GCA_050043365.1 Leptolyngbyaceae cyanobacterium
ACAAATAACCCAACCATAACCCCTCACCCTAAATTCTTCTCCCAAAGGGCGAGGGACTCAAAATCGGCCTCCCCTTCGCCCTCAGGGAGAAGGGGTTGGGGGATGAGGGCATAACGGTGGCGAAATTTACGCCACTGAGTATTAGTCTATTCAAGGCTTATTTGACGTCATCCACCCTATTAGTTGAATTTCTATTTTCATCAAATAAATTTATTGTGAAACTTAATGTTTTGAACAATTTCATCCTGCCACTCAGATCACATAAGTAACTAACACTTGTTCAGCCTTCATTGCCATTGCATTGATCATATCAAGTCCGGAAGCAAGGCCATAATAGGGTTGCAGATTGTGTGAACCTATCATGGGCACCAATCTCCAAATTTCCCTTCACCTGAGTCGTAGGGTGGCCATTGCCCACAATTAACCTTGATGCAATACTACGGTTTGACTTAGGCAGGATTTCAGCATCGGAAAAGACTTGATCAAGCTTTGATTAAGCTACTTCCCAAACTTGATGCGGTGGGCATTGCCCACCCTACTAAGCTTGAAAACAGCAACTAATCAGGAAGCCTGACAACCAATTCCATCTCGACTTGCAGGTCGGGCGCAGCAAGCGCCTCGACACCAACGCCAGTAACACAGGGTTGAGCCCCCTCAAAAATAGCTAGAAACGGTGGCATAGCTTCTTCTAATCTTTCAGGGGTGAGATTGGTCATGTAAATGCGTGCAATCACAACATCAGATGGTACGGCCCCAATGGCATCCAGCGCGGCCTTTGTGTTGATCGAGACAATACTCATTTGCTCAAGTAAGCTCTCAGGTGCTGCTTCACCGTCTGGCCGCCATGCGACTTGGCCAGATACATAAGCCATACGGCCCGGTTCGACTATCGATATCTGTGAATATCCCATTTCCCCGGCATCTGGCAATGCCGACGGATTGAGGCGAGTGATCGAATTTGTCATGTTTTCCCCGAAGTCGAATTTGTCATGGAGAGATCAGAGGGTATAGCTATTAGTTAGAGAGCATCGTTTGACATAACACCCTCTTAGGATGATGCAGTGGCAGTCTATCAGCAAGCTAGCAATCTCAGTGTTGGTTTCTTCAGTCGTGACTTCTACGAGGCGACCCAAACGGCTCTCATAGCTTTCATGGGGAGGCAGCGGCACCATAATTTCTAAGGTTCCATGGTCATAGGTCAAGCGTTTTCCTGGCTCTGATTCCAAATCGCGAATCAGCCCTTGATACGTGGCCCAACTCATGCCGTGCAGCATCACCTGATGGCGCGTGGGCGTTAAGACTGCTGTCATGGCTCACCTCCTAGGCCCTGCCCAACAACTCAAACAACCCATCATCAATGTCATACCCCAACATCTGAGTCATAAACTTCAACCGCGTTGTCGATGACTCCCCTTGGCCTTGCAACCATTGGCTAATCAAAAAAATCTTGCCCATCACAAAAATCTCCAGCCCCTCAGGGTTGTAGCGAATCCCCTCCGAGGGACTGAACTGATGGGGCACCAACATCGCCGCATAGCGGGCTAACTCTCCTGCCTCCCAGTCCAGCACATAGGGCAGCCAAGGGTAGATACTGTCGAGGCGGATAAACCAGAGACGCACCTCCGGAATTTCCGACAGTTCCCTCGGGTCGGTGGGGTCCTGAGGGAAATCAATCTCAAACATGAGCTTCACCTCAGGATCTAAAATCTGACCCCCAGTCAATAACGGCTTCAGCACGGCAACTGCCTGGGTTAAATCGAGCTGCGCCAGCGCCGTCGCCGTCAGGGTAATTGTGTGGGCCATGACATCTCCGATCGGGTCAACCCTTATTTTGCCAGGTGGGGCGGTGGGCCGTGCCATCATAGGAAGGCTTTAATTTGGACACAATGACCTCGACCTCTTCTGCGCCTCAGCCCATCCGGGTGTGCATTACCCTCGGTACTCGCCCCGAAGCCATCAAGCTCGCCCCGGTGATTCAAGCCTTTCAGCAGGCGGCGGGCTTTGAGACGCGGGTGGTGCTCACCGGTCAGCATCGGGAGATGGTGGCCCAGGTGATGACCCTGTTCCAAATCGAAGCCGATGAGGATCTGGACATCATGCAGCCCAAGCAGAGCCTCACGGATATTACCTGCCGCAGCCTGCAGGGCCTCGAAACCTGCTTTCAACGGCTGCAACCTGACCTGGTGATTGCCCAAGGGGATACCACTACCGCCTTTGCCGCCGCCCTCGCCGCCTTTTATCAGCAAATCCCGGTGGGCCATGTGGAAGCGGGGCTGCGTACGGACGACTTGCTCAACCCCTTTCCTGAAGAGGCTAACCGTCGCCTGATTTCGCAAATCACCCGCCTGCATTTTGCCCCCACCGAAACCGCTGTGGGCCATCTCCATAAATCTGGGGTGGTGGGGCAGATCCACCAAACCGGCAATACCGTGATTGATGCCTTGCTCACCGTGGCCGATCAACGTCCCGAATGCCCCATCCCTGGCCTGGATTGGGACAAGCATCGAGTCATGCTCTCGACAGTGCATCGCCGCGAAAATTGGGGTGCGCCTTTGGACGACATCGCCACCGGCTTTTTGACCCTGCTAGATCGCTTCCCTGATACGGCACTGCTGCTGCCCCTCCATCTCAACCCCACCGTCCGGGCCCCCCTCCTGGCCCGTTTGGGCGATCACCCCCGCGCCTTTCTCTGTGAACCGTTGGACTATGGTCAATTGGTGGGGGCAATGCAGCGCTGTACCCTGCTGCTGACTGATTCGGGCGGCTTGCAAGAAGAAGCCCCTGGTTTAGGGAAACCGGTATTGGTGCTGCGGGAGACGACGGAACGGCCCGAGGCGGTAGCGTCCGGTACCGCCAAGCTAGTGGGCACCGATTCAGCCGCCATTGCCAATGCCGCTTCTGCATTGCTCAGTGACTCGGCTGCCTATGATGCCATGGCCCAAGCGGTGAATCCCTTTGGCGACGGCAAAGCCTCTGAGCGCATCGTTGAGATTGTGCGGCAGTATTTCAGTTGACAGTTCAAAGTTCAAAATTGACGGTTCAGAAAATAGTTAGCTCTGCTTAGAGCCCTTCTGTTCCGTACAAGAGAGGTGACACGAACCGAGCGGGAAGCTGATGAAGAGGGATCAGTCAGAAATATAGCAGTCGCCAGTCCGGTTAGGACAAGACTGCGACCCACTTTGCTTATGCGCTAAAGCCCAGAGCAATCCTAGGTGTCCTAAGCAAAGTGGCCAGCGCTATAGAAAGATGACGCGGAATACTTTCGTCGCGCTTTGCCAAACCCATGAGTGGAATTGACCGAGATATTACTCCTGACCTCCGACCAAGCTTGGTTGCGCGCCATTTGCCGAATACCCCTCAAGTCCAGCGACTGCTTCGAAGAGAAGGTAAAGCACACGTATTCAATGATCCCGAAACTCTGAAACGCGTCACGCGGGCGATCATTGAGGGTGGAGAGCGAACAGGAATCGAGGATGAAGGGGATGATTATGAACGATATGGACTCTACTTTTCTGAGCCAATCGGCTACATACTTAGAGCAGATAGGAGAGCAGACAGGAGCCCAACCCCTCTTTACTACGGTGAGATTAAAATTGTGAAGACAACAGGTGAGTATCATGCAATTCCACGCACCGGCCCTCGCAAAACAAGCTAAAACCTGGAAATTCCTAGAACTTTGGGTTGATCTAGTTCTTTTTCCACCTAAGATTCTCATGTTGGTGGGTGATCAAGATGGCACTTGCTGTATTTTTAATCCTGCATCCGACTATAAACTTATCGTCACTCACGCCAACTATGAAGCTGCCCAAGAATGGCTTCTCGAAGATGAATATGAACGGGTTAAAGGAAAACTTTTAGCTGAAGAAGTTTTTTAGCAGAAACGCCGCAGAATAATCCCATTGACCATCGATTGTATGGAGTCTCCTCATTCAGCTTCAGAGTTTACTAGCGGCGGGTAAACGGGGGCATTTGTAGCCAAAGGCAGCCAGGATTAATTCTGCCTTTTGAATTTTGCATTCGCTTCAATCCTGTATAGGAATGGTGAAATTTCCTCAGAGGATGTTTGAACAGGGGGTAAGCCAGTCTTGAGCAATACTGAAGCCCATCAGTAGGATGGCTGAAGCCCTGATGCTATCGTCACTCTTTTGGGTGATCCATGTCGCTAAAGGAAGTCCCGAGAACTTTTCAAACACCCTCTCAGATCATCGTCGTCGGCGGCGGCGCGGCGGGCTATTTTGGGGCGATCGCGGCGGCGAGAGCCCATCGTCAGGCCCAGATCACCCTGCTAGAAGCGGGACCAGAGCCCTTAGCCAAGGTGCGAATTTCGGGTGGAGGACGCTGCAATGTCACCCACCACTGCTTTGACCCAGCGCAACTGGTGACCCACTACCCCAGAGGCGGCAAAGCCTTGCGGGGAGCGTTTACCCGCTTTCAGCCCCGAAACACGGTGGACTGGTTTCAAGACCGGGGCGTCAAGCTCAAAACCGAAGCTGATGGCCGCATGTTCCCGGTGACGGATGATTCGGCCACGATTGTGGATTGTCTGCAGCGAGAGGCCCGGCAGTTGGGGGTGACGCTGCGGGTGAAATCAGCGGTGAGTGGGGTGACGCGAACTGAATCTGGGTTCACCGTCACCTTGCGATCAGGAGAGACCTTGCAGTGCGATCGCCTGCTTCTCGCCACGGGCAGCAGCCCCCAAGGACACCGCATCGCCGCTAGCCTGGGGCACAAAGTCCTGTCGCCCGTGCCATCCCTGTTTACCTTTAATGTGGCGGATCCGGCGCTGCGATCGCTGGCAGGCGTCTCAGTCGAGCCGGTGAATCTAAAGCTCTCCTTACCCAACACCAAACCCCTCACCCAAACCGGCCCGCTGCTGATCACCCACTGGGGCTTGAGCGGTCCTGCGGTGTTGAAACTGTCGGCCTGGGGGGCGCGATCGCTCCATGAGCAGCGCTACAAGGGGACGCTACAGGTGAACTGGCTTCCGGAAATGACGATGGATGAGATCAGAGCCGAGTTGCAAGCTGCTCGTGCTCAGGTGCCCAAACGGGCGATCATGAATCATTGCCCTCTGCCACTATCCCGCCGTCTTTGGATGTATCTAGTGCAGCGGGTCGGTTTGGATGAAAGCCTCACCTGGGCCAACCTTCCGAAGAAAGGCGTGAATGGACTGGTTGAGCAGATGAGTCGCGGTCAATTTGCGATCTCCGGTAAAGGGGTTTTCAAAGAGGAATTTGTCACCTGCGGCGGTGTGAAGCTCTCAGAGGTGGACTTCAAAACAATGCAAAGCCGTCGCTGTCCGGGTCTCTTTTTAGCGGGAGAAGTGCTGGATATTGACGGAGTAACCGGGGGCTTTAATTTTCAAAGTGCCTGGACAACAGGGTGGTTGGCGGGGCAAGCGATCGGGTGTAGCTAAGCGATCTCTTCCGGGTCCACCCCCAGCTCCCGTAACTTCGCCGCCAGCTTCTGACTACGCTGCCGTTCTGCATCCACCTCAGCTGCGACTTCTTCAGGACTCAGAACCAATTGCCCCTCGGGAGTAAAGAATCGCAGTTGCTGGTCGTCAATGCCCAAAAAGAGTTGTAACTGTTCACTCCAAAGCCAGCCTTGTTGATTCGGTTGTAAATCTTGATAGGTTCCATCCACTAAATGGAAACCCTGAAATTCCAGCGTGTGTGGGTCAAACAAAAAATAATCGGGGGTGCGGAACGTGTCTTGGTAAAGCTGTTTTTTCAGTCCTCGATCTGTCGCTGCGGTTGAGTCCGATAGGAGTTCTACAATCAGATTGGGATACCTACCGTCTTCTTCCCAAACAACCCAGCTTTTTCGAGGCTTACGCTCTGCACCTTTCACTACAAAAAAGTCCGGTCCAAAAATACTCTGAACCGCCTCTTTACTCTTTGCCTGCAGCAAAGGTTCAGAGTGTTTTTCTAGAAAATCTTCAGATTTGCGCTGACGAGGACTGTAATACACCGTCAAATTACCAAAGGCGTAGAAGTCCTGACGATCGCTCCAATACCGCTCCAAACATTGGATGAGCAGCAGGATTTGGCGTAGATGTAATTCAGTTTCCACGGGGGGTTCGTCACTATTGAGATCGCCGGGCGGAAAAACAATCGCCTCGGAAACCTCAGCAGGGTTCACCTCTGGCAGTGCTTCGGTGATGGGCGCAGACATGATCAAGGCCGTCGCAGCAAGTACGCCCAGTGTAGCGTCAGAGCCTGTTCCTGTACGAGCACCCAAGCCGTGAGGTGGGGCGATGCGAGCTGGTATCGTCTTTGCTAGCCCACCCACAAAGAAGGATGTCAACAAGGTGCCCGCTAATATCGTGCTTGATCCGCTGCTGACGGCTTGGCTGCATGAAGATTTTGGCCGGGGCGATCGCACCACCGACGGTCTCGGTGACATGGTGCAGCGACCGGGCCAAGCCCAATGGGTGGCAAAAGCACCGGGCGTGATTGCGGGGTTACCGATCGCTGCGCGGGTGTTTCAGCTGCTCAGCCCGGACCTGGCTTTGAAACCTTTGGTTGCAGAAGGGGCAGTAGTAGAAGCAGGTACCGCGATCGCCCAACTTACCGGTCCCCTCTGGGGATTATTGACCGGGGAACGGGTCGCCCTCAACCTAGCGATGCCCCTCAGCGGCATTGCCACTGCGACCCGCGAATACGTCAACACAATTGTTGACTTGCCCACCCAACTGGTAGACACCCGCAAGACCACCCCCGGTTTGCGCCTGCTCGAAAAATACGCCACCCAAGTGGGCGGAGCCTGCAATCACCGCATGGGATTAGATGACGGGGTGATGGTCAAAGACAACCACAATGCCGCAGCGGGGGCCATTGAACCGGCGGTGAGCCAGATTCGCCAACGCATCCCTTATCCCCTCACCATCGAAGTTGAGACCGAAAACCCGGAACAGGTGCAGGCCGCCCTTACCGCCGGAGCCGACATCATCATGTTGGACAACATGGCCCCAGCCCTAATGAAAACCGCAGTGGACCTGATCCGGGCAGAATCGCCCCACGTCAAGATCGAAGCCTCGGGTAACATCACCCTCACCACCCTACGCACCGTAGCCGAAACCGGGGTGGACTACATTTCCACCAGTGCCACCATTACGAGATCGCCCTGGCTCGACCTGAGTATGCGAATTGACTCATGATGCCTAAATCGCGTGATCCTTCAAATCCTCTAACTTCACGGTTTTGAGTGCGCTCATGTGAGTTGCGGCCAAGTCAACCCGAGGGGCAACGCCATCGTCAAAAGCCTGCTGCCAGCGCGAGGCGCAGAGACACCAGTGGTCTCCCGGCTTCAAACCAGGGAAGTTATAGGCTGGAACCGGTGTACTCAGGTCATTGCCCTGAGCACGGGTGTAGTTGAGAAACGCTTCGGTCATTTCGGCGCAAACCACATGGCGACCAAAATCACCGGAACCAGTATTGCAGCAGCCATCGCGATAAAACCCGGTCATCGGGTCGGTGCTGCAGGGCTGGAGGGTTTCTCCAAAAACGTTTTGAGCCTCAGTCATGGCGTCAATCCTCCCAAGTCAAAAGTTGAGAAACAAATGCTAAACCGTCATTATTAAAACCTGATTGGGCGGTAGATGCGCCATTGGCCCGTGCGGATCTGGGCGCTAGCCTTGGAATGAGGAATCAGGGAGAACCGACAGGTGCGGAGGGCCAGATGAAGTCAAGGTTATGGATAGGGTTGGCGATCGCCCTGATCGGCTGTAGCCAAACGGACTGGGCTGCACTCACCCCAGGGCCAACCGCTGCGGAACAGGCAAACACCGTGGTTTACGGTGGTGCCGGACAGCTCTCTGCTGAAGAGTGGGCGGCGCTGCGATCGCTCGCCTGGCCCCAAGACTACAGTGATATGAAAGGCTCTTTTGGGTTCCCAGCCTGGCGCAATGAAACAGCGGATGTGTACGTCAGGGCAGATGGAGCTGAGATTTGGGTGTTTTATGAAGGTCGCCAAGCAACCCGGTATGAGGTGCGTTAGAGGCAGATGTTTGGTATGTCAACTTCCATCAGCCAGCTAAAGTCGCAACGGATACCGAAGTCACTGATGATGATTGGGTGATTCGGTATGACGGTGAGGAAGTGACTGGTCTGACGATCCTGCCAGTGAGTTAACGGTAGTCATTTAGGATTTAGACCGCCTTTTTTAAGGCTCCCGTATCGACTGACACGATCTCGCTCTTGCCTTCGGGGGATACTCTTCAAAAGCGCGTTGAGCATAGTTCTCCCTTAAACCTCTCACGTCACCGTGAGGGGTCTTTTTATCCGTAAATCACTTCCAGGATGAGGGGCTTTTTGGCTCGCAGGTAAGACTCTAAAGCGATGCGCTCCTCTTCATTCAGGCGCGCCTTACCCTTCATGCAGCTCTAAAAGTGCGTCGTAGGCAACTTCGCTGAGAGGATATTTGGAAAGTATCAATCAGCACTCATTTCGAGAAAAGGCTTCCTAAGTATTAGGCGCAGAAAGTAACCTCTGTAGCCCCTAGGAAGCTATGACATCAGCGTATGCCAGCAGCCTGAGCCTTGACCAGTGGCAACTGCTCTCACCCCTGTTACCCTGTCCGAGGCCGACCGGTCGGCCTCGGACAGTCGACCTCTATGATGTCGTCAATGGGATTCTCTATCTGTTGATGAGTGGCTGTGCCTGGGCG
>JBHJIP010000079.1:0-16835 GCA_050043365.1 Leptolyngbyaceae cyanobacterium
GGAGAGGAGGATGCTCCATGAGCTTAGTTCTAAGTTGGGGAACTTGAGCTTCTCATGGAGTGCCTCTTTCAAAAACCTCTGTCTCAAATGAGACTCACCTATTCAAAGGGGTTGCAGGACTTTTCTGCACCACTAAGCATATCCCTCTGTCAATCGCGTGGATCTATGGCTTGAATACTGTCAACTTTCAGAACGATTTACAGTTAACAATTTCGAAGGTTGCTCAAGCTTTACCCCCTATCAATCAGATATTACTCGGGGTGGGAATCAGTGCAGTGATATTAGGTCTGCTCAGTGGAGTTGTCTATGATTTACTAAAACAAAAACGCTTAATAGCAGCACGATGGATCGTTGTCGTTGGAGTGTCCCTCGCTACGATGATTGGGACTTGGCTAGGAGCTACATCACTCTTTCTAACAGTTTTTATAGGCGCCGCCTCTGTTTTTTCCACCTTCACTATCAGTAGACAAATAACAACTGATAATGCAATCGGCAGTTCAGTCGGCTCTGTGTTCTTAGTTACGGTCTTAGTTTCGGTATTAGTCGCAGTCTTCATTGTATTCGATGACACGTTTGGCGTTGCAGGTATCGCAACGCTCATCGCTATATTCGTTGTTGCGTTTATGGTTACGTTTGTCGTTACGAGTTACCTTATACGTGTCACTGGCTTCGCCAGTTTTTTCATCGTTGTATTCGTTTCGACAGGTGACATTTCAGGCGCTTGGAAGGCTGCCTCAAAGGTCAAAATCAAGAGCAGAGTTACGAGTTTCGTTTTCACCTTCGTTGTGATTGTCACTTCAGTGGCCGTTTCTATTTTCGCCGCGATTTTCGCTGCGATTTTCGCTGCGGTCTTTTTTGCCAATTTCAATACATTCTCCCTGCCATATTTCTTAGCCATAGCAGCAATTTTAGCCTTTAGTTTGGCCGGGTGGTGGCGGTGGGGAGGGCTGCTAATTGCTACTGTTTTGACTGCTTTGGGTGCTGAGCATTTGAGTTGGCAAGTACTGTGGGTATGGCCAGTCACCTTGGCTTTTTACTACCGCCTATTGCCTGAGTATTTAATCTTTGCCCCCGTTCCGGTCACCCCCAATCTCAACTTTCTTACCCGCACTCGTTTTGAAGATTTAACCCATCGCAATTTCGAGCGATGGCTACGGCGATTACCGCCTTTTAGTAGTGAACTACTGTGGATTCCTATACCTGGCCATGCCAAATTACTAGCTCAGGTCTGGCCCCACAATCCCGTCCTGGCCCTAAATGCTTTGCAGCGGATGCAGGCATCGCCTTTGCCTGGTTTAACTCGCACGGCCAAAGCGGCATTACCCGAGATTATTGCCGGTCAGCTCTCAAACTTTGATGAGGTAGCTCAATTCCAAAGCCTTCTGCCTGAGAGCGACGCAGACACGTCTGACTCAAACCTGAGAACGCTCTTGCCCACCTATCTCGACCCATCAGAAAACCGAGAGCTGGCCAATCCCAACCTGCAAGCCGATCTCGCCACCATATTTCCACGCCTGCAAAACTTGGCCCAAAGCGTTGTTGCGGCCTCTCAAAACGACAACGCTGTCCTGCGAGAGCGCGGGCTAGAGCGCAGCCTTGATCAGCTCAGAATACTGCGAACCCAATTCCCCAGCCTGGGATTAAAAACCAGGGATATTAGCCGTTGGCAACCGGTAATGAACCGCTGGCAAAACTTGCTGGAGCTGGAGCTAGCGGAACAGCGGCAGCAGTCTCAAGGGGAATTGTTGAATCCGTTTCAATACGGCAACCCCCTCAAACGCAGCCAAGCGGACTTATTTAAGGGACGGCGAGATTTTGCCAATAACCTGGTGCGTTTGCTGCTCGATCGCAACCGTCCCACCATCGTTCTCCACGGTCCTCGCCGCTGTGGCAAAACCTCCTTTCTCAACAACCTACCCCGACTGCTTCCCAGTGATTGGGTACCCATCTTTGTCGATCTCCAGAGTGGCGCTGCGACTGCCAATGAGGTTGGCTTTTTACGTAGCGTGGCCCGCGCCATTCGTCGCGATGGCCGTAGCCAGGGCATTACTGTACCCAACGAACCAAATAACGAGGCCCTCCAGCCCGCACCCTATGACGTGTTTGAAACCTGGCTAGAGCAGGTGCTAGAGCAGCTCGGGGAGCGTCAGCTGCTGCTTAATTTTGACGAGTTCGAGAAAGTTGGCACTGCCATTAATGCAGGCAGGCTGAATCTGACCTTATTTGATGAGCTACGCAGCCTGATTCAGCACTGGGACAAGCTGGGCTTTGTCTTCTCTGGTGTGCAAACCCTAGACGAACTGGGTCCCAACTGGAGCAGCTATTTCATTAGCGTCGTGCCCGTTGAAATGCTCTACCTAGAGCCCAGCGAAGCCCGTGACCTCTTGACCAATCCTGACCCCGAGTTTGCCCTGGACTATAAACCGGGTCTGGTTGACGAGATCTTGCAGCTTACCCAGTGTCATCCCAACCTGCTGCAGCTGATCGGTGCGGCTCTAGTCAGCGAAGCCAACGGACAACATACACAAACCGCCACAGCCGAAATGCTTGAGGTCGCTATCCCCCGCGCCTTTACCCTCGGAACCTCCTACTTCACCAACGTGTGGACAGAGTTTACAGGCCAATTGACGAACCCCACCGAAGTACAGGCGGGGCAACGATTACTAAAAGCGTTGGCAGAAGATGTCCAACCCGCTGCCGACCTAGACTCAACCGAAAGAGCGGCCCTTCGCCATATGGTCCGTTACCACGTCCTCAAAATCGAGAACGGTCGATATCAGTTCGACATTCCTCTGGTTAAGCGCTGGGTCAAAGAACGCACCATTCTTAGCGACTAAACTTTAATCGATCAGCAGATTCTAGTCTTCATGGCTCGTAGCTTCACCCACTGACCAACCATCTGATTACGGGGTATTCCCCCGCAGCACCTGCTCCTGTTGGCGCACCGCCGCTAACAGCTCAATGTTTTGGATGATCACCCCCACCTGATTGTTGAAAATGTAGAGGCATTTTTGATCGCTGTCGTCAAAGCTAGCCCGGTATAGCTCTGGAACCGGCTGGTCATAGACCAGGGGTAATTCGGAATAATGCCCCGCCTTTTTCTTGTTCACCAATTGGGTGACCCCAATCAGCTCACCATCAGGATTGAGGATGGGCATGCAGAGCAGACTGCAGGTGCGATAGCCGCTGATCGCGTCTGTAGCCTGGGCTCGATCAGAGGTGGGATGCTCATAGAGATCAAACGGGATATTCAAGGGTTCATAACTTTGGGCGACGCCCCCCGCAAAGCCTTCGCCAACTTTGATGCGCAGTTCCCGCACCTGGCGGTCTTCAAACTGAATTTGGGTCCAGAGTTCTTGGCGATCGCTATCCAATAGCCAGAGGGTGCCGCGATCAGCACTCATTAGATCCTTGGCTGCATCAATCATGCGCCGCAAGATCTCTTCTGGCGCTGCCGTACTGAAATCACAGTGCCGCACCGCCGCCATCAGCGCTGCCGCCACCCGCTGACCGCGTGAGGTTTTGTGATACGAGAAGAAGCTCTCCAGAATAATCTGAATCGCCGTAGAGTCGGCATTCACCATCTCAATATCGCTGGCGGTAAAGCCCTGGCGATCGATGCGCTCTGCCAAAGGCAAGTCAGGATGCAGATTGGGTAGCAGCTTATTCAGCAATTGCACCACCGCAATCAATTCCCCTTGGTGGTTAATCAAAGGCAAAGAGAGCAGGGAATAGGTGCGATAGCCATTCTTCTGATCTTGCACCTGGGCAAAGGTCGAGCGGGGGTCGTCATAGAAGTCATAGGGGATGTTGATCATGCGCCGATTGGCAGCCACCTCCCCGACAATCCCTTGACTGGCGGGCACGCGAATTTCGAGGAATTTATTCTCGTTGTCCGTTTCAGCGATGATCGACCAAAATTCCTGACGATCGGAATCGAAGAGGAAAATCGTGGTGCGATCGGCACCCAACGCCTGACCCAGCTTCAGGGTGATCGATCGCAAGGTCGTATCGAGAATTTCATCAAACCCCTGCTTGTCCATAACTTGATTGAGCAGAGCCAGGGTTTTGCTGACGACGCTGCGGGGGTGGTTGGCCGCTTGGCGCTCTAGTTCGGCAAAATGCTCTGCGTTTTGGAGGGCAATGCCCACCTGGGCATTGAACACCTCCATATGGTGCTGGCTGGTGCTGTCAAAACTCGCCTGAAAGCAAGCTGGGGCCGCAGGCCAAGTGCTGGGGTCATAGGGCGGAAAATCCCCCTGGCGATGCTTATTCACCAATTGGGTCACGCCTAGCAAGCGACCTTGAGAACTGCGAACCGGCATGCAGAGCAAACTGCAGGTGCGATAGCCGGTTTGCTTGTCTATGGCTTGGGCCTGGCTCGAAAGAGGGTGCTCATAGAGGTCAAAGCCGATATTGAGGGGTTCGCCTGTTTGAGCCACCCGCCCCGCATAGCCCTGACCGATTTGGATCCGCACCTCTTTCAAGGTGCCCTCCCCAAAGGGAATTTTGGTCCAGAGCTCATGGGTGTCGTAGTCAATCAGCCAGAGGGTGCCGCGATCAGCATTCATCAATTGCTTGGCGGCATCAATCACCCGACCAATAATTTCATCCGAATTGAGGCTGCTCTGGGAAATCGCGGTGGTGGCTTCGGTCAGCGCCTCGGAGGCCTGCAGTCTCTGGGTGAGGCGATAGCAATAATGGCATCGCTCCAAAATCCGCTGAATCGGTTCAGCATAATCGGCCAACTGGACCTTATCTTCAGGGTTAAACCCAGCTAGATCAATGCGCTCCACCAGGGGGGCCTGGGGATTATGGGGTTGCTTGAGTTTATTGACCAAATGCACAAAGGCAACCAAAGTGCCCTCGGCATTGGGAAGTGGAAAAAATAGCTCGTTGTAAATCGGATAGCTATCGGTGCTTTGGGCGATAACGGGGGAAGGCGGCTCAGCGCTGTGACCAGCCGATGAGGGCGCTGGGCCAGCCCCGTGAGAAGACTTATCTCTGGTTTCTAACAGTTTTTTAAACTGGGTTAATTGCCCCGTATTGGCCTCATTGGTCAGGATCTGAATCGTGGGATATTGGGTGCTGCCGTTATCCGCCACGATTGACCACAGCTCATTCTTTTCGGGGTCCACAAAAAAGACTGTCGCCCGATCAACCCCCAGTAAAGCCCCCATTTTCAGGGTAATATCGCTTAGAATTTCATTGAGAATATAGTCAAAGCTCTTGCCCTCCATCACATTCAGCATGGACAGCAATTTCTGCTCCTGCTTAGTGACGGTTTTCATAAATTCTTCGTATACGGTCGACAGCACCCGCTGCACCCATTGGTTGTTAAACACCATGGCGTAAATGCGGTTATAGACCCGCAGGGTGCCATGGCGTTTAACCACTAAGCCCGCTAGCTGTAACTCCAACTGTTCACTGCTGTTATCGGCGGGGACGTTTTCGCCTTTCAGGATCTGTTCATAGAGCTGCAAAAGCGGACCCGTGAGCTTTTCAATATTGAGCAGGCGATCGCGAATCGTCTTTAAATGGGGCGGTTCATCCTGGGCTTCCCAGTTCTCCAAAATATGGCCTTCCACCAACACTTCTAAATAGCGCTGTTCCTGACCGGCGGCAATTTGCCAGTCCCCAGTGGTGATGGCTTGACAGAGTTTTTGGGTTAGTAGAGGCTGCCCCCCAGTCCAATCTAGAATGCAGCGTAATAATGTCTCAGGGGATTCAGCATTGGTTAATCCCTCTGCTAAAGGCAATGCTTCTTGCCAGGTAAACCCATCTAAGTCAATGGCTCGACCCACATTAAACGGGGTGTAATACTTATCCGTAATCAAATCAGATGGGGTCGTCACCCCAAATAGGGCAAAGGTGAGCCGTCCCGAGTCTAGGCATGAGCGAATACAGGCAAAAAAGTCGTCGGTCTGAAACGGCAAGCGCCGCATACTGTCAATTTCATCAATAAAAATGACGATGGGCTCAGAAATGCTTGCGAGTAGGACCTGCTCAATAAATTCATTTAGGCTTTGAACCGGGGATAAAAAGGCGTAGTCGCGTAGCCATTGACGCAGGTCCACCGGCAGGGCAAATCCGGTGACGAGCCGCCGCAAAATGCCGGCATACCATTGCTGAGGGGTAATGTCGCGACTACCAATTTTATTCAAATCAATGGCGATACAGGCCATACCCGCTTGGTTGAGGCGATTCAGCGTGCGGACCCGCAAACTGGTTTTGCCCATTTGGCGAGAGTTAAAGACGTAGCATAACTCCCCCGCTTTCAACGCCTGGTAGAGGGCCTGATCGGCTTCTCGGACGATGTAACTTGGTGCATCTAAGGGCAGATGGCCCCCCACTTTATATTTCATGCCTCACCCCCAACCAGCAGATTTGATGGGGGTGAATTGAGGCGATCACTAAAGTATTTTCGGTACAAATCAAATCGAGGGATGACCCCATTCCCTTGAAGTTTAACTAAACCCAGACTATGGAGCTTAAAGGCTTTTTCAGACTCCATCGAAACGGGATTTTGATGGGCTAAAACTTGACTAAAGGCTTGGGCCAGCGCGTCATTTCGATGCAAATTCCACAAATGCCGCCGTAAATGATCGCCATAAATGCCTGATTCTGTGGGCGCACTCTCTAATAGTTTTTCTAAGGTCAACTGCTGCTGAACAATGTAGTAAAATGCCACCCGCACCAAATAGGGGTGTCCCCCCACTAAATCCATCAGTTGATGAATTTGATCGGCATGCCACTGCAACCCATGGCGATGGGCTAAATCGGTTACCTGGGCCAGGGTAAAGTCCTGTAGCTCGATCGGTAGACCGACATTAAAAGGGGATTGGTTAATGTCGAGGGGAATATACACCTCGGTCGAATGCACCACAATTAAGCGCAGCTTTTCCCAAAGGCTACTTTGGTGGCTGCCGTAGCCCGCCTCTTCGTACCAGGCCCGCAGCAGCCCAAAAAAGTCATCCACAATCGCGGGATACTGAAAGACCCGATCCACCTCATCCATGCCTAACACCAAAGGGGTTGAAATCTCTGGCAAAAGGTAGTCCTCAAAATAGGCCGTGCAGTTGTCTTTACTGCCGTAGGTGTCGGTCCAAAATTCGTCTAGACGCGGGGGCAGCCGCAACTTGCGCGCCACGCGCACGCAAAGCCACTGCAGCAGTTGCTTAAGGCTGCCAAAAATCTCTTGATCCGCATGTTGAAAGCTGAGGGGAATGGCCTGATACCCTTGTTCCCCAGCTTGGTAAAGAATCCGCGCCATCAGCGAGGTTTTGCCCATCTGCCGTGGTGCCTTGATCCGAATCAGAGCACCGGGTTTGAGGATCTCTTCATGGCACAAACTGTCCTGGGGCGATCGCTCCACATAAAAGGCGGAGGCCAACCGCACTTGACCTCGGGGCAGCTCCGGATCGGCGACTGGAGATGGCGGCGGCTGATCGGCAATGGAGTCAACCCGTAGCGCATCTGCCGCTGATGCCGCTAATGCCAGGGCAGCATCAGGTTTAGCCAAGATTGCGTTGGGTATGCCCAAACACGGCACAGTCGGCTCAAATAAGTTCGGAAAAGCAGCCCTGCCAAGGGCTGCTTCGGCTGAAGTCAGCAGCCCTTTTGTAGAGTCTGCATCGATCCCATTGGCTAACATTGCGTTGGCCAATGGAGGGGGATTTCCGGTTTGGATGATCTGCAGGAGATCCTGAATCAGTTGGGCCTCATCCGCTGGCGTTTTCCAAAGGGCTTGTGAAGCCTGGGCCAGGTAATTACGCAAATCATGATTCAGTGAAAACGGGGCTTCCGGGCAAAGGTGAATGGCAATTAACCAAGGCTTATGCTCGTAGCGATGAATATGGCGGTCCCAAATCCGTTGCAGGATCTCAATGACCATTTCACTCATGGCCATGGCTGGCGAGAGCAACAGGACAAAATAATCCGACTGCATCAAGTCAGCTTCTCGCTGCCCCGCCCAGCTCGCCCCCCCCTGAGTCAAGGTGTCTAGATTGGCCGCAAAAATGCGATGTCCAGAGGCTTGCAGCGCTTCACTCAACGATTGAGCCAGCTTAGCGTCGGGTACTGGGTCTCGATAGATAACCGATATCTGCTTCTGCTGTTTTAAGGCCCGTTCTACCGCGCCTCTTAACCGCTTTTTGGTGACCTTTTCGCCCAGAACTGATGAGAGCTTTTGCCAAAGTCGATAGGCAACCGATTTCTCAATATATTCGGCTTTAAATGGGTAAATTTCTTCATAGGTTTTACCCTGCCAAGAGCCGATAAAAACTTGGCGTTCTAAATCGTTCAAATGTTTATTGTTGTGGGCATAAACAAGACAATCAGCAAACTCTAAAGCAGCGTCTGCATCCATAACAGCATTGTTTCTGGGCAGGGGCGTCATTTTATAAATTCCAGACCAAATTGATGCACGGCTTCAGGGAAAAACTTAGGCGGGGTCTCAAATACTCCAGGAACGTTGGTTAAATTCACGGCGGGATCGGACCATTCCGTAGACCACCAAAGGGCTTTGAACCGTCTCCAAGGTAACCTTGCTGCCGACAGTCTGACGAGAATTTCGGCTCAAGGTAGAGGTTTGCTGAGGTTTGACGGGAACTTTGCTGAGGTTTTGAGAGGTGCTCCACTACAAAGACCCGCGCAGATTTACTGAAGCCTACTGACGTTGTGAGCTTTTCTGGTTACGGGTTCATGACTTAACCGCCATGCTTAAGGAGCCAAGGTTCGTGACATCACTGAGTCATCTCCCTATGGAGCACCCTGGCGAGTCGTCATTCAGGTGGTGTGATCATGCTAAACCCCGCAATTTTTATGAAGCAAGCCTGCGTGCATCAACTGCAGGATAAGTACAACCAGGTGCTGGGTCGGCAGGCAAATCGTGTCGAGGCCGATCAAACCTTCAAGCCAGAATATGCAGCAGTGCTGGGGGCGATCGCCATTCAAGTTCTAAATCGCCTCAGTTCAAGTACGGCGCTTTACCACAACGTTGAACACACGATTTTGGTCTGCTTGGTAGGCCAAGAAATTTTGCACGGCAAGCACCAAAAAGAGGGCAATGTCACCTGCACGGATTGGCTTAATTTTATGGTCTCTTTGCTCTGCCATGACATTGGCTATGTGGGGGGCGTCTGCCTGCAAGATGATGTGGCCCGTCGCCGTTACAGACTGGGACAGAGCCAGCCCTCTGAAAATCTAAGCCCAGAAACCGCCTGGATTAACCTTGCCCCAGGGGCAACGGACGCCAGCTTGAGTCCTTACCATGTGGACCGCAGCCTGCTGTTTGTGCAGGAAAATTTAGGGCAATATAACGCCTTAGATCTAGATGCCATTCAGCAGAACATTGATCTGACTCGGTTTCCAGTGCCCAATGACCCGGCCTATCGCATCATGGATCAGTACCCTGGCCTGGCTCGGGCGGCTGACTTGATTGGTCAACTCAGTGACTCCAGCTACCTGCAAAAAACGGTGGCGCTCTTTTATGAGTTTGAGGAAGCTGGGGTCAATCAACGGCTGGGCTATCACTATCCTGAGGATCTGAAGTGGAACTATCCCAGCTTTTACCGGACTCAGGTTTACCCGTACATTCAGCCCGCTCTAACCTACCTACAAGCCACGCCCCAAGGCTGTCAAATCATTGAAAACCTGGAGGCGAATGTGGCCGCCGTTGAGCAGGAGCAAGTCGCTTTAAAGGCAGGATGATTTTGGGGACGCGCCCTAGGGCAAGAAGTCCAGCTCATTGCGTAAGATATCCTCTGCCTCGGCCAGGGTTTGGACGTTGCGATCGGTCAAATACCGATTCACGGATGGGTCGGTGGTGAAATAATCGCCTTGATTGAGGTAGACCGTGGCCACCGTAAAGGGCTCACTGCCCGTGGGTCCGACTCCGGTAATGTAGTCGGCCAGCACAATGATGTCGGGTTCTGCCCCATCAAAGTCCAGTTCCAAAAAGGTGACAGCCTTCATGCCCCACAAAATCCAGGATGCGGCGTCTTCATTGGGGGGCAAAACCTGGCTGATTTCTCCATGGGGCAGCAGTAAGAGCAGCTCTAGATCATCGCCAATTTGGGTGGCGACAAACGCAACCTCACCCATATCCCGGGTATCAAGCCAAAAGCTCTGATCAATGATGAGATCTTGATCGGTGTAGGGCAAACTTTCCTCTGCCCAATTCAACTCTGCCAGGGTCAACAATCGCGGTGGCTGATATTCGAATTCCGGTTGGGGGGCACTGACGGGAGCAGCGGTGGGAGCAGCGGTCGTATTCGTCGGAGAATCCGCTGTTGGCGTTGGGGCAGCATCGGCTGGGGAGGTGTTGCCAGACGCTTCTGGTGTAGCGGTTGGGCTTGCGGTTTCGGTTGAAACTTCAGCAGGGGTTGAAACTTCAGCGGTATCCGCCTGATTACAGCCTGTGAGTAGGGAGAGGGTGGCAATGGCGGCGATCGCGAAGCGGGTCAAAACGAGATGGCGCATCATAAAACGTCGAATGTTGAGTCGGGTAGCAATGCCTCGGCTCTGCCCCAATTAGGTCAGCCTGGCGTTGCAGAAGATGCAGTCTTCAAAGCATCTACAAAGCCTGAAGGGCTAATTCTAGAGATCTCGCACTGCCTTGGCAGAATACCCAGAACTAATACCAAGAAAAGCTTTAATTCTGGGTTGTCGAGCGTCGCTGGGCAAACTGGGATGGCATGATTAGGGCGTTGGAACTGTAAAATCAGCCAGCCGATTGGGTTATCCCTGTGCCTACCCCCAATCAAGGCTATTGATTGTTATCCCTGAGTGAGGAGAGGTATCGATGTCCCGTCGTCATTTTTTAGCGCTGATGCTGCCGCTAGTGGTCGGCATAGCCAGTTGTGGAGACGGGTCCTCTGGCGGCTCTGTTCAAGATGATGGCGTTCTTCAGATTTGGTGGAACGAGGGCTACTACCCAGAAGAAACAGAGACCGTTCGTCAGGCCGTAGCGAATTGGTCCGCCCAGGCTGGGGTAGAAACAGAGCTGGTGTTTTACAGCGAAAAAGACCTGATTCAGTCCAGCGAGAGCGCGATCGCGGCGGGCAATCCCCCTGATATTCTCTATGGCCAAACCCTAGAGCCTTCGCTAGTGCCGCGACTGGCTTGGGAAGGCCAACTGGCGGACGTGACGGATCTGCTCGAACCGATCCGGGATTTGTATAGTCCCGAGGCCCTGGATGGGGTTTATTACCTGAATGGTGAAAGCCAGGAACGCAGCTACTACGCCGTTCCCATTGCCCAACAGGCCGCCCATATTCATTACTGGACAGATTTGCTGGCCAACATCAACCAAACCGGTGATGCGATTCCGGCAGAGTGGGACGCCTTTTGGGGCTTTTGGCAACAGGCCCAGGACAGTCTGCGCCAAAGCGGCAGCAGCCCTGATTTGTACGGCATTGGCCTGCCCATGTCCACTGATGCCACTGATACCAGCTACCAATTTGAGCAATTCCTAGAGGCGTTTGATGTTCGCCTGCTAGACGACAATGGTGAACTCTTGGTGGATGATCCTCAGGTGCGCCAAGGCATTATTGATACCCTCACGGCCTACACCAGCTTTTATCAAGACGGGTATGTCCCGCCCAACGCGGTGGATTGGAGTGACCCCGACAACAATGTCTTGTTTTTGAGTGGCCTTACGGTCATGGCCCCCAATCCCACCCTGTCTATCCCCGGTTCCCAGCGCCAGGACGAGGTCACCTACAAAGGGCGGATGGCGACGACCGAGTGGCCCAACAAGCCTAACGGTGACCCGATGCGCTATGTGGCGTCCATTAAGCAGGTGATGATTTTTGCCGATTCACCCCAGCTTGAGGAAGCCAAGGACTTTGTCTCCTTTTTAGTACAGCCTGAGGTGCTGTCTCAGTTTGTGGAAGGGGCTCAAGGGCGCTACTTCCCGGTGATGCCCCAACTTTTGGAGAGCCCATTTTGGACCGATGCCTCTGACCCCCATATTTCGGTGGCAGTACGTCAGTTTGAGTCTACGCGCCCCCTCTACACGGTGCTGAGTCCGGCCTACAGTCAAGTGCAAGCTGAGAACGTCTGGGGCATTGCGGTGCGCAGCGTCAGCGCCGATGGGGTCACCCCCGAGGAAGCGGCTGATACCGCCATCGCCGAAATCAAGCGCATCTTTACCCGCTGGAATTAAGCCCTTAGAAATCACCTGAGCAGATCCCAGCTAAGAGCGGCTGGGATCCGTTAGGGTGTGCAGGGGCCACTACCTGTATTCATATGTTCACAAGGCAAAGCTGTATTTACTGGATGGTGTGACGTTGTGGCGGCAGATTCATTTGGCTCTGACGATATTCCTGAGGCGCAACGGGAGGGACAGACGCGACTCAGCGATGCTCCCAGTTCCCGTTCTTTCTGGCGTTGGGGCCTGACTATAGGGGCGGCGGCATTGCCTGCCGTGATGGGCGGGGAGATCGCGCGGCCCCAGCCTGAACCGGTTGCCTGGACGTTACGCCTTGCCGATATCACCACCCAACTCGGAATTCCGCCTGCAACAACAGCGGAGTCGGAGACCCTGTTAGGACATCGCGCCTACGACGAGGCATCGGTCAATAGTCTCGTGTCGGTGCCCTCTGCCCCCCATGTACAACTACAGCCAGCAGCGGCAGCAGCGGTGGAGGCCATGGTGATAGCGGCCCAAGCTGACGGCATTAATTTACAGCCCCTGTCTGGGTTCCGCTCCCATGCCGATCAGCAATATTTATTCTTTCAAATCAAAGCTGACCTGGGGGAAAGTGCCCTGGTCCGAGCCGAAGTCAGCGCCCCGCCGGGATATAGCGAGCACCACACCGGCTACGCGGTGGATTTTGGTGATGGGAATGTGCCCCACTCCCATGTGCAAACCAGCTTTGAGCGCACCCCAGCCTTCCGGTGGCTGGTACAAAATGCCCCCCGCTACAATTTTGAGCTGTCCTTCCCGAAGGCAGAAGATGCCGCTGTGGCTTACGAGCCTTGGCATTGGCGCTTTGTGGGGGACACAGACAGCTTAGAAACCTTTTATCAAGGCCGTTGATATTGCCCCATTCAAAATTCATCCTCTATCGGGCGTGGGGTATTCCCAAGGGCGCAAGCTTTGCGCCCCTACCCCATCACCCAATTCAAAATCTATTGAGCGCGGGGACCACGTCCCTACCCCATCACCCTTTCACCCTTTCACCCTTCCACTCCCCTTTGCAACCATGGGCCAACTTACCCTCAACCTAATCGCCATCTCCGTTTTTCTGGTTACCGTCACCACGTTGCTGGGGCCGCTGGTACATATTCCTCAGGGGGTACCGGCAATCGCGACCGTAACGGTGCTGGCGATCGCCATCATTGACCAAGCCCAGTGGAATGGCACGGTCGGCAATTTGTTCCTAGGGGGATTCCGCCGCTTTTCAGCAGTGCAGCAGCAGCGGGTGTTACACCATGAGGCCGGTCACCTGCTGATGGCCCATCTGCTTTCGATTCCGGTAACCGACTATAGCCTCACCGCCTGGGAGGCCTGGCGCAAAGGATTTCCGGGGCAAGGGGGGGTTCAGTTTGACACAGCCAGTTTGGAAACCGCTGTGGGCGAGGGGCAAATTCCAGCCCAGCTTCTGAACCGCTACTGCGTGGTTTGGATGGCTGGCGTCGCGGCCGAGCAACTCATGTATGGCGAAGCCCTAGGTGGGCAGGACGATCGCCAAAAATTCACCATCCTTTGGCAGCAGTTGGGGCGCACCGTTCAACAGGGGCTAGCCCAACAGCGCTGGGCATTGCTCCAAGCTAAAACCCTTCTAGAGCAACATGGTGAGGCCTATCAAGCGCTGGTTGAGGCCATGGCTGAACAAACCCCTGTGGCCGATTGCCAAGCCCTCTTGATCGAGAATGGCGCTACACCGACGGATCAATCGAGCTGACCACCACGCGGTTGCGACCGGTGGCCTTAGCGGCCAGCAAGCTGCTGTCGGCCCGACCGATTAGGGCCATGCCTTCTGTATCATCATTGGGTTTGAGGGCCGCAACGCCAATGCTGACGGTCAGGCACAGATCCAGCTCAGTATCAATCACAAAGGGGTTGTTATCCATTAATTGCCGTAGCCGCTCCCCGACCCGTTCCGCTTCGTCAATGCCGGTATTTTTGAGCAAAATCACGAACTCTTCGCCACCGTAGCGAAAGGGGGTTTCATAAAACCGCATGTTGTGGCGCAGCCGTTCCGCTACCATCTGCAGGACCTGGTCTCCCACCAAGTGGCCATGGCGATCATTGACGGATTTAAAGAAGTCAATATCTAAAATCAACAGGCTCAAGGGCTGATCCAGCTTCCGGGCCGATACAATTTCTCGGGGCAGTTCCCAATCGAGGGCACGACGATTCCCCAGTTCAGTGAGGGCATCTGATAAGGCGATCGCCGAGAGTAGGTCGTTGGTTTGAGACAGATCTCGATAAGCCTGGACGCGCTGCAGTCCGCTCCGGATATGGGCTTGCATGATTCGACTGAGGGCTGGATCTTCCCGAAGCGGGGCGGGGCCAGCCTGTCTTAGGGTGGGCCACCACAGGTAAGCATCTCCACCCATTTCAACGGCTTTTGTGGCTCGTTGAGCTTGGCGTTGGAGCACTTGACGCCCATCTAATGTTGCTGCACTTGGGGCGGACTCCAACAGGAGGCAATAAACCCAGAGGGGATGCCAGTGCTGTCGAATGGTTTTGCAGAGGCTCCAATTTTCAGCAATATTGGCCTGAAGGACAACCAGTTCTGGGGCATGCTTCTCTAACTGACGGATGGCAATATCAGCGTTGCCTGCCAGCCAAACCGTCATGGCAGACAGCCCTCGAACCTGCTTAAGTAGTGGGTTAGAGAAGGACGCTTCTCCAACAATTAGGATCGATGCATCCATGAAACGAAGCGCTGAGGGTCGGCAGGTAGCGAAAGGCGATCGCAGGCTGGGGCAACCGATCTAGCTTAGTCGGTCAGTCTATCCTGATTCAGCAGAATAGCCCAGAACGGCAATCAACGGATGCACGGGCTGTCAGCAACGCGACCTCAAGACCCTAGATAACAAAGAGGCAACACCCCCTGAAACAACTGATGGCAACTTAAGTTTTCACCTATGGAAACCGATCACCCGGATGGTATGAAGAAGACCTTGCCTTTAAATAGATTGCCCATGGACATGAATCGCCTCAGCAACCGCCACCAATAGCGCTAAGATCACCCCTGTCATCTATCACCAGGCGAAGTGGGTTCAGCGGCTTTCTGTAATCGACTTCTGCTTTGAGAGTATAGAGACATAGCATCCTGAGGACATCATCCCTCAGCGTCCCGTGCCCTTGACGTGATCGGACCCATGCCTAACCCACCGACGATGACCACCGGAGCCGCCATTCGTCAAACCTTCCTCGACTTTTATGCGGCCAGGGGGCATCGCATTCAGCCCAGCGCGTCTTTGGTGCCGGAGGATCCGACGGTGCTGCTGACCATCGCGGGTATGCTGCCCTTTAAGCCGATTTTCCTGGGGCAGCGGCCAGCGGAGGTGCCTCGGGCCACCACCTCGCAAAAGTGCATCCGCACCAACGACATTGAGAACGTGGGGCGCACCGCCAGGCACCACACCTTCTTTGAGATGCTGGGCAATTTTAGCTTCGGCGATTATTTCAAGGAACAGGCGATCGCTTGGGCCTGGGAACTGTCTACAGAGGTCTTTAAGCTGTCCCCCGAGCGACTGGTGGTGAGCGTCTTCCGCGAAGATGACGACGCCTTTGCGATTTGGCGGGATCAAATTGGGATTCCGGCCTATCGCATCCAGCGCATGGATGAAGCCGATAACTTCTGGACCTCCGGCCCCACCGGCCCCTGCGGCCCCTGCTCCGAGATTTACTACGACTTCCATCCCGAACGGGGGGATGAGCAGCTCGATTTAGAAGACGACAGTCGCTTCATCGAGTTCTACAACCTGGTGTTTATGCAGTACAACCGGGACGCTGAGGGCACCCTGACGCCGCTGCAAAACCAGAATATCGATACGGGCCTAGGCCTAGAGCGCATGGCTCAAATTCTGCAGCAGGTGCCCAACAACTATGAGACCGACCTGATTCTGCCGATTATCGAAACGGCGGCCCAAATTGCCGGTAAAGCCTACGCCCAGAGCGATGCCAGTACCCAGGTTTCTCTAAAGGTGATTGGCGACCATGTGCGGGCGGTGGTTCACATGATTGCCGATGGCATTACCGCCTCTAACGTGGGGCGAGGCTATGTGCTGCGCCGGTTGATTCGACGGGTGGTGCGCCATGGTCGCCTGATTGGCATCAGCGGCACCTTTATAAGCCAAGTGGCGGAAACGGCAATTCAGCTCTCGGAAGCGGCCTTTGCCAATGTGCGGGAGCGGGAAACGGTGATTAAGACCGAGCTGGATCGCGAAGAAGCCCGCTTCCTAGAAACCCTGGAGCGGGGGGAAAAGCTGCTGAGCGATATCCTGGCGCGGGAACAGCAGTCTGCGGCCAAGCAAATCTCGGGTAATGATGCCTTTGTCCTCTACGACACCTACGGCTTCCCACTGGAGCTGACCCAAGAAATTGCTGAGGAAAATGACCTCACGGTGGATACAGCGGGCTTTGAGGCGGAGATGGAGGCCCAGAGACAGCGCTCTAAGGACGCCCACGAAACCATCGATTTAACCGTCCAGGGCAGGCTTGACCAGTTGGCGGAGCATATCCATGCCACCATGTTTTTGGGCTATGGAGATGTGGCCAGCACCAGCCAGGTGGAAGCGGTGTTGATCTCGGGGCAAGCGGTTGATCAAGCTAGCGCTGGCGATGAGGTGCAGGTAATTTTGGATCAGAC
>JBHJIP010000080.1:0-9217 GCA_050043365.1 Leptolyngbyaceae cyanobacterium
CCGACCCTGGCGCCGCTGAGCCCTGTGCGGCAGACCCCTGCGCGGGTAGCTAGGTTCTAAGGCGGGTGGACAATTCGTGACACCCCCCTGTGGATTGGGTGCCGCCGCGCCTACTTTGCGCGTTTAAGCCAAGGGTTGTGATTGATTTAAGTCAAAGCATCTGGTTTTGATTGTCCACAGTCCCTGGTTTAGATAACTTAGGAGTCGACCATAGCGAACCTTCTTAAGGCAGCGCCGTGGTCGATTTTTTATGCGTTCCAAAATAAGCCCCAATTACTCGATATCAATTGGCATCGGGGTTGAAGCATCCCCCTGGTTTTGCCCCCGAAGCTGGCGGTAATCCGCGTAGAGGCGATCGCGCCAATCAAAAAAGAGCTGATAGTTCTCGTCATCGGCTAATCCGGGCAAGCCGCGATCGCACAGATCCTTGGGCAAATCCACATATTGATAACCAGGGAACTTCAATGTCATCGTCAGCCCCGCCACTGCGCAGTCTGCCAGGGTTGGCTGCTCCCCTAGTAAATAAGCCTGCTGACTCAACATCAGGCATAAGGACTCTAAAGCTTGCTGAAGGGCAAGGTGGGCCGTTTTGACCGGGTCAGGGTGAATTGCGCTCACACTAGCTCCCAAGAGGCTCACCAGTTCTCCTGGGAAAGCCCCGACCAAAGCCTTGACCCAATCAGGGGTGGTTTCGGGTAAGGCTGCTGTACGCACATGGCTGTGCTGCAGCCAAGCGGAGATCGCGGCGGTGCGGCTATGGGCTCCTAAAGTGGTGTCGGCCCAATCTGCTAAGGCCAGACACAGTCCCCGCTGGTGGGGATCGGTCGGCAAGAGGGGACGCTCAGGATAGGCACGGTCTAGGTAAAGGGCGATCGCAGTGGAGTCTGGAATGAATTCACCGTTGTCTGCTAAGACCGGAACCTGGGTTTGGCCTGATATTTGCCATAGGTCCAACTGCCCTGGTCCAGGCATAACCTCAATTTTTTCGTAAGGCAGTTGCTTGTAGTCCAGCAAAAAGCGGACCTTCTCACAGTAGGGACAGGCTTCAAATTGGTAGAGCTTGAGCATCATTCGATCCAAGTCATGGTGTGATAACGCCTGGCCCCCCTACCGTTGGTAAGGGTGATAAAACCAAGGTCGCCATCCACCCACAAGCCCTAGCTGGCGGGTGGGTTGGCGACAGCAGCACAGGCGGTCTGCTCTGGGGGGCGCGACTCAATAGCAATGTTTTCGAAACCGGTCGTCGCTAACAGCTGGGTCACAGCTTGTTCCGCTCGTCCACTGGCGTCTTGCAAAATCCCCTGCTCACAGGCCGCCACGATAATCTTCTGCAGAGCGACTTCTTGGGCCTGATCTTGCAATTCCGGGGCGCGATCGGGACCCAACCCTAAAAAGCCTCGGCTGTAGTCATAGACATCAGAGCGACTGACATCGATCTTGCTATCCAAAATGCGTGGCGGCGGTAGGCTCACTCGCAGCGTATTATCATCACTCACCCGCACATCGGCTGGGGTCAGTTCACTTAAATCCACCCCGGCTCGGACTTCTCCGTAGGCGACATAAATTAAAGTGGTTTTGCCAACTTCATAGTTAGCAATCGTGCGGCTACTGGTGGTGGGGACGACCGCTTCCATTGCAAAGACAGCCGTGGTCAACTCACTGGCCCCCTGCACTTGCTGCACCACCACCGTGCGTACATCAACGGTTTCTTCCGGCGGTTGGGGGGTCAGGGCCATTTTGATGCCGTCAACGAACTGCTCCCCTGAGCGCCACAACCCAATGCCGATAATAATGCCCAGGATTAATAACCCACCCGATAGGCTACCGGCTAGGGCAGACATTAGCCGAAAGGGCAGCGGTATCCGGCGAGGGGGTGGCTGCTCCTGCCATTGAGTGAAGTGGGTATGAGAGTCTTGGGAAGGGGGTTTGACACGCATGACAGAGCATCCTGATCGACAGCCCACTCTAGGAGGGTAACAAGAAATCGAATCAGCGCCACAGGGGCTGAGACACCTGCTGAATTGGCCATTCAAGTCGGGTGGCCCACGTTTGCAGGCTGGCTCATGGATAGGCCGTATAGATATTTTGTACTATTTTTCTCCACCCGGCAGGCATTTCTCAAGCTGTTGCCCTAAAAACCGCCATCAGAAAAGCCCGCATGCGGGCTTTGGATCCATGGTTTAAAGGCAAGCCATTAGCCTCGGCGCAGCCAAAAGTCCAGCTCTGTACGCACCGCTTCTCGCTCTCGGTTAGAGGTTGCATACTGCAGCCGGTGACGTAACTCAGTGATGCGTTGTTGGCGTTGCTGTTGGGCAGCTTGGGGATTTAGCCTCATGGTTTTAGGCTCCTTGCGGATAAGACAATCTGAATCCCAGTGGGATGCAGCGAAACGGAATTACCCTGCCCCTAACAGGTCCTCTAGGAAACTCACCGGTTCAGTCGCTTGGCCCTGCTCGATGGCGTAGTCAACACAGCAGTGGGGTTGCTCACAGTTATCTTCCGCAGGACAATCGCTGGCATCGGACGGCGTCGGGTTTAGAAGAGGCATCGTGGGTCGGGCGTCCGTTTCCATAGTTCCATTATCGGCTGATCGCCCATAATCGTGCAGTGATAGCCTCCTGAATGGATCGTGATGCCGTCTTAGGACAATCGTGAGGGCATGGACGGAGCAATCGTGATCCCAGTCACAGGGGTGCGAGCATGAACACCAAGTCGGGGAAGCAAGGGGTGAAGGGCTGGATACAACTGGGGTTGGTCACGTTGATTGCCATCGCAATGGTCTGGATTTGCCCCCAATTGGCTTGGGCCGAATCGGTTGATTTGCCGAGCCTCACCCTAGAAGACTTGCAGCAGCAACTGGACGCGCCGGTTCAGCGCGACGGCAAGCCCACAATCGATCTAAGGGGACGGCGCATTGATTTGCGCTCAGACAAGGGTGACTTTCGCGATCTCTTTTATCGCCTCCTTCAAACCCACCTCCAGAGTGGCAGCACAGCGATCGGGCTGGATCTGAGCAATGCTGTGATTCAGGGTTCCTTCGATTTACAGCGCTTGAGTCTGCGGGAACCGCTCTATGGTGAAGCCCTGTTCCCCCTGCTGACTGAGCAAGAGCAGACCCAGCTGAAGCGCGATCGCGCTCGACTCTCGCAGTTGAGCCAATTGTCGCGATCGCTACTGCTGCAGCCCCAACCCAGCAATTTGTTCCTATTTCGGGGGGCGCTACTGCTCACCCAGACCCGCTTTGAAGGACCGGTGAATGGAGATCACCTGTTTTTCCTCGGACCGGTCTCAGCCCAAAGTACTCGATTTGCCGAAGGGGCGACATTTACAGAGAGCCGGTTTAGTCAGCTCACCTCTTTCATCGGTAGCCAGTTCCAAGGGACAGCCGATTGGCGAGGGGCTTTATTTTTCGATCGCGCCCGCTTTGATCAGAGTCAATTTGCCCAGGCCGACTTTCAAGGCAGTGAATTCTTTGCCCTGGCGGGCTTTACCCAGGCCACTTTTCAACAACCTGCCCAATTTAACCGGGTCCACTTTCGCGATACAGCTGACTTGGCCCAAACCCAATGGCAGGGAGACACCTCCTTCTTGAAAAGCCAGTTTGATCAAGACGTTTTTTTGACCAATGCCCGTTTTGAGAGATCGTTCAGTCTACGTCAGGCCCGTTTTGCCCAACCGGTCAACCTGCGGGGGGCAGCGGTACAGCATCAGCTTGATCTCGGGGACAGCGTGTTCGGGGCTGGGGCTTATTTAAATGTGGCCAATTTAGACTTTGATGCCAATCAGGCCGAGTTGTTGGGCAGTCCAGGACAGGTGGGCCGGATTTTATCGGTGCCTACCCTAGCGGGCAATGAAACCCTGCTGCGCAATCTGGTGCGCAACTTTCGCCAGTTAGAACAGGTGGGCGATGCCAATCAGTTGGAATATTTGACGGAGCGCTTACGTTTACGGCGGTGGCATCGACAACTGACGGCGACCAACCTGAATGGGGCAGCACCCGAACGACTGCAGCGCGTCGGTTTTACAGCGGCCCAAGCGGCGGCGATCTCCATCCAGCGACAAACCCAACCCCTCGTGCAGGTGAGTGACATCCTCAATATTGACGGGGTTAATTTGGCCACCTACGTGAAGGTGCGCGATCGCGTTGTGGTGCAACCCCGGTTGGGCTGGGGGCAGCGGCTACAGCTCGGGCTCAAGTGGCTGGGTCTGGCGGCTTTACTGCTGATGAGCCACTACGGCACCAGTACGGGGCTGGTGCTGGCGGTTGGGCTGGTGGCCGTGGCGATTGCCAGCGGGTTGTTTTGGGGCGTGGATCGCTTTCGTCGGGTTGCCCCCTCAGCCATTCAATCCCCGCCTGCTGAACAAATCGGCATGGCTGTCAGCTCGGTTGTGATTACCGGAATCGGTTGCCTCGTCATTGGCAACTTAAGTGATCGGGCAGGATGGACCCTTTGGGCGATTGCCCTGCTGACCCTGCCAGTGCCCCTCGCCTTAATTGCCATGATCTACCGCCAGGGCCGCTTTCATGACCAGCTCGACAGCAGTTACCTGGTCGAAGATGGGAGCGCCCGACAACTGCGGCTGCTGATTGCCCGGCTGCCGGTACTGCCTAGCTTTCCGTTCTTTCGCGATCGCTACGCTCCAATCAAATGGGACCGTCGCTACACCTGGCTCTACTACTACGACTTCAGCCTCAACAATTGGTTTAAATTTGGCTTCAATGATCTGCGGCTGCGGGATACCGCCGTGCCCGGTTGGGTCACCGCGCTGGTGTGGTACCAGTGGGCAGTGGGCCTCTGCTATGTAACGTTGCTGCTCTGGACCTTGTCGCGAACGATTCCAGGACTCAACCTGCTGCTATATTTCTAGGACGCGTCATCGCCGTTGCTTCATTCCAACGACCATTAGATGTCTTCGTTTCCCCAGGCTTCCGGCAACCGCACTCACCAGGCCAAGGCCGATTTACGGCGGCGACTCATCAAGGCGCGACAGGCGATTCCCCAACCTTTGTGGCGACAAAAGAGCGATCGCATTTGCCAGCATTTGCAGCAATGGCCGCAGTTCCAGTCGGCCCGCTGGATCCTGGCCTATGCCAGCTTTCGGGGAGAGCCCGACCTCAGCCCCCTCATGAACCATCGCCGGGGGTGGGGTCTACCCCGTTGCCCCGACAAAGACATTGTCTGGCAACAGTGGCAGGGTCACGGCACCCTGGTGAAGGGTCGCTTTGGCATTGCTGAGCCCCACCCCCGCGCCCCGATGATTCCACCTGACATTGTCGATTTGATCTTGGTGCCGGCAGTGGCTTGCGATGTGCGCGGCTACCGCCTCGGTTATGGGGGCGGCTATTACGATCGCCTGTTCAGCCGCCCCGAATGGCTCCAGAAGCCCACCATTGGTATCGTCTTTGAATACGCCCGATTGCCCACCATTCCTCGCGAACCGTGGGACCGCCCCCTGAGCGGCATTTGCAGTGAAACCGGCCTTTACCTCAGCGACTAGGGGGCCATAACAACCGGTATTTCTAAGGATGGGCTATGGGCTTGCTGCAATTGGGCGGGCTCAAGCCCACCCTGTAAGGTTTCGTCGCTAGTTATTTACACGCCCTAAATTCATGCCGCTATCTCCCTTTACCCTCCAGTTCAAGCACCAGCCTGAGCTGATCCGGGCCGACCTCTCTGCCGTCCGCCAAATCGGTCCCCATCTCTGGTTAGGCTGCGATGAAACCGCCACCCTAGAGCGCCTCACGCTAGATGGCGACACCGCCAACCAGCACCGCCAATTTGCCCTGGGCAACTTTATGCCTCTGCCCAATGGCGCTGAGCAAGAGGTAGATGTGGAGGGGCTGGCCTACGGCAATGGCTATCTGTGGTTTGTAGGCTCCCACAGCCTGAAGCGGCGATCGGTCAAGTCCGAGAACTATGCTGACAAAAATGTAAAACGACTCAGCCAAGTGGTGGACGAAGCGAACCGCTATACCCTGGGGCGTATTCCCCTGGTGGATGGCGAACTCTGGCCCCAATGCCCCCACCCCGACCAACCGGGCGAAATTTTGACCGCAGCCCAGTTGGTGCGCAAAAAGGGCGGCAATCAGCTCACCCGCGTCCTTGAAAAGGACGCGCATTTGGGTCCGTTTTTGAAGGCACCCATCCCCGGTAAGGACAATGGCTTTGACATCGAAGGGTTGGTCTTGCTCAACAGCTCGGACCTCGCCCCCCGTTTATTGGTTGGTTTACGGGGACCGGTGCTGCGAGGCTGGGCCATGCTGTTGGAAATTCAGCCAGAGCTGAACGAGCCAGGACTGCTGAAGCTCAATAAGCTAGCGGGCAAACGGCGCTACCGCAAGCATTTTGTCAATCTAGGCGGCTTGGGCATTCGTGACCTTTGCCCTTGGGGCGATCAGCTTTTAATCTTGGCGGGTCCCACTATGGACCTGAGTGGCTCGGTGCGGCTCTTTCAACTGCCGCAAGCGGCCCTAGGGGACAGTGAAACCCTATTGGAGCCCACTTTGGTGGCTGAAGTGCCCTACGGGGAAGGGTGCGATCGCCCTGAAGGCATTACTTTACTAGCCGATCACCCCGATCAACTGTTGGTGGTTTACGATGCCCCAGCCCCAGCCCGGTTGGTGGGTAAGGATGGGATTCAAGCCGATCGGCTCTCGCTGCGGTAAGGGATAGGTTCTTGACTGCTTTAAACAAACAAAGGGAGAACTTAGCTTTACCCTGATATTGACTACCCATATGAGATGGTTTGACGAGTCCTCTGGGTGAAACCAATCGATTTAGACCCGCCCACACTTACAGTGGCAGAGATTGGGGAACTGGCCCTGATTAAGCGCCTCCAGCCGTTTTGTGCCGTTGACCTGATTGGCGATGACGCCGCAGTACTGTCGGCCGATGACGGAGACTGGGTGGTGACGACCGATGTACTGGTGGATGGGGTGCATTTTAGCGATCGCACCACCCCACCAGAATCGGTAGGCTGGCGGGCCGTTGCCGCCAATCTCTCGGATCTGGCTGCTATGGGGGCTAGCCCCCATGGCATCACCGTAGGACTCAGCCTACCAGGGACCCAAACGGTCGCCTGGGTGGAGGCGGTCTATCAAGGCATGGCGGCTTGTTTGCAAAAGTATGGTGGGGCCATTCTTGGGGGCGACGTGGTGCGATCGCCCCAAGCCAGCCTGTCGATTACGGCCCTCGGGCGAGTGAATTCAGGCCAAGCTCTTTACCGCAATGGGGCTCAACCCGGTGATGCGATTGTAGTCACCGGCTATCACGGTGCGTCCAGGGCAGGACTAGAGCTACTGCTGAATCCAGAGTGTGGCAATTCCATTTCCCCCCAGACCCGCGCCGCCTACATCCAGGCCCATCAGCGGCCTCAGCCCCGATTCGATGCCATCGCAACCCTCCGTCAACTCTGGCCAGAGCCTGTGACCAAAATCGGCCTTATAGACAGCAGCGATGGCTTGGCCAATGCCGTGCTGCACCTCTGTCAGGCCAGTGGGGTGGGGGCGCAGTTGCTGCGATCGCAGTTGCCCCTGCCCCCAGACTTAGCCCCTTGGGTTGGGCAAGCTACTGCTGAGCGCTGGGCGCTCTACGGGGGTGAAGATTTTGAGCTGGTGCTGTGTTTGCCAGCCGCGATTGCCACAGCTCTGGTGGACCAGTTAGGGGCTGGAGCCGCTATTGTGGGCACGATTCGATCCGAGCCAGGGGTTGTTTTGGTAGATGCGCCAGAAGACGCGGGTATTTCTTTAGGGTGGGAAGATTGCTTCCAGCATTTCTGAGCGATCGCTCCACCTGAATGGCGCTGGATATGTTCCCTCAACCCAGCCTGAGTGCGTATCATCAACGACCTATAAAGTGCTGGAAACTCAGGGATCACCGCTTATCTTAGCTGGCATTACCCAGGGCTATAACCCTACGAATACAGGGCTTCTAGCTCAAATAGATGGCAATCTAACTCCAACCCTTGTCAGGTATGAATGACGGTTGCCAAGGGCACAGGTTATCTAAAACCATGGGATAGAATATTAAGCGTCTGCACAATTGCGAAAGCTCTATGATCGGGATTGGCAATTGCTAGCAGAGAAACAGCTGCTCACTGGTGATAATGGCGTCTTCATCCTCCCTAGCCGTCAGAGAAATTCCTCTCTTTCCGCTGCCTGAACTGGTACTCTTTCCCGGCGCTCATTTACCCCTTCATATTTTCGAGTTTCGCTATCGCATCATGATGAACACCATCCTCCAGGGCGATCGTCGCTTTGGGGTGTTGATGTTTGACCCCGCCTCAGGCAAACCGGCCCGCATTGGCTGTTGTGCAGAGGTGCTCCACTGCCAGCGGTTAAAGGACGATCGCATGAAGATGTTGACCATTGGTCAGCAGCGATTTCGAGTGCTGGATTATGTGCGAGAGAAACCCTACCGGGTGGGTCTGATTGAATGGATTGAAGATGAGCCCACTGACCAAGATCTTTCTCCGCTAGTAACGGAAGTGGATCAGTTGCTCAAAGACGTTGTGCGGCTCTCTGCTAAGTTGACCAGTCGCGATGTTGAGTTGCCCAGTAACATTCCGAATCTGCCGACAGAGCTGTCTTACTGGATTGCCAGCAATCTCTATGACGCTGCCGATGAGCAGCAGGCGCTCCTGGAAGTGCAAGACACCAGTGTCCGCTTAGAGCGAGAGGTCGACATTCTCACCACCACTCGCAACCATCTCGCGGCCCGCACTGCCCTCAAAGACGTTCTAGAGTAATCGCTCCGTCAATTGAGCATTGCCAGGTGTGACTACCGTTTCTCCTGCGGCATGGGCAGCGGCAAGAACACGAAATCATATTTAAAAAGACCCGTCACGACGACCAGGAGATCTAAGCTTTAGGGTGATATAGAGAGGGCACTGATGATGACGCCTGACTCCACCGCTGAGATTGCAACGGTTACTGAACTTCTAAAAGCGTATGCTTCAGGCCAGCGCAGTTTTGTCAGCCTGAATCTAGCTAACGGTAACCTCAAGGGGGTTGATCTGAAAGGCGCTGACCTTAGCTATGCCGATCTCAGCGAAGCGGATCTAAGTAATGCCAATTTACACGACTTGGCAAACTCTGCGCGTAGAAAATATGCAAAGTAAATTGGTTAGCCATCGCATCAGAGCGAAGATGGTTTCAAAGGCAACCGGAGGCAGGGTTGATGTTTCCCTTAGTGGGTATTGCGGCCAGCATCAGTCA
>JBHJIP010000081.1:0-4983 GCA_050043365.1 Leptolyngbyaceae cyanobacterium
TCCATGCCATTACACCTTGGTGGCGCGGTTGGCGCTCTCGCGCTCTAGATCCCGCATTTTCTTGCCCCGCCACAATAGGCGGATGGGGCTGCCTTCAAAGCCAAGGTTTTGACGGAACTGGCCTTCGATATAGCGACGGTAGTTATCGCCAAACAGCTTTGGATCATTCACGAAGAGTGCAAAGGTGGGGGGCTTGGCGGTGACCTGGGTGCCGTAGTAAATCCGCCCTTGGCGTCCTTGGCGCGTGGTGGGGGGACTGTGCCAGCGGGCCGCATCTTCTAACACTTCATTTACCACAGAGGTGCTGACCCGGCGACGATGTTCTGACACGGCAGCATCCACCAAGTCCAAAATTTTCGGCACCCGCTGCCCGGTGAGGGCACTGACATAGATGCGCTGCGCCCATTCCATGAAGTAGAGCTTGCCGTTGAGGGTGCGATCGTAGTCATAGATGGTATGGGAGTCTTTTTCCACCGCGTCCCACTTGTTGACCACGATGATGCAGGCGCGGCCATCGTCCTCAACCCGACCGGCCAGCTTTTGGTCTTGGTCGGTAACCCCATCTAGGGCGTCAATCACTAGCAGCACCACATCCGATCTCCGAATCGCTTTAAAGGAGCGGTTAATGCTGAAAAATTCGGGGCCGTACTGCACCTGCTTCTTTTTGCGGATGCCGGCAGTGTCTACCAGTCGGTAGCGCTGCTCATTGCGGGTGACGATCATGTCGATCGCGTCGCGAGTCGTACCCGAAATCGGGCTAACGATCGCCCGCGATTCTCCCACAAAACTGTTCAACAGGCTGGACTTACCCACGTTGGGACGCCCGACAATCGCCACCTTAATTTCGTCCGGCTCATTGTCGCTATCCACCGGCTCCAGGTGCTCCACCAGATCATCTAGCAGCTCCCCTGTGCCATTGCCGTGGATGCCTGAGACGGGGTAGGGCTCCCCCAGCCCCAGAGCCCAAAACTCTGCCGCCTGGATCAGCCCTTCCTGGAGTGACTCGCACTTATTCACCGCTAAGACCGTGGGCACTGGGTGCTGGCGCAGCCACTGGGCAATTTCTTCGTCCCCAGCGGTGGGGCCTTCTTGACCATCCACCACCAAAATAGCGGCGCTGGCTTCGGCGAGGGCGGCCATGGCCTGCTCGCGGATGTAGGGCAAAAACTCGGTGTCGTCATCAAACACCAGCCCGCCAGTATCGACAATCATAAAGTCGCGATCTTGCCAAAAGGCAGGCTGATAGGTGCGATCGCGGGTCACACCCGGTTGGTCATAGACGATGGCATCCCTGCCGCCAGCCAAGCGATTGACCAGGGTCGATTTACCCACGTTGGGGCGACCAATAATGGCAACGATGGGGAGAGCCATGCCGAGGGGGACCTGAAAAGCAATCCTCCTATTGTAACGGTCTGTTTATAAAGTGCAGTGATCAGGAAATGCTCTTGAGCTGGGCCTTAGCCTCTCGCCGCAGCCCGGTGGCGATGCGGAACAGCTCTTGGCCCATGTGCAGGTAGTTTTCTTCGTAGCAGTAGGTATAGCGCTCCATTTCTTCGATGCCGTCTTCGAGCTGATGGAGACAGTGGTAGAGGGTGGCGGCGATCGCGGCGGCATTCCCCGGATTCGGGCAGGCTTGGAATTTCGCCTGGGCTTTAGCCAGCAGCGCCTGGCACTCTTCTAAATAGGCCTGGAAGGCTTCCATCAGCTCGTCGTCAAAGGGATCGGCAGAGAGGGCGCGAATTTGGCTTTTGAGAGGGCTGAGGATTTTGGCAATGGTGCGATCTACGGGGTTATAGACCTGGCGCAGCCAGTAACCGAGGGCGGTGTCGGCGGCTTGGGTAGCCTGACGACGTTTTTGATAGTGTTGCTGGCTCTGGGTGGCCCGGTCGGCGCGATCACGCAGGTCTTGCTCGGAGCTAAACCCGGCTTGTTGAACGCGGCGCTGGCGATCATAGTCGGAGCGCTGTTGGGGGTCACCAAGGATTTCGTAGGCGGCGTTGAGGCGGGTGATGCGATCGTGGCTGGCCTGATAGTTTTGGCTATCGGGGTGGAGCTGTTTGGCCAACCGTCGATAGGCTTGCTTGATTTCAGCCTGGGTGGCGGTTTCACGAATCTCTAGGGTTTGGTAGTGATTGCTGGCTGGGCTCAGGGACATAGGGCTCAGGGAAGGCAAAAACTGGGCGAGTGGATCGGCTTGAGGACTAGGCTTTCATCACCATAACCGGAATCGTAGATCGTACTCAGGGGCGGTTGCGGGCAATATGGAAGCTGAGATAAATCACGGGCAAAAAACCAACGAGCAAAATCATCAGCGCCGGAGCCGAGGCCTCTACCAGGCGTTCATCCGAAGCATATTGATAGACCTGCACCGCCAACGTATCAAAGTTAAAAGGACGCATCACCAGGGTGGCGGGGAGTTCTTTCATCACATCCACAAACACCAGCATCACGGCCGTCAGCAGGCTACTGCCCATCAGAGGCACATGGATCTTTAGCAGGGTTTGGGTGGGTGAATTCCCTAAGCTGCGCGCTGCTTCATCTAAACTGGGCTGAATTTTGGTCAGACCAGCCTCTATCGCCCCGAGGGAAACTGCGAGAAACCGGACCAGATAGGCAAAGACAAGGGCCGTAGCGGTACCGGTCAACACCAGACCGGGCGAAATGCCAAAGCTACCCTCCATGAAAGCAATGATGCTGCGATCTAAGCGGATCACAGGAATCAAAATCCCCACTGCAATTACGGCACCAGGAATGCCATAGCCCATGGCTGCAAGCCGCACGCCAATCCGGATCGGCTGGGACCGATTTAGCCGGACCCCATAGGCCAAGATCAGGGAAATGGCGATCGCGATTCCCGCTGTTAGGGTCGCCAATAAAAAGCTGCGGTAGGCCAACTCAAAAAAGCGACTGTCTAGGGTTTCATCCAGGTTTTTCAAAGTCATCTGCAGCAACAACCCGCCCGGCAACAACAGCCCCAGCAGAATCGGCAACCCACACACCCATTGGGCCATGAGCGCCTGCCGCCAGTCGAGTATATAGGCCGTAGCCGCCTGGGTATCGTTGCCCACCTGGTAATAGCGTGCCTGCCGCCGTGACCACCGTTCAAGTAGCAACAGCGCCAAGATAAACAGCATCAACATGGCAGAGAGTTGAGCCGCAGCGACTTGCTCCCCCATGCCAAACCAAGTCCGATAAATGCCGGTGGTAAAGGTGGGCACCCCGAAGTACTCCACAGTGCCAAAGTCATTTAGGGTTTCCATCAGAGCCAAGGCCAAACCGGCCATTACTGCCGGACGCGCTAGCGGCAATGCCACCGTGAAAAAGCTGCGCCAGGGACCGCACCCTAGGGAACGACTGGCCTCTAAAGTGCAGCGAGATTGCTCTAGAAATGCTACCCGCGCCAGGATGTAGACATAGGGGTAGAGGGTGAGGCTGAGCATCAAGATCGCCCCGCCCAAGGAACGCACATCCGGAAACCAATAGTCCGTTGCCCGTTCCCAGCCAAACAGTAGACGCAGATTACTTTGCACCGGGCCGAAGTAATCCAGCCAATCGGTATAGGTATAGGCCAGTAGGTAGGCGGGTGCCGCTAAGGGCAGCAACAATGCCCACTCAAACTGACGTCGCCCAGGAAACTCACAGGCGGCAACCAGCCAAGCTGTACTCACCCCAAGTAGACAAACGCCAATCCCCACGCCAACCATTAAGGCTAAAGAATTGCGCACGTACTGGACTAAAACCGTCTCTACAAGGTGTTGCCAAATCGCCGTTGCATCCGCAAAAATGCTGCCGAGGACCACCAGTACCGGGAGAGCCACCAAAGCAGCCACCACCCAAACAGCTAACGTCCAAACATTGCGAGGTTGCCACAACCCGGCCCATAGCAGTTTGAACCGGAGTGGCGGAAATAGAGATGTTGACATGAATGGCGGCAGGAATTGAAAGGCTATCGAGCATACGCTTCTGATCGACTATGCCACTCTGCGAACCACTCTGCACTTAGGGCCTGTGGATCATCAACGACGAAACCCTTAATGGATAAGCATAGCCACGCCTGCGCTAATTAATCATGCTAAGAGCTGTAACCGCCTCTTCACAAGGAATCCAGCTTTTGCTGGGTGATCGCCGCCCCCACATTATCCTTCTGTCAATTTGGAAAATGCTGACCTCATGAACAAGCATCAGAGATGCTTGTTCATGAGGTCAGGCAACATGTCTGCAGTGGCTCTGCTATAGCGCTGCTTGCCTGGCATAAAGACCAGATGGGGGCCACTTTTACACCGATCCATACAGCCAGTCTTCTTGATGGTGACCTGCCCAGAACGCCCTGACTCAGCCAAAGCCTTTTCGAGTAATCGACACAGGGTATTGCTGCCGCGTTTACGACAATCCGACTTGGTACAGACCAATATCCGCTTCGGTTTATGGCGCGGCGTCAGGGTAACCTGCTTTGTCCCCAGCTGTGAGTCCGAAGACTGCGGCGGCTGGATTTTAATGACCTCCTGAGCCTTATATCGCAGTTCCTGAGTATCAGCATCCAGCTTCTGCTTACCCACGAGACGAATCCAATCACCGGTCACAAGGTAGTTGTGCAGCATCAGTCGTAGCGCCTTACTCAGCTTGACTGATATTTCGCCATCCGAGGTCTGCACCATCAGGAATTTACGGGGAGATGCCCCTGGGACAAAACCCAGGAAACGACCTTCTAAGCAAAAACGTGCTTTTGAGGCAATCGCAGTAGCCATATCAACAATCTTGGCAAAGCTAACGTCGGCAAAAACTATTGCAAGCTATTCTAGCCTTGTCGGCAGCTCAAATAAGAAGCGTTTTTGGGCTGAAACGCTTTAGAGGATATTTGGAAAGTATCAATCAGCACTCATTTCGAGAAAAGGCTTCCTAAGTATTAGGCTCAGAAAGTAACCTCTGTAGCCCCTAGGAAGCTATGACATCAGCGTATGCCAGCAGCCTGAGCCTTGACCAGTG
>JBHJIP010000082.1:0-10685 GCA_050043365.1 Leptolyngbyaceae cyanobacterium
TACCGCCACCTTTGCCACCCGGCCCCCCACCGCCATATTGCCCCGAAACTCCTTGCCCGTGGGAATGCGATTCACCGCGCCGATCGGTTCCCCCTCCAGCAAAATCACCCGCTTGTCGCCGTCCTTGGCTTCGGGCAAATAGGTTTGAATCATCACCGGCTCTAGGCCTCGGTGAGTGCTGATTTCTATCATGGAGTTGAGGTTAGGGTCCCCATCAGAGAGAAACAAAATCCCCTCCCCAGCCTTACCTCCCAAGGGCTTGAGCACCGCCTTACCCCAGCGGCTGACGGTCTCGCGAATCACGCTTTTGTCACGGCTGACGATTGTCTCAGGAATGGCCTCGGTAAACTGCAGCGCATACATTTTTTCATTAGCGGCCCGTAGCCCTGAGGGGGAATTGATCACCAGGGTTTTGCTGGGGTCCACATAGTCGAGCACGTAGGTGGTGTAGAGGTAGGGCACCGTTACCGGCGGGTCGGTGCGCATAAACACCGCATCCATACTGTCGAGGGGCTCATAGACTGACTCGCCCAGTTGGTACCAGTCGGGGACAGCGTCCCAGCGATTGTCTCCGAGGGTGACAGGGGTGAGGGTGACCGCTTGCAGTTGGGCCATGGCCTGACCTGCCGTCACCCCAAGCTGATCGAATTGGGTAATCCAGACTTCATGGCCCAGGGCCTGGGCGGCTTCCATCAGAGCGACACTACTGTCATGGCCAGGGTCGAGGCGGGCGATCGGGTCGATGATGAAAGCAAATTTCACAGGGATACGTCCTAGGCGGAATCAGGCGGGCCGTTAATTCGTCGCCAAATCATTTAATCATCATTCTTCAATGTTCAAAATCAAGAATTCAGCGGGCAATTGCCCTGTCTTTGAAGATTTACAGCGGACTGGGCCGATCAATGCCATAGCCCTGTACGTAGTCCACACCAATGTCGCTTAGTACCTGACAGAGCTCAGCCGTCTCAACCGATTCGGCAATGGTGCGCAGCCCCATCACGTGGCCAATATGGTTGATTGATTTGACGATTGCCTGGGTGGTTGGATCGGCCACAATTTCCTTCACAAAATGGCCGTCTATCTTTAGATAATCAACCGGCAGGTTTTTGAGGTAGCCAAATGAAGACATGCCGCTACCAAAATCGTCTAGGGCAAAATGGCAACCGAGCTGTTTGAGTTCATGGATAAAGCGGGTGGCCTGCCCTAGATTGGAAATCGCCGCTGTTTCGGTGATTTCAAAGCCAATGCTCTGGGGCGAAATGTGGTGCTGCCTAAATTGTTCAGTCAGAAATGTGAGAAATTGAGCATCGCTAATGCTCGTGCCAGAGAGATTGATGAAATATAGCGTCTCGGCACTTGAAACAAATTCTGTGGTCTGCTTTTGGTTGGTCATCTTGAGATGATCAAAAAATGCGCGCACCACCCAACGATCAATTTCTGTCATCAGGTTGTAGCGCTCAGCCGCAGGGATGAAATAGCCAGGTGAAACCAGATCGCCCTTTTCATCGATCATCCGCAAGAGGATTTCGTAATGCACTGGAGCCGCCTGCTGAGGCTGGGTTGGGTTGGCAATGGTTTGGCGGTAAAGACAAAAGCGTTGGGTTTCTAAGGCGCGCTTGATGCGAACACTCCACTGTTGCTGGCCGCGTTGCTGAACCAGATCAGCATCATTGGCTTGATAAACATGAATGCGGTTGCGCCCCCGGTTCTTAGCGGCATAACAGGCTGTATCAGCCGCACTTAAGAGTTCAGGCAGGGGCTGTACGTCTGCATCCAGGGTGGTTATGCCAATACTGACCCCGATACTAAAGGTTTTGCCCTGCCAGATAAATCGGAAGTCTTGAATGGCGATCCGGATTTTCTCAGCGAGCACTTCTGCGTTGGGTAGCGCACATTGCCTGAGCAAAAGGCCGAATTCGTCACCGCCTAGACGCGCCAAGGTATCAGACGCTCGAATTTTGCCCTTGATCAGGCGAGAGATTTGCCGCAAAAGTTCATCTCCGGCAATGTGACCACAGGTGTCATTAACAACTTTGAACTGATCGAGATCTAAGTAGCACAGCACATGGTGCTGATGCCGCTGGGGACTCTTTAACAGTTCGATTAATTCCTGCTCAAACTGGCGTCGATTGGGCAGGTCAGTCAAGGCATCGTGGCTGGCCTGCCATGAAAGCTGGTGCTGAAGCTCGCGGGATTGGGTGACATCATGGAAGACCATGACGGTACCAATCATCTGGCCCTGGCGATCGCGAATGGGTGCAGCCGAGTCTTCAATGCTGTATTCGGTGCCATCCTGGGAAATCAGAATCGTATGATCTGTTAAAACCTTGACGCAACCATCACGCAGCACCTGTTCAACGGGATTCTCAATGGGTTGGCGGGTGAGTTCATGGATGATATTAAACACCTCTGACAAAGGTCTGCCGTGAGATTGCTCTGCGTCCCAACCCGTTAATTGCTCTGCCACCGGATTGAAATATTCGACTTGTCCTAGGGCATCAGTCGTAATTACCGCATCAGCAATGGAATGTAGGGTAATTTGGGCCTGTTCCTTTTCTCGAAATAGAGCCTGCTCCATTTCTCTACGATCAGTGATGTCGATACAGGACCCGATATAGCCAGCGAACCCGCCATTGGCTAAAAAGCGGGGTCTGCCGGTGTCTACAACCCAGCGGTACTCTCCGTCAAAGCGACGCAATCGGTATTCGATCCGAAAAGGCTCATGGGCTTCAAATGCAGCCGTGTAGGCTCCTAAGCAAAGGTCATAATCATCCGGGTGAATGCCTACAGCCCAGCCGCCCCCCAACTCCTCCTTCAGGGTGCGCCCAGTAAAATCAAGCCAAACTTGATTAACGTAGGTGTGATCCTGAGCTGAGTCAGAAATCCAGATCAACACCGGGGCGGTATCGGCCATCATCCGAAATCGGGCTTCACTTTCTTCTAGCTCAGCGGTTCTGCTGACAACCAAGTCTTCTAGGTGGTTCTGGTACTGGTTGAGTTCGGCTTCAATCAGCGTCTTTGCAGTGACATCTTGAATCGTGCCAACGGATCGCGTCGCCGTATGGGCCTCGTCGTAAAAGGTTTGGCCGAGTACATAGACATGCTTGATGCGGCCATCGGCCATCAATAGGCGGGAGGTAACTTCATAGGGGGTTTGGTTGCGAATCGCAGTTGCATAAGCCTGGTCAACTCGAGCGCGATCCTCAGGATAAATCGTGTTGAGGAAGGCGGCCTGAGCGGCCTCGTATTGCCCAGGATCAACCTCAAAAATACGATAGGTTTCGTCGGACCAAATTAACGCATCGGTGGTCAGATCAACTTCCCAACTCCCGATATGGGCAAGACGCTGGGCTTCTTTAAGCTGAGCTTCGTTGGCTTGGAGAGCATGCTCGGCTTGCTTGCGATCGTTAATGTCAGTAATGGTGCCGATGTAGCCTGCCAGTGCACCATTAGGGCCAATTTCAGCAATCACTTGCCCAAAGACCCAAGTCACTTGCCCCTGAGGGGTTTGAAATCGATATTCTGAGCGGAAGGGCTGCTGAGCTTGGGTCGTGCGGGACCATTCTGCGGCAACGAGTTCGAGATCGTCCGGGTGGATGCTTTGAACCCAACTATTCCCTCGGGCCTGATCAAGGGGTATCCCAGCAATTTGGCACCACAGATTGTTGACATAGAGACAGTTCCCCTCAGCATCGGTCTGAAAAATGCCAACGGGGGCCGCTTCAGTCAGCTTGGCATAGCGCCGTTGGCTAGCGCGCAGGGCTGTTTCGGCCCATTTACGATCGCTAATATCCCGCCCCTCTGGAATCAGTAGCTTCACCTGCCCGGATTGATCCAGGATGGGTCGCAGGGAGAAATCAAGGGTGACGATGCGATCTGCACCCAGAATATTCACTTCATAGCGAACAAATTCACCTTGAGCGGCTCGGGCGATTGCCGCCCTCAGTTGTGTTTGGGTTTCTGGTAAAACTGTCCACCAGCGGGCCTCCCAAAAGGGTCGATTAATCACCGCCTCACGACGAATGCCGCCAAAATCGAGCATCGTTTGATTGGCCTCGATCACGGTCCCGTCCGGTTCAAGTAAGCCAATAAATTGAAAGGTCTGATTAAAAATCGCTCGAAACCGCTGCTCTGTGGCTGCCACCTGATCTTCGAGATCAGTCGCCCGGTCTTGGAGCCACTGCACCCGTTCATCCTGGAGCTGCTCAACCTGCTGCTGCAAGACCGTAATCATGTTTTGCATCTCTAGCGGGTCGAGGGTCGCCAAGATGCTGGTTTGAGTAATGATGCCTGCTAAGACACCGGCCTCATCGGTGACCACTAAGCGCCTGACCCGCATTTGCGCCATGGTTTGATGGGCAGACCAGAGGGTGTCTTGGGGATTAAGGCAGGCCAGAGGCGCACTCATCACCGCCTCTGCAGTAAGGGTGCTCAGGTTGAGCTTCGATGCCTGAAACTGCACCACATCACGCTCAGTCACAATCCCCACGGGCATAGGGTTAAGCAGCGGTGGCGGGCCGGGCTGTTGAATCACCACACAACTGACGCGATGGCGAGCCATCAGATGGGCCAATTCCAAAGCGGTTGCCTGGGTAGAGGCCGTTACCACCCCAGTAGACATCACCTCTGAAACGCGCAGCAGTCGAAATAGGTCGCTCGATTTGAGCGCTTGGCGAAGGCTGCTAGGGGTAACGACGCCAACCAGTTGATTGTGCTGATTTAAAACAGGCAAATGGCGAATGCGGTGCTGGCGGAAAAGACTTAAGGCTCTAAAGGGATGCTCAAGGTCACGTTCCTGCAGGGTAATCAACTGTGACGTCATCACATCAGCTACAGTCACTCCCGCAAAGGCCATATCTTGGGCCGTCAGCTTAACGATGTCCCGTTCAGTCAAGATGCCGATCAATTGCTCGTCTTCGGCGACCAAGACATAGCTGGTGCGCTTGGCGGATTGTTCCGCGTTGGATGAGGTCCCTTGCATCAGCGCGATCGCTTCTAGGAGCGAGGTACCAGGCGGCACGCGAAGCGGTTGACGATCTAGAAACGTCTCGATCGGGGTCGGCTGATCTAAATCGGGCTTTTCGGACCTGTTGAGATCGTCTCCTGAAAACGCTGATGGATGCGACATATCAAAGTAATCGGTAGCTGGGGATGCCCAAATGTAGTTTTAGAAACTGACAGCGGCTGCATTTCCACCATACCCAGCTTCAAAACTGAATTCTTGGGGAAATCAACAGATGTTGCAGTGTGTCTAGACTGTTTTAAAAAACCTCAAGAATTAATTCGCAGCCCTGATGCCAAGGTCTTGTCGGGGCGGGCCGTGCAAATTATAAGGTCGTGTGAATTAGGTTTCAGTAAACTCTGTCCGTTGTTTGCCAGGATCACTTCTCTCTAGCAAACAACGTCATAATATAGCCGGGGTCAGAAAGTCTCCGGCACGCTGCAAAGCTGAAAACCTTTATTCATAGACTTGCTGACGTCGCCAATCCCGCAAGGCTTGCGGTATCGGCTATTAAGCGTCAAGTCCTCGCCATGACCATGCGTCTGCAACCCTTTATTCGCAAGCTCCATGCGACGATCGCGCCTCTTGTACTGCTGCCCTTGGTGGTGACCGTCACCACTGGGGTGGTTTACCGATTGGGCAAAAGCTGGTTTGGCCTCAGTCGAGACCAAGTGCATTTTTTGATGGCTCTTCACGAGGGTGAATATTTGGGTCCCACCCTAGAGCCCATCTACGTGTTGCTAAATGGCCTGGGGCTACTGTGGATGATTACCACCGGGGGGTTGATGGCTTGGCAAAACTGGCAGCGATCTCGACCGAAATCAACCGCCCCACCTTCTCCCGAAGGCTCAACTTCATAACCTTCTCAAATTCCCTTGCTACTGAGCCTTTCATGCCACAGCATTAGATAATTCTGAGGACGCAGCATCGTGGGGTGGTGGTGAAGTATTTTTTTCTCTCCGAGGGTTGGATCACCGGTCGGGTCTGGGAGTTTGGTGGCCTTTGGAATGAGGCGGGTTGGCAGCGTAAACCCCACATGCAAAAGCTGTCCCTCTGTATTCAAGAGCAGGGGGAAGCCCTCTGGCTCTATCAGGTTGAGGATGCGGTTCTGATGGTGGAGGTGAAGCCCCCTCTGCAGCCGTCCGCTCAAATGTCGGACAAGGAACCCAGCGCAATCGGTCAGGTGGTTTTAAAACGCTTAATTACGGCTGAGCAGGTGATTCAACACCTCTGCGAGGTGAATTCAGAGCCGCCGCTGTAGAGCCCTCCCCAGAACCCCAAAGCTTTGTCAAGCGTTGATCGCGACCACAGCCAAATCGATAGATGCGGTATCGGGCTGGATGGGTCTCGTAATAGTTCTGGTGATAGTCTTCGGCGGGGTAAAAGGTTGCAGATGGGACAATTGGCGTCACAATCGGGTGATCAAATTGCTGGGCGTCTTCTAAGGTCTGCTTGGCCGCGATCGCCGCGTCCTGTTGTTCAGTACTGTGATAGAAAATCACCGATTGGTATTGGCTGCCGCGATCGCAAAACTGCCCGCCCTCATCTAGCGGATCGACATTGTGCCAGAAGGTTTCGAGCAGTGTTTCGTAACTGACCTGATCTGGGTCATAGGTCACCTGCACTGCCTCGACATGGCCCGTATTGCCATTTGAAACCTGGTAATAGCTGGGGGTTTCGATCGTGCCAACGGTATAGGCCGAAGTGGTGTCGAGCACGCCAGGAAGGTGATCAAAAGGATGTTTCATGCACCAAAAGCAGCCCCCCGCAAAGGTTGCCTGGGCCTGGGCAACCGCCCCAGCAGGAGCACTCCCCATCAGCAAAAACAAACTCAGCAACCCCAGGCTTGCCGCTGCAATCCATCCCCTCACCATGCGTCCTCTTCTCAAAACAATGGTTCTAAAACCATACCTAAAATCTGAGTCGATGCGCTTGGGTCACGAGCGGCAGATTCACCGGCTAAACCGGTCCTTTTGAGAGGCTAGACTTCCTTCTCTCGAAACCTCTGCTTCCCAATCATTAAATTGATAATCAACAAAAACGAGGCCAGAAAAGATTGCAGCGAAAATCCACAAGAACGCCATAGTTTCGATTATGCCCTAGTCAAAAACGACTCCATGTCAATGACATTTTCGATGCTCAATGCATCCTTGAAAGCTTTATTAAAAAGCAAAATTATTTCTCAATTTTCAGATTCAGAAAATGCTAAAGCCAAAACAATTTTAATGCTAACTTCGTGCAGCTCCAAGTCGATTACAAGTAAATTAATAGTGAACTACCCCTGGCTGATTTCGCGGTCTCTAGACGCCCATACTGACAAGAGGCTGCGCTTTGCGCGTTTGTAACGATATGTACGCATTCTCTCTGCTGAGGAAAATTGATTTTGTGTCTCTTACATAGAATTCAAGAGGCCCTAAACGCTGCTCTGCAGATATCCGTTTTCTCTCTGAAACCTTTGTGGCTAGACCTGTTCTAAATTGAACGGACCCCCGTAAATATAGAGATAAGGAGTTGGATTGAACAAAAAGAACACAAAGCTAAAGCGACTCAAACGGTATATGCTCTGGCGCTCAGGAAATACTGGATTTGTAACGGGGATCGATCAATTTGAGAGCCTTGTGGCCAAAGTGCTCTCGATCATGATGCTAGTTGTCACCATGGTGATCATTGTCGATCTTGGCATATTTTTAGTAAAGGCGCTCTTGAGTGCCAGCCCAAAGGGACTTTTTGCAGGTACACTCACAGAAATTTTCGGTTTGTTTCTGAGTGTATTAATTGCGCTTGAGATTCTTGAAAATATTACAGCTTACTTGCAAAAACATGTTATCCAAGTCGAGCTGGTAATTGTGACATCATTGATTGCCGTTGCGCGAAAGATTATTATTCTCGACCTCTCTAAAGTTTCGGGCGTCAGCTTGATTGGGTTGGCGATCGCGATTTTGGCCTTGTCTATTAGCTATGGCATCGTCCGGGTCATTCATCGATAGCGATCCTAAGGGCTCAATTAAAATTAGGGTCCTTGTGATGAAACGGTTTCAGCCCCTAGCAATAGGGTAGAAACGGGCGCGGTTAACTTGCCCAGCAAGGTTTTCAACCGTGATTGATGATGCGCCCTAGCCCCAGAAGCTGGGATGAACAAACTGATATCCAGCCGCCTTGAGCTTGGCATTAGACACCCGTGCGTTGTAAGAACGCGCGCTGGGTTGGGTGTGATCCCACTGTACGGGCGCTAAGTCATAGCGCTGGCAAACCCTGCTGATCAGGTCTCGAACTGTGGGCACCTCATCTTGCACGACGTTGTAAATTCCCGAGAGCTGGTGGCGCTGCGCCCAATCGATCGCCCCAACAATGTCGTCTAAATGCACCCAGTTACTATGCTCATCGCCTTTGCCGGGGCGGGTGGTGCCTGCGGCTCGGCCATAGATTTTGGCTAGGGTGCGGCCCGGGCCATAAATGCCCCCCAATCGCAAAATGCAAACCTTTTGCTGCTTGTTGGTTGCCTCCAAAAGCACCTGCTCTGCTGCGGCAATCACCTTGCCATTGTCGCTAGCGGGAGCCACAGTCGTTTCTTCTGTGACCCAAGCCCCTTGATGTTGGCCATAGACCGAGGAGGTGCTGGTGTAAATTAGGTGCTGCACCTGGGTCTCAGGGAGAACCTCAGCCATAGTTTCGGCAGTGCGCAGATAGGTTTCGGCATAGCTGCCGCCGCGCTTGGGGGCGACGCACAGCAATACCACCTGCTGGTCCGTTAAGGTCGCCCGTAGATGTTCGGCATTGCCCCCGTGCAGGACTTCAATGCGATCGGCGACGGTGGCCAACTCACTGACCCGCTCTTGGCGGGTCGTGGTGGCCAACACGACACACCCTCGGGATTGCCAATGTTGGGCCACGGCAGTACCGACATAACCACAGCCAACAATCGCTACTTTCATAGGTCTCCTTTGGGAATGGCCTGACTATCCTCCCATCGACTTGGATAATTGTGGTCAAATACCTTTGGCGAACTGGGGGTGGGTATGGCAGACGTTCCAAAAGTTGAGATGATTTTGGTGCCTGCTGGAGCGGAATATCAGGCGGTACAGCGAGCCCTGAGACGAGCACAAAATCCCCCCCGAGCCATCGCCATTCCAGCCGGTTCCCAAGCGCTACTCACTTTTTTGAGCCATGGGCCAAAACCAGCAGCCGATGGGGGGATCTTACTCATGGGGCTGGGAGGGAGTCTCTCTAACCAATTCAGCGTGGGCGATCGCGTTTTGCTCAGGGCCGTTTGGGATGACACCCAGGCAGGTCGCCCCCTCCCATACCCTTGTGATGGTGCGCTTACCGAAGCAATCGCCCAACGCTGCCCTGGGGTAGCTATTGCAGAGGGCGTTAGCTGCGATCGCGTCATTACGGCCATTGCTGAGAAACGGTACTTAGGCGATCACTATGGGGCAGCCGTGGTGGAGATGGAAGGGGCCAGCCTACTGCAAGCCTTACCCAACTGCCCAATCTCGATTTTGCGGGTAATCAGCGACGACTGCCGCCACGAACTCCCGGATATTTCAGCGGCGATCGCTCCAGATGGTTCCTTACGCGTGAGGGAATTGGCTTGGCGTTTTTTGCAACGCCCGATTGCAGCACTGCGATTGATTCGCGGGTCTTTGCAGGGGTTAAAGGTGTTAGAACAAACTGCCTCCCATCTATTTCAGCGGTCTGGGAATTCCGCCATCCAACGCTAGGATTTGTCATAAATCAAAGCTAGAACCCTTGTGGCGCAATAGTTGCAGCCCCTAGAAATATTATAGGAAAGGGCGCGGAAATGCTTACTCAGCAAGGTTTTCACCCGTCATTTATGACGCGCCCTAGCGATAAAACAAAATCAGGGACTGAATCCCGCCAATCACCACCCCTAAGACACCACCTAAGGTGACGATCGCCTGCAGCTCATTGCGAACAATGCCCTGAATCGCCAGCTCCACATCCCTAGGTGCGGTGTTTTTAACCCGTTCAATGATTACCTGGTCAATATTCAAAATTGGAATAATCTGGGCCACGAGGGATTCTAAATCCCGCTCTAGGTAGCGCTCTAGGATTAGCGCCAGCTCTTCACTCACGGGTTCAAGGGATTCGGTAACGACCTGGGAGGTTTGCAGGCGATTGAGCAGCTGGGTGGCCAACTGCTGCCAGTTCACGGTTTCGCTCAGCCCCTTAAGTAAGTCGGGGCCGAGGGTGCGAATGTATTCCCGTACCGTATCTCGGACTGTGGCTCTCAACGCCCGCACCGTTGACACCGGTAAGTTCTGCAGCGACAGGTTGAGCAACCCTTCTTGAATGCGATCGCCCAGAGCCAGGGCTTCAATCAGCTCAGCAATGCGGACATTACTCACCTCCCGTTCGTCTAGGCAAACGGCGCGGAGACGCACTAGGGCATTACGCACCCCAAACAAATTCGCCACCACCCAGTAGGTGCCGCTGGTGCGGGAGCGGAAAATCTCATCAATCACCTGGATGTTGCGATCGGTGAGAAAGTCGACAATCACCCGCCGGAGGGTGTCGGGGGGCAAAACCGAGACCAGAAGCCAATCGGCCACTTGGCCAGCCTGCTCAGGAGAGAGTTGAAACTCTAGTAGGACTTGATCAAAAACCTGATTGAGCTGGGGCTTGAGAAAGCTTTCGCGCCTGGCCCAAACCCGGATCAAGC
>JBHJIP010000083.1:0-6178 GCA_050043365.1 Leptolyngbyaceae cyanobacterium
GCTTGTCCTCTGGTCCAATTGCTCGCTATCAACCTAAAATTATCCAATTTAGCATTAAGCGCCGATAATTTTTTTTAGCGGCGCTTCAATTGGCGTCACTGGACTGCCCTGATCAATGCTCGAAAATGTTGTTGTACTGCATTAGGTCGAGGGTGACGATCGTTGGTAAGCAAGCAAAACAATCCCGCGCTAGGGTTTCCCGACCTTCTCGCTGCAGCATCGTGATCAACGTTTGGCGAATGCGGTGCAAATAGCGCACGTCATTGGCGGCATAGCGCAACTGCTGCTCCGAGAGATTCATCACGTTGCCCCAGTCAGAGCTCTGGGCGGTCTTGTCTAGCTCGATGCCCGCCAACTCCCGCACCAGTTCCTTCAGCCCATGTTTAGGGCTGTAGGTGCGAATCAGCTTGCTGGCCACTTTGGTGCAAAACACGGGCGCGACTTGAATCTCCAAGTGATGGCGCAGGGTAGCCAGGTCAAACCGGGCAAAGTGGAAGATCTTCTCCGCCGTGGGCGCTTCCATCAGAGTTTTGAGATTGGGCGCTTCGGTCTGCCCCAACTCAACCCGTACTACCGAGCCATAGCCCTGATCATCACAGAGCTGCACCAGGCAGAGGCGATCGCGCTTCGGCAGCAGCCCCATGGTTTCGGTATCTACGGCGATCGCCCCAGATTGCAAATACCGCTCTAGGAGGGCGTCGGAAAGATCGCGATCGCAAATTTCAAAGGGCGCTTGCTCCTCTGAAACGGCTGATTCAATGTCTAGACTCACTGCAAGTTCCCCAATGCCTTGGCCACGGTCTGTACATCCTTATCACCTCGTCCCGAGGAGTTGATCACCAAGCGAGGGCTACCGGCGAGCTGAGGGCAGAGGGTTTCGAGATAGGCAAAGGCGTGGGCTGTTTCTAGGGCAGGGATAATGCCTTCGAGCTGCGAGACCCGTTGAAAGGCTTCTAGGGCTTGGGCATCGGTGACGCTGTAATATTCAGCTCGACCAATATCCTTTAAATAGCTGTGTTCAGGGCCGACACCGGGATAATCCAACCCTGCACTGATCGAATGAGCCTCAACCACTTGCCCATGGCTGTCTTGCAGTAGGTAGCTCATCGCCCCGTGGAGCACGCCGACTCGACCCTGGGTAAGGGTGGCAGCATGTTTGCCACTGAGCACCCCTTCCCCTTCCGCTTCCACACCGATCATGCGGATATGGGGTTCTTCCACAAATTCATTGAAGAGGCCCATGGCGTTGGAGCCGCCCCCCACACAGGCCAGCAGGATGTCAGGCAACCCACCCCATTTCTCTAAACATTGGGCACGGGTTTCAGCCCCGATCACCCCATGGAAGTCCCGCACCATCATCGGGTAAGGATGGGGACCGGCCACAGAGCCGAGAATATAGTGGGTGGTTTCCACGTTGGTGACCCAGTCGCGGATCGCTTCGGAGGTGGCGTCCTTGAGTGTGCCGGTGCCAGCGGTAACGGGGCGGACCTCGGCCCCCATCAGCCGCATGCGGAACACGTTCAGAGCCTGGCGCTCCATGTCGTGCTCACCCATATAGATGACGCAGTCGATGCCAAAGCGGGCACAGACCGTGGCGGTGGCCACCCCATGTTGACCGGCCCCGGTCTCGGCAATTACCCGGCCTTTGCCCATGCGCTTGGCCAAGAGCACTTGGCCGAGGGCGTTATTGATTTTGTGGGCACAGGTGTGGTTGAGGTCTTCTCGTTTCAGATAAATTTGCACCCCGCTGCCGTCGGGGCGGCTGTAATGCTGGGTGAGGCGCTCGGCAGAGTAGAGGGGGGTGGCCCGACCCACATAGTCCTTAAGTAAGCCGTCCAGTTCTTGTTGGAAGTCGGGTTCGTCTTTGTAGCGATGGTAGGCGGCTTCTAGCTCCGCCAGGGCGGGCATCAAAGTCTCGGGGACGTATTTGCCGCCAAACGGGCCGAACCGGCCCAAGGCATCGGGACGAACGGCGGGGTCGGTGGGGGCTAGGGTGGGAGAAGGGGAGGTCTGAATCACTGAAAAGGTGCGGTGCGTAGGTCGCCCTCATTATATAGCTGGGGTCAGAACGCCTGCCGAAGGCTTTCTGGCGTCACGGAATCCCTCTGGTCGGAGACCGATCCGTGCTGAAAACGGTAATGTTCAATACCATTTCTGGTTTGGGCGGTGGCAGAGGGGGAAGCCCTGGCAGATCAGATTGGCATCCCGCTTCATCCTTGTGGGGATATTGCCGATGCCATTGAAATGGCCTGCGGTCTGGTCTGAGCGGCTCTGACCGCTGCTATAACATGAAAGCGTTAAGGGGATTGGGGTTCACGGTGATGGCAGAGTCATGGCAAACGCTTGAGAACCAGCACTGGCATACCGTGGATGCGCAACAGGCCCTGAAGCTGTTGGAGAGCGATCGCACCGGCCTCTCTGCCACAGCCGTCATTGAGCGACGCGCCCACTTTGGGGCCAACGTTTTAGAAGAAGCTCCGGGCCGCAGCCCCTGGCGCATCCTGTTTGATCAGTTCACCAACATCATGCTGGTGATGCTGATTGCCGTGGCGGTGGTGTCGGGGGTGCTGTCGATTCGGTCTCAGGAGGTGCCCAAAGACGCGATCGCCATTTTTGCCATCGTTATCCTAAATGGGGTACTGGGGTATTTGCAGGAAAGCCGTGCCGAAAAAGCCCTGGCCGCCCTCAAGCAAATGGCCACCCCCAACGTACGGGTGCTGCGGGAAGGCCGCACCCAGGAGGTACCCGCCCAGGATTTGGTGCCAGGGGATGTGGTGCTACTGGAAGCGGGGGTGCAGGTAGCCGCCGATGGTCGCTTGCTGGAAGCCTCCAATTTACAAGTGCGGGAGTCGGCCCTGACCGGGGAAGCCCAGGCGGTCACCAAACAGGCCCAGGGCGTGCTGTCTGAAGAAGTGGGACTGGGCGATCGCGCCAACCTGGTGTTTCAAGGCACCGAGGTGGTGAATGGTCGGGCGGTGATGGTGGTTACCCAAACGGGCATGGGGACCGAAATTGGCCGCATTGCCGCCATGCTGCAAGCGGTGGAGACCGAACCCACCCCATTGCAAGAGCGCATGGACCAACTGGGCAACACCCTCGTCACCGGATCCCTCGTACTCGTGGCTCTGGTGGTACTCGGTGGAGTGGTGCGCTCCGGTTGGGGCGCGGTTGAGACGTTGCTGGAAGTCTCTCTCAGTATGGCGGTGGCGGTGGTGCCGGAAGGGTTGCCCGCCGTGATTACTGTCACCCTCGCCCTCGGCACCCAGCGGATGGTGCAGCGTGAGGCCCTGATTCGCCGCCTGCCCGCCGTGGAAACCCTGGGGTCAGTGACCACCATCTGCTCCGATAAAACCGGCACCCTCACCCAAAACAAGATGGTGGTGCAGCGGGTAGAAACCGCCTCCCACCCTGTCGCCGTCACCGGCACCGGCTATGCCCCGGAAGGCAACTTTGAAAATGACGGCACCGCCCTGCCGCCGTTGGAACAGCCGGAGTTAAATCCACTACTGCTCTGTGGGCTGCTGTGTAATGATGCCGCCCTGCAAAAGGAAAACGGGGACTGGGCGATTATTGGTGACCCCACCGAAGGGGCGTTAGTGGTGCTGGCGGGCAAGGCGGAACTGAACCAATCGACCCTGAACAATACCTTTGCCCGCGTGGCGGAGGTGCCCTTTTCTTCTGAGCGCAAGCGCATGAGCGTGGTGGTCGATGCCCAGTCCGACGCCGAATTCGCCTGGATGAACCCAGCTCCTTATTGGCTGCTGTCCAAAGGCTCCCCCGAACTTCTGCTAGAGCGCTGTCAGTCCCAGCGCATCCACACCGAGGCCCAAGCCTTGGATGCAGACGCCCGCGATCGCATCCTCGCCACCAATGCCACCCTCGCTTCCCAGGGGCTGCGGGTGCTGGGGTTGGCCTGCCGCCCCCTGGCCGAAAAGCCCGCCGAAGATAGCCCCGAACAGGTGCTCGAACAGGACCTCACCTGGCTGGGTCTGGTGGGCATGCTCGATGCCCCCCGCCCCGAAGCCCGCGAAGCCGTCGCCCGCTGCCACCGAGCTGGTATCCAAACCATGATGATCACCGGTGACCATCAGCTCACCGCCCAAGCGATCGCCCAGGATATGGGCATTGCCAATGCGGATGACCCGGTGCTGGGGGGCCAAGAGCTGGAAAAGCTGACCCCCAATGAGCTGGAATCGGCGGTGCGAGATGTGCGGGTCTATGCGCGGGTCTCGCCAGAGCACAAGCTACGGATCGTGCAGGCTCTGCAAAAACAGCGCCAAATTGTGGCGATGACGGGGGATGGGGTGAATGACGCCCCGGCCCTAAAGCAGGCGGATATTGGGATTGCCATGGGCATCACCGGCACCGATGTCAGCAAGGAAGCCAGCGACATGGTGCTGCTGGACGACAATTTTGCCACCATCGTCGCCGCCACCGAAGAGGGGCGGGTGGTCTACACCAACATTCGTCGGTTTGTGAAATACATTCTGGGGTCCAACATTGGCGAGGTGCTCACCATTGCTGCCTCACCAATTCTGCTGCCAATTTTGGATGTGCCCTTATCGCCGCTGCAAATCCTCTGGATGAATCTTGTTACGGATGGTTTCCCGGCCTTGGCGTTGGCGGTGGAACCGGCGGAACCGAATGTGATGGACCGTCCGCCGCACGATCCGAAGGAGAGCATTTTTGCGCGGGGATTAGGGGCCTACATGGTGCGGATTGGCTTGGTATTTTCAGTCATTGCGATCACGCTGATGTATTGGGCCTATCACCATGCCACGAATCCGGCTTATCCAGGGGATCCGGAGCGGTGGAAGACGATGGTGTTTACGACGCTGTGTTTGGCGCAAATGGGACACGCGATCGCGGTGCGGTCCAACACCCAAATGACTTACGAGATCTCGCCGTTTTCGAATCCGTTTGTGTTGATTGCGGTGGTGTTGACGACGATTTTGCAGTTGATGCTGATCTATGTAGAGCCGCTACGTAATTTCTTTGGCACTCAGGTGATTAGCGGGCCTGAGCTGGCGATTTGTTTTGGGTTTAGTACGTTGATGTTTGTCTGGGTGGAATTGGAGAAGTTCGTAAAGCGAATATGGAAGAAGTAATTTCAATGCTCAAATATATACTAAAAACTCAGTTTAAATAGTTGCTTTTAACTTATGCCCTTGCCTTGCCATAGAGCTGGAAATGTAGAAAATTGAGCATACAAGAATCAAGAAAAGGTATTAAAAAATGGCCCATTCAAGAATGAAGTGCAACACCTGCCAAAAGCCACTCTTGATGGGGCAAAGGAGATATCTCATCGAACAGGACGAAACCCTTTCTGCTGTAGGGACGGCAAGAGATCCATGTACTCAGATCCCTAAGAGCGTTTCCAGCAGCTTTGTGCAGGCCGTTGCACTTGAGATTTGAATCTACGAATTTTCTTTGCTCTTATCGGGAACGATTTTAGGGCTGTTTTTATTCCATATGGGAATCTTTTGGGCAGATATTTCATCACCATCCAACACGGCTCGCCTCAAACCATCGCTTTTTAAGGCATATAGTTCTGACTTAGAATCTCGATATTGTGAAGCACTCTTGGAGTGGAACACTATTGAAAGTGAGCCCACAGAGTTTTGCAGAGAAACTGGTGGTCTTTATGCAAGGATTAGCCACATAAACATAAGCGGCAGCAATGTAGAAGCAGTTCCAAATTCTGGCTGGAATTCCTTGCTTTCTAATGAGCAAATAACTCCAGGTTTGTTCTTGCCTGATAGGGTGGCAGGAATTTACTCTTCTGTAGAGCCATTTACAACATATAACGCGTATGTTTCTTCTGTAGAGCCCATCAAAGAGTCTTCTGTTGATGGAATTCCCTACTTTTCTGGTTCAGCAGCAATACAACCGAATTCAAGTAATCGCTATTTAGGATCTGGCTTTATCGAGAGGGTTAGTGTTGTTCCAGAAGTTGATTATAAAATTGAGAATCCTTCCGCTTCATCAACAGTCGATGTACATGTGAAGACTTTAAATCCTGGATTTTCTAGGTTGCCTACCTTAGTGGTGCAGAAAACTTTTCAGCATCTTAGTCAGTCTCACCATGAGAATCTGATCACCTTGTTGAACTCTATGCGCTGCTCTAAAGCAAGCCGTTTTCGTTGAGAAGCATAGGCCTTAGGTGGACTTTTACTGG
>JBHJIP010000084.1:0-42106 GCA_050043365.1 Leptolyngbyaceae cyanobacterium
GCCTGCTTGTCCTTTGCCTGCATAGATTAGGTCTGTGGCTGGGAAATGCTGATACCAGCTCTGGCTGGTCGGCTTTGTCATGGCACTACAGAGGCCGGACCTGATAGCAGGGTGGACTTGACACGAAAGATAATCGCTACATCTGTCCCACCTGTTACTTGATGATCGTAGTGTCATTGCCCAGCGTGACGCACCGCATCTAGTGAATCAACAGTAGGTTGGGTGGCGCGTTAGCAAAGCCCAACAAAACGGTTGTGGATGTTAGGTTACGCTGCGTTTCACCCAATCTACGGGCACTTGCTACGAATTAGGGCGATTAACCCGAATTAATTGCTTTTCCAGGATTTCTGTCGCCAAAATCGCATGTATTCGCTGAACCAGTCTCTGGCGATCAATGTCTTCTGTACAAACGATGATGCCAGCATGGTCAGATTCTTGTTTATGCAGCCGTATAAAATCAGCTCGATTATCGGTCAGTACAGCCCGGTTCTGGCTGATGGCGAAGGCTAGCCTCGTCTGGAATCCGCTGATTGTCGAGCCCAGCCTCTTGCACAGTGAGCACATCATGACCGAGTTCCCTTAGCAGTCGGCTCACCTGGCAAGGAAAGCCCTCATCGGCGTAAAGTCGTGCCTTATGCATCGGCTTGGCGCTGGATAGCGGCGGCGATCGCTACCCCATGAGTACTAGCATAGAGCCACGCATTGGTCAGGTCAGCAGCGGTTAGCTCAGGATAATCTTCGAGCAAAAAAGCTTCGGTCGCGCCCTGCTGTCGGAGACTGACTAAGAGCCAAACGGGAATACGAGTCTGTCGAATACAGGCGTCACCGCCCATCACGTCAGGATGCTGCTCGATGCCAAGCCAAGTACCACCGAGGCTGGCAACCAAAAGTTGTATGGCTTGGGCTTTCTCTTGGGGAGAAAGCTCCAAAAGTTCAGATTGGAGTTGATCAAGGGTCATCGTTGAATTCCCTCCACACTTTCGGGTTAGAGGGTGTTTGAAAAGTTTTCGGGACTTCCTTTAGCGACATGGATTACCCAGAAAAGTAACGGTAGCATTCGGGCTACAGCCATCCTACTGATGGGCTCCAATATGGTTCAAGACTGGCTTACCCCCTTTTCAAACACCCTCTAGGGGACGTTAGGCAAACGCACCGCCATAGCGGGTTTACAGAATAGTGAGTCAACAGGTAGCGCGTTAGCAAAACCCAACAAAACGGTTGTGGATGTTGGGTTGCACTGCGCTTGACCCAGCCTACACCAACTAACTGGTTGAGCGGAGTCGAAACCGGCGGAGTCGAAACCAGTGGATAGAACAGCAAAAAGCCCCCGCAATGCGAGGGCTTTTTAAGTCAAACAACTGTCAGACTAAGCAATGAATGGCTTAGAAGCTGAAAGTTGCGCGGATAGCACCGTAGAAGTTGTCGTCATCAACACCATCAACATCCAGATCACCGTAGATGATAGCAGGAGTAATGGTCAGGTACTGACTAACGGGGATCTCGTAGTAACCCTCATACATGTAGGCGTTGGTACCTGATGCTGAGGTAAATAGGTCAGCATAGTAAACACCGAGTTGAGAACCCTCGATAAACAGGTCAGGGAAAGCAATCCCGGCCTGCCAGCTGACATCGTCAAAAGCGTCTGTACCAGCAGGAACGCTAACGTCATGCTGAGCCCAGTAACCGCCAATAATGAAACGACCGAAGTCTAGGCTAGCCAGCGCACCATAGGTGTCGACTTCCTGGGCTCCGTTAGTGTCATCAATGTAGACGAGGGCACCATTGAAGAGACCGTCACTCAGGAAGCTCAACTGAACGATGGTGCTCTGCTGAGCGGCACCAAAGATACCACCGCTGTTAGCGTTGTTGCTAGCAGCCGCACCAGCATTGGTCTCAGCTGCAGAGTAGCCAGCATCTAGAACAATGTTGTCGGTAATGGCAAAGCTCAAGCCAGCAGCGAAACCGCCACCGCTACCGTCAGCATCGTACAGAACGGGACCACCGGCATCAGCCACGGAAGGACCATCGAAGGGCACAATGGTGCTCACCACGAAGTCATCGGTAGCAATGCTGTTAGCCGCAATGATGGCATCCAAACGGCCACCAATGGGGAAGCTGTAGTAGAAGTCATCAACATTGAAGCTGTTGCCAGTGTTGGTAGAATTAGCCAAGCCACCAGCAGTTTGCAGGCTGGCAAAGTCGTCACCGGTCTGAAGACGAATGCGCAAACGGTCTTCGCCAGTGAAGCTAGCGTCAAAGTTCAGGCGAGCCCGAGCATTAAAAGTGGTGTTGTCATCAGTATCGCCAATACCATTAATGGTTGCATCGCCAAAGGGTACAACCAAGTTGGCATCCACTTGACCACGCAATTTGGTGGTGGTGGAGAACTGTTGGGCACGGAGTTCAGCAGTCTCTGCTTCCAGAGCATCAACGCGGCCACGCAGGGTAGCTAACTCAGCTTGGAACTCTTGCTGTAGACGCTGGATGGAAGCGAGAGTGCCCTCATCCAAGCCATCGCCAGTAATCAGGGTAGCCAAGACATCCAAGCAGGAGTTCAGACCAGCGGCGAACTCGTAGCGGGTTAGGGCGTTATTACCACGGAAGGTACGGTTGGGATAGCCTTCGATACAACCGTAGGTCTCAACCAAGTTTTGCAGTGCGGTGTAGGCCCAGTCGGTGGGCAGCACATCGCTCAGTTCATCAACGGTCGCCACTTGAGCCAGTTCAACGGTCTCAGAGGGAGCTTCCAACGCTTCAACGCTGGGCGCTTCAGCAGCAATTGCGGTGCCAGAGACAGCCATGCCGAGTACGGCGGGGCTAGCTAGCAGCGCTTTCCATAGTTTGTTAGTCATTTATTTTCCTCACACCTTATGAAGTAAAGGATTTGACGGTATCAACCCGAAGGTCAAAGTCAGAACTCTACATCTGGGCCGCTTCAGAGTAATGAGCACTCATACTCAAAGCGACCTCACATGATAGTAACAGATTCGCTTTTGACCGACTAGGTTCCCGAAGAATTGCAGGAGTTTTTTAAGAAATAGGGTTTCTGAAGCGTTCTGTGTCTTGGGGAATTAGGGAATAGGGAAAGGGGAATAGGGAAATGGGGAATAGGGAAATGGGCGCGGTTTTCGCGTCTGATACCAGGATGGGTGGCGTACCGATTAGACAATCATTGCCAGACGGTTCTGTGGCTACTGACCCACCCTGGTCTTCGGCTACCCCTGCCGAGCGGGGATGCTTTGATCAGTGTGTGATGTCAGGGTTCGGCCATCTTTAAGGTGTGGGCGAGAAAGGCCCATTTGTCGACAGCTTCTTCAATCACTTTGGCGGTGGGTTTACCAGCACCGTGTCCCGCCTTGGTTTCAATACGGATCAGGGTCGGCATTTCTCCTTGGTGGGCGGATTGCAGGGCGGCGGCAAATTTAAAGCTATGGGCCGGGACGACGCGATCATCGTGGTCGGCGGTGGTAATCAAAGTGGCAGGGTAGGCTGTGCCGGACTTCAAGTTATGGACGGGCGAATAGGCCAGTAGCGCTTTGAACTCATCTGGATTTTGGGGAGAACCGTAGTCAGACTCCCAGGCCCAGCCGATGGTGAACTGATTAAACCGCAGCATGTCCAACACACCAACCGCGGGTAGGGCGGCACCAAATAGGTCAGGGCGCTGGGTAATGCAGGCCCCCACCAGCAGACCGCCATTGCTGCCCCCCATGATGGCCAACTTTTCAGCCGAGGTATAGCCCTGATCGATTAACCACTGGGCCGCAGCCAAACAGTCATCAAATACATACATTTTGTTTGTTTAGCTTGGTGCCACCTTGGTGCCAGGTTTCACCATATTCGCCACCGCCCCGTAGGTTGGGCACAGCGTAAATGCCGCCCATTTCGAGCCAAACCAAGTTACTGACCGAGAACCCAGGGGTCAGAGAAATGCTGAATCCACCGTAACCATAAAGCAGGGTCGGGGTTTGTCCATCCAGCTTGAGACCGCGCTTATGGGTGAGAAACATGGGCACGCGAGTGCCATCGGCACTGGTGTAAAACACCTGAGTGGTTTCGTAAGCGTCGGTGTCGAACTGGATTTGGGGCTGACGATAGAGCGTACTTTCCCCCGTATTCATGTCATAGCGGTAGATGGTGTTGGGGGTTGTGTAGCTGGTAAAGCTGTAAAAGGTTTCGGTATCTTCCCGTTTGCCATCAAAGCCGCCGATGGAACCGATGCCGGGTAACTCGACATCGCGAATGAACTGACCCTGAAGGTCGAAGATTTTGATGAGCGATCGCGCATCCTTCAAATAATCCACCACCAGTTGATGGTTGAGTACCCCTACGCTCTGCAGGGTGTCGGCTGATTCAGGAATCAATTCGCGCCAATGACTGCGATCAAGCTGACGGATATCGATGGCAATAACGCGCCCCTTGGGAGCATCCAAGTCGGTGCGAAACCAAAAGACTGGCCCTTCATTATCGATTAGGCGAAATTCCGCCTCAAATTCTGAAATCAGCTCAACAACAGGACTATCGGGTGTCTGTAGATCTTTATAAAAGACAAGGTTGCGAGGATCGGTGCCTAGCCGGACCGAAATAATCAGATAGCGGCCATCGTCGGTGACGCCACCGCTAAAGCCCCATTCCTTTTGGTCAGGACGTTCGTAAACCAAAGTGTCTGCCGATTGGGGTGTGCCGAGGCGATGGTAATAAAGCTTTTGGTAATAGTTGACGGCTTCTAGCTTGGTGGTTTCGTCCGGTTCGTCGTAGCGGCTGTAGTAAAAGCCTTGGTGATCATGGCTCCAGGCCGCCCCAGAAAACTTGACCCATTTCAGATGGTCCTCCCGATCTTGGCCGGTCTCGATATCGCGCACCCGCCACTCCACCCAGTCAGATCCTGATGCTGAGAGGCCGTAGGCGAGATAGGTCCCGTTTTCGCTAACGGCAATGCCGCTGAGGGCCACGGTGCCATCGGCTGAGAGCGTATTGGGATCTAAGAGAACGCGGGGCTCTGCATCCAGATTGGGCAGGGTGTAAAGAACACTCTGGTTTTGCAGACCATCATTCTTATAGAAGAAGTACTGCCCGCCGCGCTTAAACGGCACGCTGTAACGCTCATAGTTCCACAGCTCGGTGAGGCGCTTTTGGAGGAGATCGCGACCCGGTAGATCTTTTAAATAACCAAAGGTGACATCATTTTGGGCCTTAATCCAATCCTGCACGGTTTCAGTATTGGGGTCTTCTAACCAGCGGTAGGGATCGGGAATATCAACCCCGTGGTACGTATCGACCTGATTGCCTTTGGGACTGTCGGGATAGGTGAGCGCCATAGGGTGATGCCGATCTGAAGTCGGTTACGCCGCCCGAAAGCGCCGTACCGAGTTTTTATAATGGTAGCTATCCGCCTTAGTCCTGACACCTTCGCTCCCATGGCTTTTCCCCTGCAAGAGAGGTATATCAATCTCCTCACCGACTTTGGCTTTAAGCGAGTGTTTGGGACGGAGCCCAATCGACAGCTCCTGATCGACTTCTTAAATACCCTGCTGCCTGCAGCCCATCACATCCAGGCGGTTACCTACAAGCAAGCTGAAAGCTTGGGCAATAGCCCCGAGGATCGCAAAGCTATCTTCGATATTTACTGTCAGGGGGAAAATGGTGATCGCTTCATCGTCGAGATGCAAAAGGTTAAGCAAAACTTTTTCAAAGACAGAAGCGTTTACTACGCTACTTTTCCCATCCAAGAGCAGGCGCTGAGGGGGGAATGGAACTATCAGCTCACCCCGGTTTATACCGTCGGGGTGCTGGATTTCGTGTTTGATGACCACAAGCATGAGCAAGAACTGGTCCACACTGTTGAGCTGAAGAACCAGCACTGCGAGGTCTTCTACGACAAGCTGAAGTTTATTTATATCGAGTTACCCAAATTTACGAAGTCGATCGAGGCCCTAGAGACCCATTTAGACAAGTGGCTGTTCTTGTTGAAGCACTTGCCAGATTTGACCGAACCTCCCCAGCCCCTACAAGAAGAAGTCTTTAACCAGCTTTTTGAGGTGGCGGAATTGGCAAATTTCTCACTGGCGGAGCAGGAGGGATATCACAACAGCCTCAAATACTACCGCGACTTGAATAACGTGGTGGATACCTCCTGGCAGGAGGGCAGGGTAGCCGGAGTGCGACAAGTTGCCCAACAGATGAAGCAAGCGGGGGTGGCTGTGCAAGATATTGCTCGCTATACAGGACTCTCTGCTGAACAAGTCGAGGCGCTTTAATCCTGAACGGGGCATGGGCATTAGCTCCTAGAATGGGATGGCACAGGAACTCAGATGTGGAATAGGGCAATGGTGAAGGCGGCGATCGCACCGATTAATGAAGCGTTGGCGGAGCAGGTCGAAAAGCGACGTAACTTTGCAATCATCTCCCACCCTGACGCGGGTAAAACCACGCTGACTGAAAAACTGCTGCTTTACGGAGGGGCTATCCACGAGGCGGGGGCGGTCAAAGCCCGACGCGCCCAGCGCCATGCCACCTCTGACTGGATGGAAATGGAGCAACAGCGGGGGATTTCGATTACCTCAACCGTGCTGCAGTTTGACTACCAAGAGCGGCGTATTAACCTGCTCGACACCCCGGGTCACCAAGACTTTAGTGAAGACACCTACCGCACCCTGGCCGCCGCTGACAACGCGGTGATGTTAGAAGATGCGGCAAAAGGACTTGAACCGCAAACCCGCAAATTATTTGAAGTCTGCCGAATGCGGACTCTACCCATCTTTACCTTCTTCAACAAGATGGATCGACCCGCTCGGGAGCCCTTAGAGCTGCTAGATGAGATTGAGCAAGAGCTAGGGCTCAAAACCTATGCGGTTAATTGGCCGATTGGCATGGGGGAGGAATTCCGAGGCGTATTCGATCGCCGCAAGCGCCAGTTCCACCTATTTGAACGCACCGCCCACGGCAGCCGCGAGGCTAGCGTCAAGGTGATTGACGAAGGGGACCCGGAAATCGAGAACCTGATTAACCCCATCCTCTATGACCAGTTCAAAGAAGAGCTGGAAATGATTGAGGAGCTGGGGCCAGAGTTGGATATTGAGGCGATCCATGGGGGCCAAATGACTCCGGTATTTTTTGGCAGCGCCATGACTAACTTTGGCGTAGAGCTGTTTCTAGAGGCCTTTTTGGCCTATGGACTCCAGCCCGGTGCGCGTCACAGCACCCTAGGGGAAATTGAGCCCACCCATGAGGAATTTTCCGGGTTTGTTTTCAAGCTGCAGGCCAATATGGATCCGAAGCATCGGGACCGGATTGCTTTTATTCGCGTCTGTTCTGGCAAATTTGAAAAGGACATGGTGGTCAACCATGCCCGTTCTGGCAAAAATGTGCGCCTCTCTCACCCCCAGAAGCTGTTTGCCCAAGGACGCGAGTCTTTAGATGAAGCCTTTCCGGGCGATGTGATTGGTTTGAACAATCCAGGGGTGTTTGCGATCGGTGACACCATTTACCAAGGCAAGCGGCTGGAATACGACGGCATTCCCTGCTTCTCGCCAGAACTATTTGCCTATCTCAAGAACCCTAACCCCTCCAAATTCAAGCAGTTTCATAAAGGCGTGACGGAATTGCGGGAAGAGGGGGCGGTGCAGATCATGTTCTCCGCCGATGAATCGAAGCGCGACCCAATTTTGGCTGCAGTCGGACAACTGCAGTTCGAGGTGGTGCAGTTCCGCCTACAGAACGAGTACAACGTCGAAACTCGATTGGAGCCACTGCCCTACAGCGTTGCCCGCTGGGTTGATGGCGGTTGGGATGCTCTGGAAAAAGCGGGTCGTCTATTTAATACGGTGACAGTGAAAGATAGCTGGGGTCGCCCGGTGCTGCTCTTCCGCAATGAATGGAATTGCCAGCAGGTCGAAGGAGACCATCCAGAGTTGAAGCTCAGTAAGACAGCTCCGGTGGTGTCAGGGCAACAACCCGAAGATCTGTAGGTGATGCTCAACTTCTGCACGGGTCGTGAAAGTTGTGTGTAATGCCTCGTCCGACTGGAGGGCACCTCGAAAAATAGAATATTTCAGTCAATTGAGTCTCATATGAGACAGCAGCAACGCGGTTAGTTTCGGCTGCAATAGTTGCAATCAACGACTTGGTATTCCAGGTCTTCATCACTGATTTTCAAAATCCCAGAATCCTTGTTGGCCCATGGAAGGTAATCTGAAGGGGACAAGAAACATGATCTCACAATGAGATCACGATTAAGTATTTTTCGAGGTGCCCTAGTGCTGTTTGAACTAAAAGCCTTTATAAAATAAAAGGCTACTTAAAATGGTCTTTTCTAATTGGTAGTTAACTCACTTTACTAAATAAGTGTTTCAGGAATATATGACATGTCCTCAGGTTTAGCCAAAATTAATGGAGCGCAACTGTATTATGAGGTAGAAGGCACAGGTCAACCTCTACTTCTACTGCATGCAGGCATTGCCGATGGCCGGATGTGGGATGCCCAGTTTGAAGCATTTTCAAAGGTTTATCAAGTTATTCGGTTTGACTTGCGTGGTTTTGGAAAATCAAACATGCCACCCGGTGCATTTTCAAATCATGAGGATGTCCATGCACTATTGGATTTCCTCAAAATAAAAACAGTATATTTGTTAGGATTATCATTGGGCGCAGCGATCGCGCTGGACTTTACGCTAGCTTACCCAAGCTATGTCAAGGCCCTTGTTTTAGGCGCACCGAGTGTAAGTGGCGAAAACCCCTCTGAGCAAATTAGAAACTTGTGGGAGAAGGAAGATGAGGCCCTGGAAAAAGATGACTTTGAAGAGGCAACAGAACTGAACTTAAGATTTTGGGTTGATGGTCCCCATCGGCAGGCAAATCAAGTTAGCTCAAGAATAAGGGAACGCGTTCTGGAAATGCAAATGGACATTTTCAAAAAAGATATCCCTGAAGATATCCAAGAGATAGAGTTAAGTCCCCCAGCAATAGAACGCCTAAGAGAAATTTCAATCCCTGTTCAAGCTATGGTTGGGGATCTGGATTTAGAAGAGAAAATTGCCCTCACAGACAGGCTGATAAATCAAATATCCAAAAGCAGGAAAGTTACGATTCCCGGCGCAGCACATATGCTGAATATGGAGAAACCCGAAGTTTTCAATCAGAGCGTAATTGACTTTCTTGCCGAGACATAAACCACGTCCATCTAGAGAACTGGAGTTTTTGATGCGTTTGCTGCTATGGCTGAAGCCTATACCGACACGGGCTTGTGCTAATCAGTCAGCGCTCGATCAAGACTACGATTGCCAATGTTGACGTGGTTTAACAAGATTTGGGTGCATCCCACTTTTGCAAATGTCATTCTGAGTGGAGCGGTAGCGGAAAGAAGAATCTGGACCCATGGCGTAGTGTTGAAATCCTTCGCTACACTCCATTTCACTCAGGATGACAAAACTGGGATGCACCCTCTTGGATTGCTTGCAAGACTCGCTCAGCTCCATCCTGCAAGTCTTGCCTTTCAATGATTGAACTATTCCTGGCTGACGACGTAATCTCCTTGCCAAACCTGAGAGAGTCGCGTCAAACCGGCTTCATCTAGCCAAACTTCACCTTCATGAAAACTGCATTCTTCAGGGGGTGCCTCAGCGGCCTGCATGAGATCCAATAGCCAAGTGTCGTCTGGAACAACAGGCTCCTCTTGGCGCAGCAGCCACTCTAAGCGTAAATGGCCGGTCATGCCCAGTTGCTCAACCACACAGGGGTACAGGTCAACGCCGGTAGCCGCCTTCACGCCCCCAAAAATCACTTGGATATAGCCCGCTGCTTGGGCATCAGGTAGTTCTGGCAGACGTAAAGCAATGCGAATTGCCAGTCGATCTATAAAGGGAAACCCCAGACTTTCGTGAAGGCGAGCCACGGCAGTCGGATTATCTGGCTCTTCATCGGCTAAAACCTCGTCCCACTCCAAATCGGGATAGGCTGCTTGCAGCAAGGTGAAACAGCGCTCATTCAAGTGATAGCTTTGGCGCTCGCGGTCCCAAGAAAAGTCTTCGCCCGGTACAGCCCCCACTTCCGTAAACAGTCGAAATAGATCGATGGCGGCTGGGTTCATTGGCTTCTCCTTTCAGGTCAGATGACCAAAAAATTGAGGTTTGAATTGCTTAGCAGGGTATCGACCCTAGAAGTCAAGGTTTGTAACGATAGGTACCAGGGGCGACATTTGGGCGAAATTACGGAGATGAGGCTGCCGATACGGTGCAGAGAAACGCATCTGCCTTAAGTTGAGAGTACCCGCAGATAAAAAAAGCTGTAGGCCAGCAGGTAAAACAGGCCGTTGGCAATCAGCAGTCCTCGACCGAGGCGCGATCGCACCCGCCTAAATAGCCAGACACTTGCCCCTAGCACCAACACCATCTCAACCAAGGCAACATAGGTACCGAAGTGATCGGGATCCCAATAGGAAACAGGGCTGACAATGCGCAGATTGCTCAAGGGAAAGAAGTGGCGATGGGCGTCTTCATTGTGGAGGGGTAGATCTTCAGCATGGTGGAGCAACATGCTGACAAAAAGTGCGGCCCAGGCAGGGCGCTTCTTCCAAAGGGCGATGCCCAGCCCACCCAGCGCTAAGGGAATGGAATTGCCGATGGCAAACACATCCTGCCAAAACGGCTGGTAGTAGGCTTCATCCCAGATCACCCGATCTGGGAGCTGGGCGATCGCCCTTGCCCAGCCGTAAAACACAAACAGCGCCGCATCGGGGAGCAAGCTACCAACAATAATCGGCCAGGTCAGCTCGGGTCGCTGGGACCGCCTGAGGATCGCTAAATTGAGAATGGTATGACTGGGAGTATTCATCAGAGGGGAGATGCGGTGCCGGTACAGCCGATTTATCTAGACTGTCATGCTACGACACCAGTGGACTCTCGGGTGCTGGAGGCGATGCTGCCCTTTTTCACCGAGCATTTTGGCAATCCTGCCAGCACTACCCATGCCTATGGCTGGGCCGCAGAAGCAGCGGTGAAGCAAGCCCGTGGGACATTGGCATCGGCAATTCATGGCACCCCCGAGGAAATCGTCTTTACCAGTGGCGCGACGGAGGCCAATAACCTCGCCATTAAAGGGTTGGCCGAAGCTTATTTTGCGAAAGGGCGTCATCTGATCACGGCTCAGACCGAGCACAATGCGGTGCTGGATCCGATGGCTTATTTGCAAGGGCTCGGGTTTGAGGTCACCTATCTACCGGTACAACCCGATGGCTTGATTGATCTGGATGCACTAGAGAAAGCGATCCGGCCCGATACGGTGCTGGTGTCAATCATGGCAGCCAATAACGAGATTGGGGTGCTGCAGCCTTTGGCAGAGATTGGGCAGCGCTGCCACGATCGCGGCGTCTTCTTCCACACCGATGCGGCCCAAGCCTTAGGCAAGATCCCTCTTGATGTGGAAGCGATGAATATTGATCTGATGTCGCTGACGGCCCATAAGCTATACGGTCCTAAGGGCATCGGCGCATTGTACGTACGCCGCAAAAATCCACGGGTACAGCTTGCCCCCCAACTCCATGGGGGGGGCCATGAACGGGGAATGCGTTCCGGCACGCTTTATACGCCCCAAATTGTCGGATTCGCTGAGGCGGTTTCCCTCGCCTTTGAGGAGATGGAGTCAGAACAGCAGCGCCTGGGTGAGCTTCGCGATCGCCTCTGGCAGCAGCTTCAGAATATTCCCGGCATCCATCTCAATGGCCATCCAACGCAACGACTCGCAGGCAGCTTGAATATCAGTGTTGAGGGGGTAGATGGACAGGCCCTACTGCTGGGGTTGCGATCGCACGTCGCCCTGTCCTCAGGGGCAGCCTGCAGTTCCGCCAGTACGGCCCCATCCCATGTGCTCAAAGCCTTGGGGCATAGCGATGCACTGGCCTACGCCTCCCTCCGCTTTGGGATCGGTCGTTTTAACAGTGAGGCTGAAATAGACACGGTTGCCCAAGCCACTCGCGACACCATCACGACGCTTCGACAAGGTGCAACCATTACTAAATAGGGACTCAAAGCATCAGGATTGGGATGCCATGGCAGGCTTTAAATGCGCCCTGGGCTGAGCCGCCTCAATCTGAGCTGCCACCGCCAGAATCGTTTCATCCGCGCCCGGTCGTCCGACCAGTTGCACACCAATAGGAACCTGGTTGTCATCAAAGCCCGCCGGTAGGGACAAAGCAGGTAAACCAGTGGCATTGAAAGGCGGACAGGGGGCTACCCAGCGGATTACATTTTCCAAAATCTTGGCGCTACTCAGCTTTTGCCATTCCCCCACCCGAATGGTGGGATGCAAAAAGGTTGGCGTCAGCACCACGTCATAAGGATAGAAATACTGCACAATTTGACGCGATACCCGCTGCAGGTTGGCCATAGCCCTCAGGTAAGCGCCACTGCCAATGCGCCAGGCCCGCCACAGCAGCCAGCGGTTCATTCTCTCCAAAGCAAACCAGGGCACGTTGGACTCTGACACCACACATTGCCAAGCCACGGTAAAGGGCTCAATCAATGCCGATAGGTCGGGGGGCTCTACTGTTTCAACGTGATGGCCCAAGCTTTCTAGCAGCGTAGCCGTCTCTTGAACCTTCGTTTGACAGGTGGGATGGGCTTTACCTAAGGGTGGAAATTCCGTCAAAATACCAATCCGCAATGTGCTAGGCCGCTGCTGAGTCGCCGCTAAAAATGAGTGGTCTGGATTGGGCAACCAGTAGGGGTCACCCACGATATACCCCGCCATCACATCTAGTAGAGCGGCGGTATCGGTCACGGTGCGTCCCAGAGGACCATTGGTGGCCAAGCCATTCAACCGTTCACCCACTGGGGTAAAGCTGACCCGCCCTCGCGAAGGCTTCATGCCTACTAGGCCACAGCAGGAGGCCGGGCCCCGTAAGGAGCCGCCGCCATCAGACCCTTGGGCGATCGCGCAAAGCCCTGCCGCCAGAGCTGATGAGGCTCCACCGCTGGAGCCCCCTGGGGTAAAGTCAAGATTCCAAGGATTGCGAGCTGGCGGAAAGCCAGGGGGTTCTGTGTAGGGCAGAGAACCCAGGTGAGACGTGGCGGTTTTGCCTAGGGTGACGAATCCGGCCTCACGGATGATTGGCATCAAGCCATCGTCTTCCTCAGCAATCCGCTTACGGGCCAGGGCAATGCCATAGGAGCAGGGCACCCCGGCAATCGGATTCAAATCTTTGATCGAGATCGGCACCCCAAAAAAAGGCGGCAGGTCTTCGGGATGGGTGGCTAAATGTTCGGTCTTGGCGCGGGCCTCTGCGATCGCCTGGTCCGCCATCACCCAAACATAGCAGCCCAGTTTTGGGTTCAACTGTTCGATGCGCCGCAGATAGAGTTCCGTCAGCTCTAGGGGAGATATTTCCCGGCGACGGATCAAGTCGGCTTGGTCTAACGCCGAGGTAAAGGCTAAATCAACAGAATCCATTGGATTGAGGCTGCCACAACACCTTGAACAGCATAGGTGGATTTCTGGAACAGACAAGGGCGGATCGCCTGGATGCAGTCCTCTGAATTTTTCTTTATAACAGAGATGGGTCGATGCCCTATGCCCCTGTGCTAGCCATGACTGAATCGTCTGCAAATGCAGTTCCCGTCGAAGATACGCCTCAGCTTTACTTGGCTGAAGAGGCCCAAGCCATTTTGCAAATTGCCATCACCCGTGACGCTGAAGGCGGTGAGTTGACCCGACCCCAACTTTTAGAGATTGCTGCAGAATTGGGCATTTCTGAAACCACCCTCATAGAAGCCGAGAAAACCTGGCAAGTTCAGCGGACTGAGCAGGTTGAGCGCACTGCCTTTAATCAGTTTCGCTTGCAGCGGTTTCAGCACCATGTGATTCGCTACGGGGTCGTGAATGTTTTTTTGATGGCTTTAAACTATTTGGCTGCAGATCGCCTGTCTTGGTCACTCTATATCCTTCTGATTTGGGGGTTAGCTCTGGCCCTCCAGGGGTGGAACACCTTTCGCCCAGATGACTACCAAAACAACGAGGCATTTGATAAATGGCGGCGGCGGCAGCAAATCAAGCGATCGCTCAATCGCTTTATGGATTGGTTGCTGGGTACGTAAAGCAACACTATCCGTTTAGGATGACAGCAGTCTTTCGCTCAAAAGCCATGACCCATGGGTAGAGCTGGTCGCGCCCTCCAGGAAACCCTCGCCACCTACGAACTCAGCCAAAACAAGTTGGCAGTCACCATGGGTATGGAACGAACCGTGGTCTACCGCTGGGTCCATGAATTGGTGGATCCAACCGGTGAAACCATTGTGGAAATTGTGCGGGCCTTAAACCAGCTAGATCCTCAGGCGGCTAAAGCCTTCATTGCCCTATATCTCATTCCTGTGCTGAATGAGCCCTAGGGCGCGTTATCAAGCACGGGTGAAGGTCTGGCTGGGCAAGTCGCCCGCTTCTGTAATATCGTTAGGGGCTGTAACCGTTGCATCACAAGGATTCTAGTTTTAATTGATGAAAGCCCCTAGCGATGCACCCTGCACTCAGTGGCTTTACCAAAAACGGGTTTCTGGATCCCCAGACCAGTCGCTCCCGCCCGGCGCAACTTCCTGAGTAAATTCGAGATGGGTGACGGCACCACTGCCGGGATATTCAACCTCTAGACGGCTGAAGGTGTCATCGCCAAACCCATCAAATTCTCGTAAGGAATTGTCGCCATCAAAGTCGAGATTGACCAAGTAGCTTAGATCACTGAGGTTAAACATGACCGCAGCATCTGTATCGTCCGCGCCAGTGTAAGCGCGAATGTAGCCTTCACCGCGATCGTCATCATCGAAATCGAGGAAGCCAAATGAGTCAAGGGTCACCGCCTCGTCAAACAAGAAGGTAATGATGCCACCACGGGCATCATCATCAGGCGCGCCGAGGGTGCCGTTGTTGCGAGAGCGATGGCTGTTATCTTCCTGGATGATCAGGACATTGCCTTGGGGATCGGTGCCAAAAGCAGAGCCCGTGGCTAGGTCGGTATCACCACCACTGCATTTAGGAAGGCTACCTGAGGTGACTTTAGCAACACAGTCACTGTCAAACAGCCGCAACGGCAAATCACCAGAGCCATCTCGCCGCTGACGGTTTGATTCGACACTAATGTTGAGTCCGTACTCAGCCCATTCGTCGCCTGTAATGAACGCACCCGCCGCGAGTTCCTCAAAATCAATCGTGACGGTTCGCGTGCCTGGCCCTGAGGCCAGTTGAATGCCGTGGGCCGCCAAGGACTGACTCAAAGCCATAGCAGGTGACAAAACTGCTGTACCGAGCAAAAACCAAGAGATACGCATTTTGGGGAACTGAGCTAGAGGACTGGAGTTCAAAGGTGGCACCCGAGTTATTCGCAGCTTGATGCTGACAACTGAGCGTTATGTAGCTGAGAACCAGATTAGCCTCTGTAGTTACACGGGTAAATCACTTTAGGCCAGACTTGATAGAAGCTTTGCAAATATGAAGATCCGTTGGGGAAAACACGCAGGACCTGAGTGATGTTTCTCAACACAAGCCCTGTTTAACCTGACCCTGATCGGTCGCAATCTGAAGAGAGATCCGCTCTAGCACAACGGGGCTGGCCGGGAGACAACCCTGGAGATGGTTATGATGGATAGAGTTAACAAATCTCAATGATTTGCCTCTCCTTGTCTTTTTACCGCCTTTATGACCGTTTTTTCCATTGATGGCCCAGCGCTGAAAGGTTGGATTGAACGACGGCTGTTGTTCGGCCAACCCCTCACCCTTGAACTCACTGCTATCTTGCTGGTGTATTTCGTGCAGGGCATTTTGGGGTTGGCCCGGCTGGCGGTTAGCTTCTTCTTAAAAGATGACCTGGGACTAACGCCTGCAGAAGTCGCGGCATTGACCGGTATCGCCACTGCCCCTTGGACCATCAAACCGCTGTTCGGCTTTATGTCTGATGGGTTGCCGATCTGGGGGTATCGACGGCGACCCTATCTGGTTTTATCCGGGCTGTTAGGGGCGCTGTCATGGGGGGCGATGGCCCTTTGGGTCCACAGCGGTTGGGCGGCGATCGCTGCGCTCACCCTGGGCTCCCTAGCCGTAGCCGTGAGTGATGTGATTGTTGACTCCCTCGTGGTCGAGCGGGCGCGGCAAGAGTCTCAGAGTGACGCCGGTTCTTTGCAGTCTTTGGCTTGGGGGGCATCGGCGATCGGCGGCTTACTCACCGCCTATGCCGGAGGTCTGCTCTTAGAACAGGTCAGCACCCGCACCGTCTTTGCGATCACCGCCACATTCCCGCTGATTGTCTCCGGCGTGGCTTGGCTGATTGCTGAGGATCCGATCACGGAACAGCCCACCTGGCGAGCGATTTGGGTACAGGTTCAGCAGCTCAAAGGCGCGGTCAGCCAAAAAGCGATTTGGATGCCGGCTCTATTTATCTTTCTCTGGCAGGCTACGCCTACTGCAGACTCTGCGTTTTTCTTCTTTACCACCAACGATCTGCATTTTCAGCCCGAGTTTTTAGGCCGTGTCCGTCTGGTGACTAGCATTGCTGCCCTACTCGGCATTTGGATTTTTCAGCGATTTCTCAAGGCCGTCCCGTTCCGCACCATTTTCGCGGTCTCAACGGTGCTATCTACGCTGTTTGGCTTCACCATGCTGTTGCTGGTGACCCACGCTAATCGGGCGATCGGCATTGACGATCAGTGGTTCAGCTTGGGCGACAGCCTGATTTTGACGGTGATGGGCGAGATTTCCTTCATGCCGGTGTTGGTGCTCTCGGCCCGTATCTGCCCCGCGGGTGTCGAAGCCACTTTATTTGCGCTGCTGATGTCGGTGCTGAATTTGGCGGGGCTCCTGTCCCATGAGTTGGGTGCCCTATTGACCCACTGGATTGGCGTCACCGAAACTAATTTCGATCGCCTCTGGATCTTGGTTACCCTCACCAATGCCTCCACATTGCTGCCGCTGCCGCTGCTCTTTCTGCTTCCTGACACCTCGTCCCAAGGGGGCACCCCCCCGCTATCTGAGCTAGAGGCGAAACCCGCCAAAGCTGTCCCGGTGGCTGCGGTACTTGAGTCAGAACCCACGGCCTAGCTACTCGACCTTGAGCTGAATCCATTTTTAAAAACGCCTCTAACACCTCCATATCATGCAGACCCTCACCTCCCCGACATCAGCCTCTTTCACCATGGAAGACTGGCGCAGTGGCTATCGATCGCAACCCCAAGAATTTGACTATTGGATTGACGATATCGAGGGCACAATCCCCCCTGAACTCACCGGCACCCTGTTCCGCAATGGTCCCGGCTTACTCGATATCAATGGTGAAACCCTCAAACATCCCTTTGACGGGGACGGCATGATCAGCCGCATCGCCTTTCGCGGTGGCAAGGCCCACTACCGCAGCCGATATGTGCGCACCGAAGGCTATGTCGCCGAACAAAAAGTCGGCAAACCCCTCTATCGCGGTGTGTTTGGCACCCAAAAGCCTGGCGGATTCTGGGCCAATGCCTTTGATCTACGGCTCAAAAATATTGCCAATACCCATGTGATTTATTGGGGCGATCGCCTCCTGGCTTTATGGGAAGCCGCCAACCCCCACCGTCTCGATCCGAACACCTTGGAAACCCTGGGGCTCGATCATCTTGATGGCCTTCTACAGCCAGGCCAAGCCTTTGCCGCCCATCCCCGCATTGACCCAGGGGATGCGGATCGCCCGTCCCGGTTGGTCAATTTCTCGATCAAAACTGGGCTATCTAGCACCATTACCCTGCTGGAATTCGACACCAGCGGCACCTTGGTCCACAGCTACAGCCACGTAATTCCAGGGTTTGCCTTCATCCACGACTGTGTGATCACCCCTAACTATGTGGTGTTTTTCCAAAATCCGGTCAGCTTTAACCCGCTGATGTTTGTGCTGGGGATGAAAGGCGCAGCAGAATGCATCCAGTTCAACCCCAAGCAGCCGACCAAGATTATTGTCATTCCCAGAGACGGGCAACGCCCCCTCCAAAGGGTGGATGCCCCAGCAAGTTTTGTCTTTCACCATGTCAACGCCTTTGAGCAAGATGACAATCTGGTGATCGACTCCATTGGCTATCGAGACTTCCCCAGCTTGGATGAAGGCATGACCTATCATGATGTCGATTTCGATCAAGTTCCGGCTGGGCAAGTTTTCCGGTTCAATGTCGATTTGGCAGCAGGAACGGCGACCTCCAGTTGCGTCATTGATCGCTCCTGTGAGTTTCCGACCCTACACCCCAACTGTGTCGGCAAAGATTACCGCTATCTCTACATCGGTGCAGCCCACCACGAAACCGGCAATGCCCCCCTACAGGCGCTGCTGAAGCACGATCTTGAGACCGGTACTGAGCAAATCTGGAGCGAAGCCCCGCGCGGGTTTATGGGGGAACCCATCTTTGTCCCCCGTCCTGGCAACACCGTTGAGGATGATGGCTGGGTGCTGTGCCTGACCTACAATGCAGCCCGACAATGCTCAGACCTGATTATTTTGGATGCTCAGCAGATTGCCGCTGGCCCCATTGCCCGCCTAAAGCTCAGCCATCATGTTCCCTATGGCCTCCACGGTAGCTTTGTGAGTGATTACTTTGGCCCCTCCGCAAGTTGAGGGATGATTCAATGGACCTCTTGCATCCATTCTGCTCGCCCCCTAAATCCCCCAATTCTGGGGGACTTTCGAGCCTCTATCAAGGACATTCAGTTTCTGAAAAGCGCAGTTTCCCCCAATTTTGGGGGACGGAAGGGGGCCTTATCCTATCCGTGCAAGAGGTCTAATTAGTAAATAAGTACTCTTCAAAGGTGCGTGGTTCTGGGTAGGGCGTGCCTATATTAAGCGATGGGCATCCGCAAAATCGCTTGAAAGCCTCCATAAACCGCTTCAGTATTTTTGCCGATCGCCCGTTTTGAGGCGCAACATCCAGCCAAAACCGATTCTTTACTAAGAGCTAGAACCACCTTCTAGAAAGGGTTCTGGCTTTTTCTCTAAAAAACATCGAAGCTTTATCGAAATCCATAGTTACTTCATTTAGATCGGCGGATGCGGTGCCTATGATGAGAGGGCGTTGGAAAGCCACACCTCAAGATGAGACTAAGTGAGCTGAAGCATGACAACGGTGGTCGGGGGCGTCCGCTTTTTTCACACCAGGCATCCCTTACTGGTTTATTGATTCACGGAGACGAATGATGGTTAGGCCTTTGAAAACCCTTTTAGTTGGTGCCTCAGTGATAACAGGGCTGAGTGCATTCTCTGGCGCTCCCGCTCTCGCCGCTTCCTTAACTGGGGTCAGCACCACCGGAGACGTGCGCGTATTTGAGCAGATTAGCCCCACAGAACTGCAGCTTGCTGGTGATGCCAGTGACCCAACTGTCATCAATGCTCTGGGCAGTAAAGGTAATGTTGAGCTAGACGACAATATTGATGGTGGGTTTGCCAACGAAACCCCTTCAACCCTAACCGCCAACTTTGATGACGGCAGCAGCATTATGTTTGGTTCGGTTGGTCAAGCCGATTGGTTTGACAATGGCTTGGCTAATGCTTGGACTGATGGCATCTATGGCACTTATACAGCTCAATTTAGTTCTTTAGGACTCTCATCTGGAACTGAGCTTCTGGGCGCGTTAACAACCTCCCTGAGTTCCTATAAGGTCTTCGAGCGTTTGAGCGACCCCAATATCGCCTATGTTGAAAGCGATGGTGGCGAATACTCCTTTGGCCTTGCTGGTCACACCAACTTTGCAACGGGTCTGAGTCTGGATAAGAATAACCCGTACTACGACTTGTTTGCCTCCATGCAAGCGAGTGAAGTCGCCAAGTACAGCCTGGATGGTGGAGCAACTTGGGAATATGCCTACAGCTTTGGTGAGAATTCTGAATCCTCAGGTGTTGTAGAGGTGGGTGATGGTATTTCCCATGCTCGAAACTTCAACTTCACCGTGGGAGAAAAGACAGTTGCCGATGTACCTGAGCCTGCAAGCCTCCTAGGTTTAGCTGCCGTTGGCGGCGTTTTTGCAGCTTCTAAGCGTCGTAAAGCAATCGCTTAAGCTCCCCACTGGGGAGGGTTGGTGCTGATCAGCCCTCCCCAACTGCGCTAGGTTTACAGGCGAACGCGATTATCTGTAGGCAGCATCAACCCAGGCTGTGACGCCAAGCATCACTTCCCGAGCGCATTCAGTACATTCCACTAAACTTCATCAAAGCTTCACAAAAATCCCCTGGAACTTTGCCTAGGGTGATTTTGTGGTGTTTATGATTGGAATGCACTTGAAACGCCATGGCTCAATTTAGAGGTGAGTTGGTTCGGCACTATGAGGGTATCAGTGGCGTCCACTTAAGCATCCCTCTCTGGTCTTATAGATGAATCGCGGAGACAAACAATGGTGAAGCCTTTAAAAACCCTTTTAGTTGGTACGTCAGTGCTCACGGGCCTGAGCCTATTTGCTGGTGCCCCTGCCCTGGCCGCTGACTTGACAGGTGCCTCAGTAGCTGGTGATCACTTAACTTATCTGGTCAATGGCTCTAGCGAGACAGTGATATCTCCAAATAACGCCACGAACTGGCAAGCTGCTCTTGATACTCAGGGGAACATCGAGCTAGGTGGCCAAGGAGGTAGTCCCAACGTATCTGATTTTAATAACCCGACTGTTCTAACTGGCGATGTTGATGGTTTAACAGCTACGTTGAGTAGCTTGACAGCCGTCGACTGGTTTGGGGCTGATGGTATGACCAGTTACGGTGACTCAGATTTTGCAAATTCTTGGTTTGGCGAAGCAACTGCTGAGTATGGTGTGACTGACGCTGTTCTTTTACCTTTGAGCCTCACCCTTGAAACCCTGTTTGATGCCTTTGTCGTTGCACAAGGGTTTCAGCGCTTTAGTGACCCGAATATCGAATCTGTAAGTGGTGATCAAACTAGCGGTTTGGAAATCACATTGGCGGGTCACTTTGATGGCACGCCTCAATTCTTTTCATTTTTAACTGCGGCTCAGCAAGCTGCCGTAAGTGGTTTGCTGGGTGGTGCACCTTTCCAAGTTAGTGAAGTGGTAAAAGTTGACTACAACAGCGAAACTTATTTCGCTTATGGCTTTGATGCAACACAGTCTGGTGTTGTTAGCAAAGATGACAATACATCCCATACTGGCAACTATGTCCTAGACAGAAAGTATGTGCCTAGCGAATCTGTCCCTGAACCTGCAACTGCTTTGAGTTTGCTTGCCGTCGGTGGCCTATTTGCTGCTTCCAAACACAAGGCGGGCGCGACTTAAACCTTAAGTCAATTCATTCCTTGAAGAAGCGGGAGCCAAATGGTTTCCCGCTTTTTTATTGCTAACTGGGGGAAGATTCTATATCCGTATAGCTGCGGTCAAACAACTGCAATGGCTCATAGATAAGGAAGCTTCTTTCTTGTAATCAGTAATGAGCTAGTTTTTGGGCAACCTATCAGGAAAATTGCCTTGGTAACCCGAGAGACTATTTCATAAGAAGGGCGTAAATTCAATCAAGATTGAATCTTTTTATTAGCGTTTTCTTTTGCATTTTGAGGCGTCTGAAAAGCAGCCCACAAGAGGCAGACAATCCCGATATTGATACAAACATCGGCCACGTTAAAGACCGGAAACTGAATCAATCGAAAATCGAGGAAATCGACCACTTCACCAGCAAAGAAGCGATCAATACCATTTCCTACGGCACCGGCAAGGATAAACCCGTAACCTGCCTGCTCCCAGCGATTCGATAATTTAGCAAATGCCCCCACACCCATTAAGGCGATGCTCACTAGCAAAGAGAGCCACTTTAACCACTCGCCATTCTGGCTGAACAAGCTGAAAGCGGCTCCTTTATTGGTTACATAGGTGAAGTGAAAGACCTCTGACCACAGCGGAATTGTGTCGTAGAGTTCAAAAGTTTTCACGACCCAGATTTTCGTGAGCTGATCGAAAATCAAACCTGCGATCGCCAATCCCCAAAACAGTCGATTTTTGAGCCTCATAGTCTCGGTAAAACCAGCCTCAGTAAAATAGGAGACGACGTGTTCCAAAAGCCATGACAGCTACGGCACAGACCCCAATTAGTTGCCCCGGCAAGGGTAAGACGGTGTAGGCCAGGGCCAAAGTCCAGAACGGTTCCACCCCGACTTTGAGCCAACCCCCGAGGCTCGCCACAGCTAAGTAAACCAACCCACAGGCATGAATGATGCCCAGGCCCCATAGGAAACTGTACGCCAATGTTTCCAGTTTAGGGGACGCTTCGAAGGCGAGTTGCCCGCAAATCCAGGCCCCTGGCACAAATCCAAGCAAATAGCCAAAGCTTGGCTCTCTCACATAGTCCAACCCACCCCCTTGGGTAAAGACTGGTAAACCCACATTGGGCAGCAAGAAAAGGCCCAGGGTGAGATAGGCAATTTGAGCCATGGCGCCCGCCCGCCTGCCCCCGAGACAGGCCGCTAATAAGACAGCCCCCACCTGAAAGCTAACCTTCAAGGAATAAAGCTGCAGGCTGATGTTGTCTGCCGTCCAGGGGGTCTCGATGAAGACCACAAAGGCTTCTAACCAGGTAGCTCCAATGGTCAGACCCAAGCCAAATAAGGCCCACAGCAACTCCAGTGGCGAAAACACCCATTCTGTCCCGTCTCGACAAGAGGCCTATTGTACCGTTCTGGGGACGGGACTCGGGGCAGGGATCAGGTGTACAAATCAGCGACGTAATCTCCATAGCCGTTGTAAATCAAGGTGTCCTGTCGCTCCCAGTTAAAGGGATTCGTGCCGGTCCCCACAATACGCTCCGTGGATTGTGACCAGCGGGGATGGGGGACATCCGGCTCTACGTTGGCTTCAAACTTGTACTCATTGGGCGAGATTACGTTCCAATAGGTGGCGGGCTGCTCTGCTACGAACTCGATCTTGACGATGGATTTCCCGCCCTTAAAGCCATACTTCCAAGGCACTACCATGCGAACCGGTGCCCCGTGCTGCTTGGGTAGGGTGCGCCCATAGAGACCGACGGCAAAAAAGGCCAGATCATTGGCCATCTCTTCAATGGTGAGCCCTTCGACGTAAGGCCAGGGGAGGTTTAGGGCAAATTCCCAGGCGGGACCAGGGGTGATTTTTGGGTCATGGAACGTGGTAAACCGCACAAATTTAGCCGCACTAGTGGGTTCCACATCAGCCATCAGTGACGCCATCGGAAACCCAAGCCAGGGCACGACCATGGCCCAAGCTTCCACACAGCGAAACCGATAGACCCGCTCCTCTAGGGGAAAGTGACGGGTGAGGTCATCCAGGTCATATTTGCGCGGGTTTTTCACCAGCCCCCCCACCTCCAGGGTCCAGGGGTCGGTGGGTAGCTTTTGGGCTGCTTGCCAAATATTCTTGGTGCCGCCGAACTCATAGAAGTTGTTGTAGCGACTGGCGTGGATTTGCTCGGTGATGGGACGACCCGCATCCTGAAAATCGGGGTTCTTCGAGAAGTTCTTGAGCGATCGCCCTAGGGTTTTCTTAAGGGCGGGATCAATGTCGCTCTGGTCTTTTCCTTTGGAGCCACAAGCAGTCAGGGTTGTCGCCGAAGCGCCAATGCCAGCGCCGACCAGGGTTTTGATAAATTTACGTCGATTCCAGAAGGCGGCTTCTGGGGTGGCGCGGGACTCGGGCAGTTGCCAGGGTTTGGGGATATGGATAAAAGCCATGGGCGATCGCGGGCTATTGCAAGCTAATTGTTACACTTTTCCCACTGTTGCTGGGGGCAGAAATGTTGTATCTCGGCTGTGCCGTCTGGGCCTTTCCCGGCTGGGTGGGGGACTTTTACCCTGCAAAATCCTCTCCTGGCAAGTTTTTACAGCTTTATGGGGAGCGCCTCACCGCCGTCGAAGGTAACACCACCTTTTATTCCATTCCAGACCAGATCACGGTGAAACGCTGGGCAGCGCAGGTGCCGGAGGGGTTTCGCTTTTGCCCCAAACTGCCCCGCGCTTATTCCCACCAGGGGCCATTGCTCCCTCATCTGCCAGCAGCGCTAAAGTTTCTGGAGATCATGGCCCCTTGGGGCAACAAGTTGGGGCCGGTGTTTATCCAACTGCCCCCCACCTATAGCCCAGCCGCCATGGCGGATTTGAGGGCGTTTTTGCAGGGTTGGCCGGTGCAGACGGTACCGGTGTCGGTGGAGGTGCGTCATCTGGGCTGGTTTCAGCCGGAGCCTGCTCAAGCCCTGAATGTGCTGCTTAAAAGTCTAGGGGTGGGGCGGGTTTTGCTGGATACCCGCCCCATTTATGACCCCATGGAGGACGGGCAAGGTGACCCCCAAATTCAATCAGAGCGGCGCAAGCCCAAGGTGCCACTACAGCCGGTGGTGACAGCGCCCTTTACCCTGGTGCGCTACATTTCCCACCCAGAATTTGATTTGAACGAGCCCTATCTGACGGAATGGGTGGCGCGACTCAATCAATGGCTCAATCAAGGCACGGACGTGTATGTGTTTGTCCACTGCCCCGATGAGGCTCAGTCACCCGAGATCGCCCGTCATCTCTACCAACAGCTACAGGCGGCATACCCCAACTTAGACCCACTGCCTTGGGACCAAATCACGCCCGATCCTGCCCAGTTGACTTTGTTTTAGTCTCAATCAAACTCGACGGCGGCAGACATGGTAAGTAGGAAACGTTCCATACTGTTTGGCGTATGGGGTTTTGCCCACATAGTCGCAGCTAAACTCCGTGACCCCAGCGGATGAGGCTAAAGCGGCAAAAGCTTGGCTAGAGTACACCTTGCCGGGTGGTGTGATCGGTTCGATGCGGGCCGTGTGGTTGACGTGGGTACCCATGTAATTTTCGTGGCTGGTGATCGGATCGCAATGGCGAGTGACCGGTCCGGCGTGGAGGGCCATGCGCAACGTCATATTGGGGGGCAGTCCTTTTGTGCTCCAGTCGCTGGTTTGAATCAGGTCGCAAAGTTCCAGCGCAAATAGGCCTGCCTTTTGCACCGTGGCAAAGACAAAGTAGAGGGCATCTCCCCAAGTATTCTGAAACAGGGGCGTATGGTCAGAATCTTCTGAAAACTGTGCAACCGTTCCCAAGAAATGCTGCACAAAGGCCGGAAATTGCTCTTCTCGTAGGTGGGTAAAGTGGACCACGTCAGCAAAGAGCATCGCTCTGATCTCTGGGTTGAAGTCGCCCAAGCTTTCCGGTGAGTTGACCTTGCCGAAAGAATTGAGCGGGGCTGTTTTAGCCTTGGCGCGAGGTGGAACCGCTACTGCAGTATTGGCCTTTAAAAGGGCAGCCAGATCGATGATTTCAACGGAATTAGACCATTGCTGCCAATATTGCACCGCGCTACTGGTGCCGCCAATATCATCACTGGGCTGACCATTCCACACCGACAGGGGCAAAAACTCGGTTCCCAATTGGGTGGCTCGAATTTTGCCCAATCCATGGAGGACCCGATAGGAATATTCGTAGGCGACTTCAACAGCACTGGCGGCTTTGTGGCGGGAGGCGACCACGACTTCGGTGGCCTGCGCCATAACGCGATCAAACCGCTGTCGCCATTGCCCTGTCGGCAAAATATCCACTGCATCGCGAATGAACTGCTGTTGCTCATAGGGCAGCACGATATGAATTTCGCCCTTTAGCTCCAGTAGTGCTTCTAGGAACAAGATGTCGGCTCCACAGGCGGCAGAGGCATAGCCAAAGCGGATGTCGAACTGTTGTAAGCGATCGCGAATAGCCTTATAAACTACCCCTTCCAGCGCAGGGGGAAATCGAGGGACGGGGCGATCCGGGGCATCGATCACATGGCCACAGAAGACGGCTACCCTGGGGATGTTAAACCAGCGGCGAATCAGGCCCAGATCACCCCCCTGATGTTGGATTAGAAGGGAAGCATTGCGACAACTAGAGCTGAGGTCACCAAAGCGGCCCTGTCCGATCTCAATCGCTTGACCATAAAACGCCTCTGCTTCTTCGTAGGCTCCTAGAATTAGGGCGGCTTCACCTAAGGTAGCCAAGATCCAATAGGGCTCATCGGTATCCCCATTAGCATTCAAAGTAGCCAAACATTGGGATTGGATTCGTTGCGCCAGCACCTCGGCCTGCTCACGATAGCCCTGCAGCAACGCCATCGTGGCGGCATTGATACCCGTCCAATGACTTTGACTCAGGTGATAAGCCTGCCCATAACGTTTTGCTGCTAAGGCTAAATGCTGCTGTTGCCGCTGCAGATCAACGGCTTGGCTCCACAGATCCTTGTGGGTACGAGCCAAGAGGCCTAGGGTCTTTTCATCGGTTTGGCCTTGGTCAACCAACTGCTGCAGGAGGGTATTGGCCGCGATGGTTGCACCGCTACGGGCTAAGGCCAAAGCCATCTGTTGTTGAAGGCGTAAGTCCTGAGGCCATTTCTTCAACCCTAAGGACATTACATCGTAGGCAATCAAGGGCTCTCCCGACCGCAGCAGCGCCTTGGCCAGCTTTTGATAAACCTCAATGGAATCAGGCTGCAGGCGAATCGTCTCTCGCTGCAGATGCATCAGGGTAGCCAAATCCAGCGCTGCAGACTGCTGCAAGGTTCGCAAAATTGTCTGCCCATCATCTAGTGAAGATGATGGGGGTGGTGAAGATAAAAAATCTGGGGAATGGCCCATAGATTCAGAGATCTACATACTGAGCGGGATGGGATAAATCACCGGCCATAAAACGAAATGGATACAGGTTTTATAGCCTCTAGCCCTGCTGCTACGCCCTAGGATACTGCTGAGATCTGGAAGCCCATCAAACCTCACCGAATCTTGACCTTTAGAAAAAGGCGGTGCGACTGCTGCTCGTGACAACTGCTGCATTTTCATTGAATCAAGCCTTGGTCAGAGGGTGTTTGGAATAGAACCATTTCAATGGTTTGCCCCTGAAAAGAGCGACTGTTTATCTCGGTAATTTTCTTTTTGTGTAAGAACGTGAAAGCATCCAAAGCCTATTAAAGCCCCGTGCCTATGATGAATATGGCGAGTGAAACCCCTGTGCCTTAAGGCTTTTAGGTGATTGCAACTGTTCGCCGCACCAATTCTGTATCAAATTGCTGGCAGTGCCTAGACAAATATCATGATCGAAAAAATTCTCCTGGCAGATTCTGGCATCGGCAACACCAAAGCCATGATGGAAGTCTTGCTGGAGTTGCCGCTTATTCAACGGGCAGCAGTCACCGCACTCCATGTGGTCCCTTCGCAAACGTCTTCTGAAGATATGACCCGTAAATGGGAGGAAGGGGGCCGTCTGCTCGCCAAGACCGTAAATGACCTCAAGCTCGATCCGACTAAGGTGAATGCTGTTTTGAGGGAAGGGGAGCCCAAAGATGTGGTGCTCACTGTGGCCAATGAAATCGATGCAGGCTTAATTGTGATTGGGTCTCGGGGCCTGCAAGGATTGCGGGCTATCCTTGACAATTCCGTCAGTCAATACGTTTTTCAACTGTCGTCTCGGCCCATGCTGCTGGTTAAAGACGATCTCTATAAAATTCGTCCCATTCGTCGCATATTGGTGGCACTGGATAAATCTGACTCGGCCAAAGAAGGGCTCAAGATCGCCATTAATATGCTGCGAGATAACAAGGGTGAGCTGATTCTGGTGCATTCCATTTCTAACCTTAAGGCCCGACCCTTTGACGAAGTGGAGCCCGATCCTAGCGCTGACCCCATTCTTAAAGCCGCCGCTGCTGAAGCCGGTCGCTACAAGATCCCGTACAAGCTAATTGCGCCAGAAGGTAAAGCAGGGCAACGGATTTGCCAGTTAGCTGAAGAGAAAAATGTGGATCTTTTGATTCTGGGTTCCCCTGACCGTCGCCCCTCGATCGCCAAAGGTCTACCCGATCTAGACCGATTGCTGGGGGGCTCTCTCTCCGACTATGTCCGAATCTATACTCCTTGCCCGGTATTGCTGACCCGCATTAGCGCCTAGCCTGTTCCCATCCCCATGAACTCACCAAGCCCTGTGTAGCACCTGCTGCACAGGGCTTTTGATGGACTATCTACTGCCTAAATAAATGCTCTAGCTCATGGCGGAGGCTGATCACATTTGCGACCCGCGCCACAATTAGGCTGTTTTCTTCAGCCCGGTTAAATTCTTGTTTCCAGTGGCGAATTACGTCTCCTTGGGCCACCCAGAAGTTCACCATTTCTTTGACAACCGCATCCCAATCCCAGTCCGGCCTTTCATGGACCCAATCGGTCGCTTGGATGAAGCTATCTAGGGTGCATTTATAGCTACCCAGATAGGCGCAGCCGCGATCGCGCGTAGATTCAACCTGCTGCTGATGTTTAAAAAAGTTCCAGGCTGGAGAAACGCCGATGATGTCAAAGGTATAGCTCATGCCATCAAACCCATTGAGAGAGCAAACTACATTCTGGAGGGCAGACATTCGATTTGGCTGAGCGGGCATTACAGAGACCTGTGGCCCCACATGTCCCTACAATGCAAATCCCCATGAAAAAAGGCACGGAGTAACCCTGTGCCTCGGGGAACTGTCTTGTTTGCAACCTAGAACCAGAATCATCCCAATGCCCTCTGAGCTGCTTAGCCCCCTAGTAAGAAGAGGACGCTGATAGCCAGTGGCCATAATGCAGCAGATGAATGCTGATAGGCTTCATCCTAGGGAGTTGCTGTTGCAGAAAGTGTTACTGAGTAACGAAAAATGTACCTCTTCAATAATCTCTTACGTTTTAGGTCGCCAGGAAGCCAAATGCTAATCGTCATTGCGTCCCAATAGCCAGTAGGTCATCATCTCTCCCTTCCCCTTCACATCAATCAGTCCCCTTGGCTCAAACCGATATTGGTCCTTAAGCGCCTCGTAGACCTCGCTAGTCACCTGAATGGCATCCGATATGCCTTGGGATTCCATCCGACTGGCAACATTGCCCGCATCGCCCCATAGGTCATAGGAGAATTTCTTCAAGCCAATCACCCCTGCCACCACTGGGCCAGTGTGAATGCCGATTCGTAGTTGAAAGGGTGTTCCGTCATTGCGTTTAAAGTGAGCGATCGCCGTTTGCATATTCAGGGCCATTTCCGCGATCGCGGCGGTGTGATTGGGCAGCACATTGGGGAGTCCCCCTACCACCATGTAGGCATCACCGATGGTCTTAATCTTCTCCAATTGATGGCGCTCGGCCAGATGATCAAAGGTAGAAAAAATGTCATTGAGTACATCTACCAATGCCGTCGGCAGCAGGTCTGAGGAAAGGGCCGTGAAGTTGACGATGTCAGCAAACAGGACCGTCGCCTCATCAAAGCGATAGGCGATGGATTTGGCATCTTGCTTGAGCTGTTCAGCAATGGAAGCAGGCAGAATGTTGAGCAATAGTCGCTCCGAGCGCTCTTGCTCGACCCGCAGAGCTTCCTCAATTTCTTTGCGGTCGGTAATGTCTGTCAAAAACCCTTCGACCGCGATCGGTTCTCGCTGCTGTGCCGCTACCCCCACGCCTTTTTCTAAAACCCACTTCTCCTGACCATCGGCGGTCAAAATCCGGTAGGTCATCTGGAAATGGTTGCCGTGGGTCAAGGCTCGGTTGAGTTCCCCTTGTACATAGCTGCGATCGCTAGGATGCACCAATTGCTCAAACGAGATCGGCTCATCGCCTAATAGATCTGCTGGCGCATAGCCGGTCAACTCATAGCAGCCCTCACTCACAAACTCAAAAGACCAATCCGTTAAACAGCGACGCCGGTAAGCCATGCCCGCCAAGTTACCCAGGAGAGTGGCTAGGGTGCGTCGGCTTTCCCGCAGGGCGGCTTCCGCCTGCCGGCGCTGGGTGATATCCGCCACCGTCCCCTCGTAGTAAGAGAGGTTACCCTTGTTGTCCCGCACCGCCCGCACATTTTCCGAGACCCAGATAATCGCCCCATCGGCACGATACACCTGGGATTCAAATTCAAACACCGCCCCCTGCTTATGGAGGCGCTGCAACATCACCCGTCGTCGCGATTCTTCCACATAGAGGCTGTCAATGTTGGTTACCCGAGCCATCACCTCGTCTGGGCTGAGGTAGCCGTACATGCGGGCCAGGGCGGGATTCACACTGAGATAGCGCGCATCGGGGCTGGCTTGAAAAATACCTTCAACGCTATTTTCAAAGATGCTGCGGTACTTTTCTTCCGCCTGCTGCAGGGCTACGTCTGCCCGGCGCTTTTCGGTGATATTTCGAGCCACCCAAATTACTCGGTTATCGGGCATCGGTGACACGATCGCCGTATACCAGGCTGTATTGTCAAAGTCATCAATGGCAGCCCGTCCGCTGGCATCACCCGTGCGGTTCCATTCCCCCACTGGCAAGCTGTATTCCAATCGCACCGGACGACCCGCATTGAGCGCTTGTTGGATGTAGCGCATAAACAAACTGGCTTGATAAGGCGGTAAGACCTCATACACGGTGCTACCGACACGCTCAGTGCGCGGGTCAAATAGCAGTTGGGAGTTGGTGGCCACAATGTTGAGATAGCGACCATCCGCATCGAAGACCGTAATTACATCGGTCATCGCTGCAAATAAGGCCCGCAACTCCGCCTCTGAACTGCGGAGGGCGGCTTCTACCCGGTGGCGCTCTCGGATTTCTGAAAGGAGTCGCTGGTTTGATTCGGTTAGGGCTGCGGTTCGGCGCGTTACCCGTTGCTCCAACTCCTCATTCGCCCGTTGCAAGGCTGCTTCGGCCTCTTTGCGATTGGTGATGTCCTCGACGGTGCCTTCGTAATAGGCTAGATTACCGTCTCTGTCATGGACAGCCCGCGCATTCTCCGCAATCCAAATAATTGAGCCATCCTTGCGATAAACCTGGGACTCAAAATTGGTCACCGCCCCTTCGGTCTGGAGGCAACGGGTAAACTCAATCCGCTGCTGGGGCTCAACATAAAGCTGCTGCTGAATGCTGGTAATACTCACCATCATTTCATCTTGATCGGCGTAGCCATAAATGCGGGCTAGAGCCGGGTTCGCGCTCAAATAATGGCCGTCGGGGGTAGTTTGAAAGATCCCTTCAACGGTGTTCTCAAAGATGTTGCGATACTTAGCTTCGGCCTGACGCAATGCCTCTTCAGCTTGGTTGCGCTCGGTGATATCAATTCCTACCGTAAAGGCCGCTTTGCCCTGGTTATACTTTTGAGCCACGATCAGAAAGCGTCGCTGGGAGCCCCCCACATGGGCACCAATTTCCCGATACCCTTCTTGCTGACTGCTCTGGAAAAAGTCTTGGACGAAATTGATGAATTCTCGACTGGTATGGAGGAAGCCAATGTCTTGGCCAGTGAACGCTTCCACCGGCATGTTGAAGGTTTTAGCCAGGTGCTTATTCACCCCCAAATAACGCAGATCATCACTAATCCAGGAGACGATACCCGGCACCGCATCCAGAATGGCCTGGAGTTGGTCCCGCGCCGATCTCAAGGCGGCTTCGGCCTGATTATGCTCAACAATTTCTGAGACTAAGGTGTCATTGGACTCCCGCAGGGCTGCAGTTTGCTCGGTAAATCGTCGCTCTAAATCGCAATTAGCAGTGCGGGCCTCTTCTAAGGCAACGGTGCGATCGCGCAAGGTCGCCCGTAATTCTAAAACCTCTTGACGCAGAGATATGACTTCTTGGCGCAGGGTAGCCTCACCTTGCCCCTCTGACGGTAGCGGCTCTGAAGAAGCAGGGCGGTCAGTTTGAGACCGTAATCGCTCAGTCATAGTGGTAAATGGTGATATCGAACAACCCAGCGTCACGTTCAGGAACAGGATTAAGAGTGACTTTTGGTGCAACCATGCAAAAAAAGCCTCGCCGATGTCGGGGCTTTTTCGGGTTGACTCAGTTTGAAGTCACGCCTTTAGCTGTTGCTACAGCGCCGTTGTTACAGCGCCGTTGTTACAGTTATTAATCCAAACGGTTAAGTAGCGAATCCGGTCAATTCTGATGGGGTTTACAGACGGGTGATGCAGCCCTCAAGCCTGTTGCTCATAGCTCCTATTGTGGCTTGAATTATGAGTTTTGTGGGAATAAGGTTAGTTTGCCCCAAAACTGTCCTTGTTTCCCTATGATTAGCAGGGCGACGTGGAATCATATCGATATCTCGTTTGTAAATCTGAGGCTGCAAATACCTGTGAAAGCGTTGGTGTTAGGGAGTGGGGGACGGGAGCATGCTCTGGCCTGGAAATTGCTACAGTCTCCTCGCATTGAGGAAGTGGTCTGCATCCCAGGCAATGGTGGTACAGCGACGCTACCGGGGTGTCGCAACGTTGCCCTCACCCTAGATGACGTCGAGGGCATTGCCCGAGTGGCCTTGGTTAATAACCTAGCTCTAGTGGTTGTCGGTCCTGAGCAGCCTTTGGCTGACGGCATCACTGATCGCTTGCAAGCCGAAGGGCTAGCGGTTTTTGGTCCGACCCAAGTCGGTGCCCAAATCGAAGCGAGTAAGGCTTGGGCTAAAGCCCTGATGGCTGAAGCTAAGATTCCGACCGCTCAATCAGCCGTCTTTACCGAAGCTGAGTCTGCGATTTCCTATGTGCAGCGCCAAGGCGCGCCGATCGTCATCAAAGCCGACGGTCTAGCCGCTGGCAAGGGGGTCACCGTTGCCCAAACGTTGGAAGCAGCCATTGATGCGATTAAAGCTGCCTTTGGGGGGCAGTTTGGGGCAGCAGGGCGACAGGTGGTGGTCGAAGACTTTTTGACCGGCCAAGAGGTATCTGTGCTGGCCGTGACCGATGGCCACACCATTCGACCCTTGCTGCCTGCCCAAGACCATAAACAAATTGGCGAAGGAGATACCGGTCCTAATACAGGCGGGATGGGGGCCTATGCACCCACGCCCATCGTGTCGCCAGAATTATTGGACCGTATTCAAACCACGATTCTGGAACCGGCGATCGCGACTTTGCAAAAGCGCGGCATTGATTATCGAGGCGTGCTCTATGCAGGGTTAATGATTACCCCCAGCGGTGACCCAATGGTGATTGAGTTCAACTGCCGCTTTGGGGATCCAGAAACGCAAGTGGTTTTGCCCCTGCTCGAAACCCCCTTAGATGAAATTTTGCTGGCCTGTATTGAACAGCGTCTCGCCGAGCTACCCCCGATTGAATGGCAGCCTCAGTCTGCGGCCTGTGTTGTAGCTGCAGCAGAGGGCTATCCCGGCAGCTATGCCAAAGGACTCCCCATTAGCAGTCTTGACAAAGCTGAAGAGGCTGGAGCCGTGATCTTTCACAGTGGAACCCAAGTCAAGCAAGGGCAACTGGTCAGCAATGGCGGGCGAGTACTGGGGGTTATGGCCCAGGGAGATAGCTTTAACGAAGCCTTGGCTCAAGCCTATGAGGCGATCGCTCAAGTCACATTTGAGGGGTGTTATTACCGCCGCGATATTGGCTTTCGAATCCAAACCCCTGCAGCCGAATAGTGGCTTTGGCCAATTCAGAGATGCACAGCAACCGTGTCACAATAAGAAATGACAACGGCACCTAGCGATCTAGGGGCTGTCATCAACTAAACTGAGAACCCTTGTGGTGCAACGGTTACAGCCCCTGTCAATAATATAGGAAAGGGCGCGGTCAACTTGCCAAGCAAGGCTTTCGTAAGTAATTGATGACGCGCCCCATAGCGTCGAGTGAGCCGATTTAAGCGCATTTCATCCCAGCAGGGTCTCCTGGCAGTGACAGGTTTGATTAAGCTACTGACTGATCTACGTGTATTAATGGCCCAGTGGTGGGGAGATTTCACCCTGCAAACGCGCTTGATGGCAGGAATCACCCTGGTGGTTTCTCTGCTGATGAGCGCACTCACCTTTTGGGCCGTCAACTCTATTCAGCATGATGCCCGTCTCAACGACACGCGATTTGGCCGGGATTTAGGTCTATTACTTGCCGCTAACGTTGCGCCCCTTGTCGCCCAAGACGATCGCCGTGACCTGGCGCGGTTCTCCTACAGTTTCTACCAGAGCACCTCAAGCGTTCGCTACATGCTTTATGCCGATGAAGATGGCTCCATCTTTTTCGGCATTCCCTACTCTGAGGCTGCCGTTCAAAACTCGCTCACCCTGAGGCGGCGCATGCAGTTGCCGCCTGAATATGCCAGAAATGCCGAGCTTCCCTTCGTTCGTCAGCATCTAACCCCTGGCGGTGAAGTGACTGATGTTTTTGTGCCCCTCAACTACGACGGCAAGTATCTCGGCATTCTGGCTTTAGGCATTAATCCCAATGCCACAGTGGTGGCCTCTTCCCACCTCACCCGTGATGTCACCGTTGCCGTCTTTGTCTCGATCTGGGTGATGGTGATTTTAGGGGCCGTCTTCAATGCCTTAACCATTACCCAGCCCATCAAAGAATTGTTGACTGGGGTACGCAATATTGCCACCGGCAACTTTAAGCAGCGCATTGATCTGCCCCTGGGGGGTGAGCTGGGTGAACTCATCGTCAGCTTTAACGACATGGCGGAACGCCTAGAGCGTTATGAAGAGCAAAATATCGAAGAACTCACCGCCGAAAAAGCCAAGCTGGAAACCTTGGTTTCTACCATTGCAGATGGGGCGATTTTGATTGATACCGAAATGCAAATGGTCTTAGTGAACCCCACCGCTCGTCGCCTATTTGGCTGGGATAAAAAAGACCTGTCTGGCGCAAGTGCCCTAGAGCACTTTCCCATGGCCATGCGGACCAAAATCACCCGCCCCCTCTTTCTGGCCGTCTCCGGGGAAACGGAGGTTACCGAATTTCGCGTCAACGTCCCAGAGCCCACCCCCCGCACCTTGCGTGTGCTGCTGAATACGGTGCTCGATCAGGCTAGGGAAAATGTCAAAGGCATTGCCATAACCGTGCAGGACATTACCCGCGAGGTGGCCTTAAACGAGGCCAAGAGTCAATTCATTAGTAACGTGTCCCACGAGCTGCGCACGCCATTGTTCAACATCAAATCTTTTATTGAAACCCTGAACGAGTATGGCGAAGAACTCAGCGAAGAAGAGCGACGCGAGTTCTTAGAGACCGCGAATCACGAAACCGATCGCCTCACCCGGCTGGTTAATGACGTTTTGGACTTGTCTCGATTAGAGTCCAATCGCCGCTATCGATTTGACGCAGTGGATGTCTCTCAACCGATTGAGCAGACCCTGCGCACCTATCAGCTCAACGCTCGGGATAAGCAAATCACCCTAGAGCATCACATTGAGTCGGAGCTACCCTCCCTACGCGGCAACTATGATTTGCTGCTGCAGGTTTTTGTCAACTTAGTTGGCAACGCCCTGAAATTCACCCAGGCAGAAGGCCGCGTTGCCATCCGAGCCTATCGTTTTCCTCTAACACCCCCGGATGCAGACTCTCCAGACGCTGGCGTAAGCTACGTGCGGATCGAGGTCGCCGATACTGGAGCAGGCATTGCTCAGGAGGATCAGCAGGCCATCTTCGATCGCTTTTTCCGAGTAGAAAATCGGGTACATACCTTAGAGGGCACTGGGCTGGGCCTTTCGATTGTCAAAAACATCATTGAAAAGCACAGCAGCCAGACCCACTTGATTAGCGAAGTCGGAGTGGGCACCACGTTCTGGTTTGACTTAGCGATTTATCGAGAGGATGCGGCTGAGACCCTAACCCCGACAATGCCCGCTGCCACGGAAGAGGCGCTCGCCCCCGTCGGCACCGATAGCCCTTAGGGCTGATATGTGGATGATTGCCCCTGGGAGTTCGCCAGCAAAGGAGATCGCGTTGCTGGCCGCGAGTCAACTGCGGGCGCTGCAGCAGAAAACCTACTCAAGCGGGGACGTTCTGGTAGAGTATGGGGTGCTTTACTGAACAAGACTAGTCAAAACCGTGGCGACCGCCTCCTCGAATACTCTGCTGCTGCGTAACATTTGGTATTACGCCATGCCCAGCACAGCGCTCAAAGCGGGGCAGATGCAGGCAAAAACCCTCGTTAACGAGCCGATCTTGTTGGGGCGTACCCAAGCAGGACGCGCCTTTGCCATTCGTGATCTCTGCCCTCATCGCGCCGTACCCTTGAGCTGCGGTTGGTTCAATGGTGAGGATGTGCAATGTTGCTATCACGGCTGGCGCTTCAACCCCGAGGGGCACTGTACTGAAATTCCCTCGCTGATGGACGATCAGCAGATGGACCTCAGTCGCTTTAACGTGCAGGCTTACGAGGTTAAGGAAGTTCAAGGCAATCTGTGGATTTATTTGCCGGAGGGCAATCGCAAAGCCCGTCCCCCTCGGTTTGACGTACCCAGGGTGCCTGGATTTCCAGATGATGCCCAACCCAAAATTTCTTACACCGTCACCTTTCCCTGTTTTATTGACCATGCCGTGGTGGGCTTGATGGATCCAGCCCATTCCCCCTTTGTGCATCGGGCTTGGTGGTGGCGAGATGAGGCGCTTAATCCGGAGATTAAGTGGTTTGATCCGTCGCCCTATGGGTTCACCATGCGTAAGCATCACATGGCGAACATGGGACGTGGTTATTGGTTGATCGGCGGCATTCCAGACAATGAAATTCGCTTTTATCTCCCTGGCATCCGCACCGAAGAAACTACGACGGCCAAGTATCGAGCCGTGAATTTGACGGCCATGACGCCCCTATCCGATACGGAAACAGAAGTTACCTTTCAGTTTTACTGGGATATTCCTTGGGGCTTTCTTTTAAAACCGATTTTGACTTACATGATCCCCAGTTTTTTGGGGCAAGATCGAGACGTGGTCATCAAGCAACAGGTAGGTTTAAAGCATGATCCCGTTCTGCGATTAATCAAAGACTCTGACACCCTGGCCCGCTGGTACTATCAACTCAAAAATGAATACCAGCGATCGCAGGATGAAAATCGCGACTTTGTTTCCCCGGTCAAAACCCAACAATTGCGGTGGATGGCTTAGGTCGCGTTATCAACACCGGGTGAAAGCCTTACTGGGAAAGTATTGCCGCGCCCGCCCCTATAATATTGTTAGGGGCTGTAACCATTGCACCACAAGAATCCTAGTTTTAATTAATGATAGCCCCTAGGGCCGAAGGGTTATTTATGATGCCATCGGAGCCCCCGTAATTGCACCAGCGATGAAATTGTCAAACTTTATCCAAAAATCACCGTATTTCTGTTGATAAACCAGTGTTGTTCGATAAATTCGCTGTTATCATCAATGGCGCTTAGGTTCCAACTGACGCTTGAGGGTTACTAAACCCTAGCTATATCCAAACCCGTAGTTTGCACTGCGGTAAAAACTTAGGCTTACAAACTTGGGTGTGGTTTGCATCTGCCGCTCTCCTTGAAAACGAGGCATACCGTAAGATGAGCGCTACTTTGGACGCGTCCCGATCCACCGCCCTGAAGGCTGAGGCCGCTGCAGGACATTTTCGCGCGATCGCCCTCTGGCTCAACCAACCCCTCGCGCCCCATCAGCTTTATGTGCAGGTCCAAGCTGAACGGCCCGGTTGCCTTTACTTACGCGTGGAGTTTGAGCACCCCCCCGAGTTTGAGCACCTGAGCCGCTTCATTTGTCATCGTATTTGGCAACTCGACTCCCCCCTAATTGAGGGAATTCACTTGGTCATGCGCCCCATTGGCCAAACCCATAATCAATATGACCGCCGGATACGGGTCCTCACCCCAGCTTTAAGGCAGCACCCTTCGGCGACTTCACCACTGCCCCCACGTCTCAATCGTCCTAGACAATCTTTTCGGCCTCGGCACCTCCAGCAGCGTCCTGCCCTCAAAACCCTGCGCGCTTTTATGCTGTCAGGCTCAGCGGTTGCTGCTTTCATCTTGGGTTGTGCCGTTGAGGTAGTGCTATCAGGTAGCACCGGGCCATCCCTGCCCTTCCAACGCCAGGTGACAGCCCCATTCACCGTGTCGCCTCAAGAACCCGCCACTGAGGCTCTCACCGTATCTCACCCTGCCCGTGCTGAAGATCGCCCCCGAGTGGTGAGTGCCGCTTTAGAACCCGTTGCCGTTATTCCCCATGAGGTGATCACCAACCCAGACCCAACCGTAACCTTGGTTTTTGGCGGTGATGTCACCTTAGATGATTTGCCCTACCGCGATCTCACCCCTGATCAGCAGCTCTTAGCAGGGGTCAACGCCTATCAACAGGCCGATGTGGCGATGGTAAGCCTAAATAACCCGCTGGCGATCGCCGGCACCTCCCTCGAAGAAGACTTTATTCAACGACAGCGCCCCGACGCCATCAACCTACTCAAGGCTGGGGGAGTCGATATTGTTGACCTCTCCAGCGAAAACACCATGACCTTCGGGGCTCAAGGGCTGTCAGAAACCCTAGAGACCCTAGACCGCCACGGCATATACCGCATCGGTGCAGGTCGCCATGAGCGCGAGGCCCGTCGCCCTGAGATCTTAGATGTCAAGGGGCAGCGCATTGCCTACCTGAGCTACAACCAAGCAGATTTTGCCCAAGCCTATGGCGACATCGGCGGGATCAATTCCCTCGTGAAACAGAATCTGGTCGAAGACATTCGCGCCATTCGCGATGAAGTGGATTGGCTGGTGGTGAATTATCGCTGGCAAGCGGATTTAGCCGAAGAACCTGCTGATTGGCAAACAAACTTAGCCCGTCTCGCCATCGATCAGGGCGCAGATGTGGTGATCGGTCACCATCCTGAGCAGTTGCAGGGCACTGAAATTTATCGGGGCCGTCCCATCGCCTACTCTCTGGGGGATTTGGTCTTTAGATCAACGGGTGATCAGGAGGCTGATGAAACGGCAGTTTTAAAAGTGTCGCTGAGCGATCGCCAAATGAAGGTGGAACTATTGCCCGTTGTGGTCCACGAAGGCCAACCCCACCAGGCTGTGGGTGCTAAAGCGGATGCTATTTTGCAAAGAATTCAGGCCATCTCTCAGCCCTTCCCCGTCCCTATGGAACCGGTGATGGTGCTGGATATTCGCCCTGGTGTCACCGCAACCCCAGAGGACGCGCCGACCGCACCCGACGGTTCCTTTGTGACCCCAGCAGAACAGACCCCCGGAACATCAGCCCCCGGAATATTAGAGGTTGCGCCTAAGGTGACTTCTCCCTCAGAACGTGAGCAGTCAGCCCCTGATCTAGACATGACAGACCTAGAAGAGTGGGGGCCTAAAACTGGACCTGCGGAAGAATTTGCCCCCATTCCAGAAGTGGAATCCTCCTTCCCTCCAGACCCAGCACCCACCACTTCGGTACTGCCCACATCCGAATCGGCTGAAACCCTCTCCGAAGGCCAGGGCGATGCTGATGAACCCGTGGATGCTGAATCGGTGAGTGAGCCCTTTCCTGACCAAAAGGTTCATGAACCAATTGAGCCAGAACTGCCCGAGGCAATTTCGCCCCATGGTGAACCCTTAGTGGGTCCCTTAAGTTTAGACACCACCGAACCAGAACCGAGGGTCGTTGGCATAGCCGCTCCGAAGGGGCTAGACCAGTCCTCTAGGAGCGTCGCCCATGCTCAACTAGAACTCGGGTTGCCGTCAACCAAAGTGTTTCCACCGGCGAAATTCAACGCAGTTCTCCCTAACCTGACCGCTTTAGCAGATTCCCGCCCCACCGAAACGCCCTAGTTTGAACAACTGGGGGCTGTGGACAATCAAGGTCAGACTTCCTGATATGAGAGAGTTACAGCCCCTAGCCTGATTCAGTAAAGCGGGCGTGGTCATGCCCACCCAGTCAGGGTTTCGTTATTAATTGTCCACACGCCCTAACGATTTCACCCCGTATCTTGATGATTTTCTTGCCCCAGGCTGTGCCAGTTCCGCTAATTTGCACTACCCTTTTGGCGAATACAGGTCTCACAGCCCATCGAATTTGCCTATCTCTTGAGCCTCCTGCTCTCCAGCGTTGATTTCATGAGCAGTCCTGTGTGATTAGTAAGTGACTTTTGAACCTATGACCCCCCCGCCTAAGGCTGACACAACACCCTACGCCGCACCTGTGGAAGGAAGCTCGGAAAGTCCCCATAGCAATGGCTATGCCCCCTCTGTTCCCTTGTCGGTCTATCGAGAACTCTCGACCGAGTTACAGACCACAAAGGCGATGGTAGACGCCCTGCACCGCCAAAATAAGCAGCTCTCGCGACACAACCAGGCTCTGCGCCACGAGATTCAGCGCTTTGTTCAGTCCGCCGAACAACTCGGACATTTTGCGGGTATCTCGGAAGAAGAAGGTAACTCCAGCGAATCCATAGACTTGGATTCAGAGGCTAAGTACCCCGAAGCCATGCCCAGTGCGCTGGTGTCAATTCCGAAGCCTCGTCCCCAAACTAAGGCTATTCAATCCAGGGAACGCCCCGAAACGTCACCCAAACGTCAGCCTCGCTTATTTACAGAGCAACCCGAGTTACCTCGACGCCTAAATAAAGGCAACTCGCGCCCTCAAGATCTGAGTAATCTTTGGTTAGTAACCACCATTTTGTTGGTGATCTTCACGGCCTTTGGAGCCGGTTTTTTGATTATGCGGCCGCTACTCAACCGCTAAGCCCATTCAATCACCAACCGTCAGTTAACCCTGCACTGACGACAAATCATGAAACGCAGCCCCCTGGGTGTGGAACGGTATAACCCTTGGCAGTATGATTTGGGCGGGCGCGACAATACTGACCCAGCGTTACACCGCTTATTAACAGCGCGTCTCGCGTTTATAAGGGTCGGCTTCAAGCTAAAGTATGGTTCAGACAGCCTTGATAGCGGTAGGGCTGAAACGCTACTGGGCCACGCACCGTAGGGAGGTCATGCACAACGTATGAAAAAGATCGAAGCAATTATTCGCCCCTTTACGCTCGACGAGGTCATAATCGCCTTAGTGATTGCAGTGGTTGTTTGAATGACGGTCTCGGAGGTTCGTGGTTTTGGTCGTCAGAAGGGCCAAACGGAACGCTATCGGGGCTCAGAATACACGGTTGAGTTCTTGCAAAAACTGAAGCTCGAAATCGTGGTCGATGATGAGCAAGTCGATATGGTGGTCGATAAGATTACTGCTGCTGCCCGCACAGGCGAAATTGGCGATGGCAAAATCTTCATTACCCCTGTTGATCGTATCGTTCGGATTCGAACCGGTGAAATTAATACTGAGGCGGTCTAAGGGTTACCGTTAATTGAAGCCAGAGTCCTTGTTTTGCTGTGGTTACCGCCCTTGGCCGCAATATGGGAATGGGCGTGATTATGTGTGCTCAGCAAGGCTTTCACTGGAGTTGATGGCACCCCCCTGGGTTTACCATTGTTAGTCCGATTTAATCCCCTGGGTGCTCTGTGCCTGGGGGGTTGTATTTGCAACAATTTTTTCTGATGAACTTTCCCTCCACCCTGGCTGATCACGTGATAGCTGAGCGGCTAACCAGCTATGGCCGATTTGGGGTGCATTTAGGTCTAGAGCGAATTCGTATTCTCCTTCAGGCCCTGGGCAATCCCCAGGAGCGAGTTCCCATCATCCATGTGGGCGGCACCAATGGCAAAGGGTCGGTCTGCGCCTACCTTTCTGCAGTCTTAGCCCAAGCAGGCTATCGGGTCGGACGTTATACCTCACCCCACCTCGTGAGCTGGTGCGAACGCATTTGCCTCAATAATCAACCCATTTCTCCAACTGAGCTAGAGGCCATCCTGGTACAAGTAGAGTCTGCCATTGATCCCCATACCGACTCTCCGACGCAGTTTGAGGTGATTACCGCAGCGGCTTGGCTCTACTTTGCCCAAGCTCAGGTTGATATTGCTGTGATTGAGGTGGGCCTAGGCGGGCGGTTAGATGCCACTAATGTGTGCGATCGCCCCTTGGTGAGTATCATCACCTCCCTCAGTCGGGAGCATTGGCAGCGACTGGGACCGACCTTGGCCGACATTGCCCGAGAAAAAGCCGGTATCTTAAAGGCCCATTGTCCAGCTGTGATTGGGCCGCTCCCCCCTGAAGCTCAATCGGTCGTTGAGCAGCGCATACAGACGCTGGGTTGCCCAGCCACTTACCCCAAGGCCGCCTTAGCCATCAGTCCTGGCCTTGCTCAATACGCCACCCTCACCCTGCCATTGCCGCTGCAAGGTCAATATCAGTACATTAACGTCGCCCTAGCTATTGCCGCGCTGCGGATTCTAACCCGGCAAATTTGGGTGAGCTCAGACCAGGACATGACTCAAGGGATTGCCGCCGCTCGCTGGCCGGGGCGCTTGCAGTGGCTAACGTGGCG
>JBHJIP010000085.1:0-14265 GCA_050043365.1 Leptolyngbyaceae cyanobacterium
GCGAGTCGGGTGCCTATGCCCGAGAGCTGGGCATGACCTTAATCATTACCTATCATCACGTTGTGCCCCCCGAGATCTCCCCCGCTAATGCGATCTTGAACCCCAAGCTGATTGCGGCGGATTCTCCCTACCGGGGCGTAGCAGGAGTTGGAGTCGCCTACATTCTGGCGGTCTGTTTGGCCCAGGCCCTAGGGCAGACCCAAAACCTGACTGGCCCCCTGCTAGAACTGTTTACCCTCGGCACCATTGCCGACTTGGCTCCTCTGACCGGGGTGAACCGCCGCTGGATTCGCCGGGGGTTAAGGCTGTTGCCCAAGTCTCGGATTATCGGCGTGCAGGCGTTGATTCAGGTGGCGGGGTTGGGTGAGCAAGACCAGGCCCTGAAGCCAGAGGACATTGGGTTTCGCCTCGGTCCCCGCATTAATGCCGTCGGGCGCATTGGCGATCCCCAGACGGTGATCGAGATGCTGATCAGCGACGATGTGGGCAAGGCCCTAGAGCGGGCCATGCAGTGTGAGCAGACCAACCAAGCCCGCCGTGAGATGTGCGATCGCATCGAGGAAGAAGCGATCGCCTGGTGTGAAGCCCACAAAAACTCAGGGGAGGTGGACCTGCAGCGCGATCGGGTGCTGGTGGTGATTCAGCCCAACTGGCACCATGGGGTGATTGGCATTGTCGCCTCCCGCCTGGTAGAGCGCTACGGCGTGCCGGTGCTGATTGGCACCTACGAGGATGACGCACAAAAAGAGATTCGCGGTTCGGCCCGCAGCATTCGCGAGTTCAATGTGTTTGAGGGGCTGCAGGCTTGCGATGATCTGATGACCAAGTACGGGGGGCACCGGGCGGCGGGGGGCTTTACCTTCCCGGCGAAGCATCTGCGTCAGGTGAAATCTCGCCTGGTCAACTATGCCAACCAGGTGTTGGCTCCCGAGCATCTGAAACCTTTAGTGACAGTAGATGTGCGGGCCAAGTTGGCAGACCTGGATTTTGATCTGCTAGAGCAAATCGATCGCCTCCATCCCTGCGGTATCGGCAACTCGGAGCCGGTGTTTTGGACGCCGAATGTGCGGGTGGTGGAGCAAAAGGCGATTGGCAAAACCCGCGCCCATCTGAAGCTGACCGTGGCGGAAGATGATGGCGGCAATGTGGAAGCGATCGCTTGGCGCTGGGGCCATTACTGCCCGTTACCCAACCGCGTCGATATTGCTTACACCCTGAAGCTAAACGAATGGAAAGGCCAGCGCACCCTGCAGCTGGAATTGTTGGGGGTGCGATTGCCCCAGCCCGCCACCCCAAAAGCGGCTACGCCCAAACCGCAAGCCGCGCCCACCCAGGCGGCCACCTCCACCCAGGCGGCTACAACTGCTACCGCCGCCACCTTAAAGCTGCCCCTCGAAATCCCGAAGACTGCTCCCCAAAAGGTTGCGGAGCAACCCCCAAAGCCTAAAACGCCAACGGTCACCTCTGAGCAATTTTCCAGTGCTGGCCTCGATCTGAGTGGCGATCAAACCCAGACCACGTTTTTCTACAATCGGCGTGCCTACACCGCCATCATTTCCCAGGGGCAGGCCCTGCAAATCAGCAATGCTGAGGGTGAAACCCTAGGGGTGATGTTGGCCGAGCGCCAGGGGTATCTGAGCCTACCCCACCAATCGCCGCGTCCCGTGGATGTGGGAGAAGCCTACTATTTCAACTTGATTCGGGCGGGCCTAAATGCCTTGGAGCTGAGTCAAAAGACGGTGCTCTTGCAGGACAAGATCGCTCTGATTGCGCGACAAGATCAGCAGATTGCCGCCCTCAATCAACAGATCATGCAACTGGAAGGGCAGCTGCAGCAGGCGCTCAACTCAGCTCCCGTCAGTCCTAACCCAGATCTGCAAGGAAAGGATCGGCAAATTGCGGATCTCACCCAACAGATCGCTCAGCTAGAACAGCGGCTCAACCAACAGGTGCAATCCCAAAGCGTTCAACACGAGGAAGTTCACCAAAAGAACCAGCAGGTTGCCACTCTGACCCAGCAAGTCACGCAGCTAGAAGCACAGCTCAGTCAACGGGCTGCGGAACAACAAGCCACAGCCCAAGCCCAGCAGGCGGAACAGCAGCAAAAGGCTCAACAAATCATCACCCTGACGGAACAGATCGCGCTGCTTGAACGACAGCTCAGCGATCCCCCCGAACTTACTCCAACGCCACAACCGACGGGTAAAACCGCCTCTACCGCGAAGAAGCCATCGGCCAAAGTCAACATTGAGCCACCGCCCACCCTGGAGCCCCTATCGGCTGAGGCGGCAACGCAACTCCAGCAGCAGGTGCGACAAACCGTCGGGGACAGTCTTTGGTTTTGCCTGCAGTCCGACAGTCAGCAAGATTTCTATACCGCCTACGAGCAAGCTGAGATGTTGGCCCAAGTCACGGGGCAACATCTCGATTACTCCCCTGCAGCTCTACCCTTAGCGACGGTGGTGGAGCGAGAGATTGTCCATCCCTTTTTTGAGGATTTGTCGGCCTATCTCGCTGACCAAACTGGCGCTGAGTTAGAGGATCATCCCCTGATGCCTGGTGCCAACCCCAGCCTATCTACAGTCGCCCCGGTGTTAGCCGATTCATGGCTGACGGTCCCAACCCAGACCCTCTCGACCAAACGTAAACCCACTGGGGCGAAGCGATCTGTGACCCAGCAGGCCAAGGTGCCGTTGAGTGCGGGCGATCGCGATTTACTCAATGCCTTTTTAGAACAGTGGGAGCACCCCATGGCCAGTTGGTTACTCAAAAAGCCCGATCAGGCTGCGGCCAAGATTGATGTGCTTAGCCAATGTCAGCAATGGGCGTTGCAACCCAATCGAGTGTTGCATAAGTGGGTTTTTGAAATGGTTAGAGATATGGTGATTGGCCAGCAAGGCGTTTTTCGGCAGATTTATAGGTAAAACAGAAAGGAAACTAACTTATTGAGTCCTAGAATTCAGCTAAGTTTAAATAAATATCTGCAGAAAGAGAAAATAAAATAGGAGTTTATCTAAGCCTCATCTTTTCTTTTCTAGCGCTCATGATTTCAGGAGTAATTCTCTAGCTATCTATGTTGAGGCAAGGATATTTAGAGTTAAAACTCCCTACCCGCCTAGGATGGGTGGTGCTTGATGAAAACGAGTTTATTCATGACAATGAAAATGATGTCATAGCATTGAGTTTTGTTGTTCACAACAATAAAAATAGCTTCAGACCATTCGTATGCTCGTTTAAGCCTCGCTCTCAAGAATGATAGGAATTGGCAAAAAAACAACTGAGTCCTAACGCTTCTGCCAGTCGTTGATGGCCACTGAATTCTTTGCCATTGCCAAAGTCATCGTGTGCCTGAAGGGCTCTGCAATGGGTTCAAAGAGTCTGAGGATGACCTGATTGATGTGCTGGACAGTCTTGTTCTTCGCCAAACCTGCCAACAAGAACTTAGAAGCCTTGTCGATATGGGTAACAATCACCGCATGATTGGCCCCAATCACGGTGTCACGCTCCCAGTGACCAATCTCACGCTTCAAATCGGCGATGGCTGGGCGATGTTCAATGCCCACACGGTCTGGACACCACGCTTAGCCTTGATGCCTTTACGGCGTTGTCGCTGCTTATGCCCCTGTCTGAGATAGCGTTGGTACGTCCCTAAACTTTGATGATTGGCATAAATCATTTGATAGCGGGTTTCATGGCTGAGGTCTGCTCAACCTTCTCGCTTCAGCCGTCCACAGATTTGTTCTAGGCTGTGATACTTATTCAGCCGTTGCTTGAGTTGTTTGATGGTTGAGAGACTGACGCTCATGAAAGGTTGCTTAGAGTGCTGCCGTCGAATCTGCATTTTCTGGTGAGCGATGTCGGGCAAATATGAGGCCTGGTCAAAGCGGTTGCGCCTCAACTCTCGTGAGATCGCGCTCTTGGAGCGCTCCATTCTAGGGAGATGATGCAGTCTGATGCGCTCCGCAAGACGAAGCTGGGCATAGCTTATGGGGATGCCTGCTTGTTGTGGTAGACATCAGACTATCCCTATGGGTCTTCATGAAAAAGACTTCTAGGTGTTGCACTTCATTCTTGAATCGGCGTAGTTTTCCGCACCTGCAAGGGAGTTGCTCAGGCAAAACACAAAACCTAGTCAAATTTTAGGGTGGAGCATGGGTACATTAGGAACAATCTAGTGCTAACGAGAAACCCCTTGGGCAGTTCAATGCTTGAACCTAATAACGCTGACCAAGCCTTCGATATTACTGTTGCCATCCCGACCTACAACGGTGCAGGTCGAATCGGGCTAGTTTTAGAGCATCTCAAAGCACAAGTCAAGGCTACCAATCTGCGTTGGGAAGTTCTGGTCGTAGACAACAATAGTCAGGACAATATTGTTGAAGTCATTAAAAAATACCAGTCAAAATGGTCATCTGAAATACCTCTACGTTACTGTTTTGAGCTTCGTCAAGGTGCAGCATTTGCTCGCCAAAAAGCAATAAAAGAGGCTGACAGTGAGTTGATTGGTTTTCTAGATGATGACAATCTGCCTGAAGAAAACTGGCTCTCAGAAGCCGTAAGTTTTAGCCAAAATCATCCTGAGGCAGGTGCTTTTAGCGGTCGAATTTATGGCCAATATGAATCACCTCCTCCCGAAGGATTTGAGAAAATTAAGGCATTTTTGGCAATCCGCGATCACGGGCCAAAAATAAAAGAGTTTGAGCCAGAGAACCTCAATCTGCCACCCGGTGCATCGCTTGTGGTGCGCAAAAAAGCCTGGACGGAAAATGTTCCCAAGAAGCCGAACCTGACAGGAAAAATTCCAGGATTATTTATCCAAGGTGATGACTACGAACCACTTATTCACATTTATCAGGGCAACTGGAAGATCTTATACAATCCTGAACTTAAGACACATCACCAAATTCCTGCCAGTCGATTCGAAAAACAGTACTTGACCAAACTTTCCAAAGGTTGTGGGCTCGCAACATATCAATTAAAGTGCATTAATGCTAGCCCTCAAAAGTCATTAGTGCTATTTTTTAAAATATTATTAGGTAATCTAAGGCGAATTGTTGTGCATTGGCTTAAATACCGAAATCGCATTGATTCAGAACTGGATCTAAGCGTGTTTTGGGAATTTTATTGGGGGAGTTTTATGAGCCCGTTTGTCAACACCGGAAAAGGTGTGGCCAAGTAAAAATGAATTATTTAAAAACCTGTCTTAAATGGTGTTGGAAGTCATTCTGAAAAGATCAAGACAATTTTTAAGAAACCAGTTTAGGCTCCTGGAACCCTAACACAAAGTATTGAGGAATTGACGTTTTAAAAAGAATCTTGAAAAATTCTTGAACAGCCTCTTAGTAAAGCCTTGAATCAATAGGTATCTCGAAAACGCGATAAGTTTATGCAGCAGCAGAAAAAAATTGCCTTTTTAGTTCCCTATGCCATCGCTGGTGGAATAGAGAAGAATAATCTTAGATTAATGCAAAAACTTGCTGCAGACACCAATGTGCTAATGGAGCTTGTTCCACTTAACACATCAGATTCGACCTTATTGAAGCTACCTGCTAGAAGTCGCTTAATAGATCTAGGAGTAGGGAAATTAGAACATCGCCTAAAATATTTGGTCCGACTAACAATGCATTTGGTGGCTTACTTCCAAAAGAGTAAACCAGACATTGTTGTCTCACGATTGCCAGCAGCTAATGCTTTTACTGTAATTGCAAAGATTTTATCCCAAAGAAGAATATTGTTGATATTGGCAGAACATACACTGCCCCTAGATAGGCTTATCGCTGTTGAAAGTGAGCCGGGTAAAGCCAAGAAAAAAAACTCCACATTAGATCGACTGATGCCAGCAATTATGCGGCGTTTTTATCCTATGGCAAGTTGCACAATAGCTGTGTCTTCAGGCATAGCTAAAGAGCTCCAAGAGAAGAAGAGAATTAAGCCTGAAAAAATCAAAGTTATTTACAACCCGGTTGTTAATGATGAGTTATTTATTCAATCTCGACAGGCTCCCAATCATCCATGGTTTAGCATCAATGAGCCTCCAGTTATTTTGGCGGTTGGCAGATTAGAGAAACAGAAGGATTACTTCACCCTAATTCGAGCATTTTATGACTTGCGTCAGCATCAAGATGCCCGTCTTCTAATTTTGGGAGAAGGTAGTTTACGTAAATCTCTAGAAGAGCTGATCGCACAACTCAAGTTAGAAGATTGTGTTTGTTTGGCGGGTGCTACCGATAATCCATATTCATATATGAGCCATGCAAGACTCTTGGTTCTTTCTTCCATTTGGGAGATTTTGCCAACAGTCTTAATTGAAGCTTTAGCCTGTGGATGCCCAATCGTTTCTACAAATTGCGATCACGGGCCTTCAGAAATACTGGAGGATGGAAAATATGGGTGGCTAACCCCTGTAGGAGATGCTTTAGCCCTTTCAGAGACAATGCGTACCGCCCTCTCTAGTGAGGTTGACAAGGACTTGCTGCGCACAAGAGCGAGTGATTTCGGTACGGAAGCTTCTTCAGCTCAATACATGCAAGTGATGGGTTTATAGACTTGATTAAATCAAAGTTTAAATTATGCACGTAATTGTTTTAGAACCTTTCCCATTTTCTCGTAAGGGAGGACAGCCTCTTAGCACGCTGGAAGTCTCGAAAGGATTATCTGAGCTAGGCCATACGGTTAGTCTAATTTATTTTAAGCATGGGGATCTTTTGCCAGAATATCGGAAATTTTGTCATGAGACTATATATATCCAAGAAGGTCGATTGCAGAGCAAAAAAGTATTTAAATCCCTGGCAAAAATACTTTTTCAGTTAATCCACGCGTCCTCTAGATTAAAGCTAAGGGAAAAGGAAAGCTTGATCTATATCAGCGATCATCAGCGCTCCCTATTTGCTGTTCTTTTGGCCTTTCTGAAGCGATCGCCTGCTGTAATTCATCTAAGAACACCTGCCACACCGTTAATGACGGCTCACAAACAAGATCGTTGGCCTATCTCAAAAATAAATCATTTTATCGCTATTTCTAAAAGCCTTAAGGGCAATTGGTGCCAGCATTTTCAGATTCCTTCGGAAAATATTAGCGTGGTCCCAAATGGTACTGATATTGAGCGTTTTAAAGTTCATCCATCAATAACGCTTGCGAAAGGTGAACTAGGGATAAATTCTGAATGTCCAACCATTAGTTACGTAGGTCGGCTGTCACCTAGCAAAGGGATATCTGTACTGATTAATGCTTTTAATGCATTGCTGCAAAGCTGTGATTCAGAGATCAAACTCTTAATCGCCGGCTTACCCAGTGGCTTTCATACTTTGCGAGAAGGAAAGAAGTATGAGGATTCTATCAAACAACTTGTCAGCGACTTAAAAATTTCTGAGAAGGTTATTTTTCTTGGGCATCTGGATGAACCGCTAAAGCTATATCAAGCAAGTGATGTAACGGTACTGCCAAGTATTTACCCTGAGCCATTTGGCCGCTCTATCATTGAGTCAATGGCCTGCGGAGTTCCGGTTTTAGCAAGTAACATAGGCGGAATACCAGAGATTCTTTCTGGCAAATTTGGCGAGTTATTGTTTGAAGCAAATAACTCTGAAGATTTAGCGATAAAACTCGAAAAGACCTTGAACTGGAGAATGGAAAATCCAACTCTAGGTGAACAGGTTCGAGAACATGTCGTCAATAACTTCTCTTCTGCAAGCACTTTTACAAAAGTGGAGATTTCATTAAAACGGGCACTCAAAACCTAGACAAAAAATACATTTTTTTGCTGATTAATAAATGAATTACACACTAGTACTCAGTGGCGTAAATTTCACCACCGTTATGTCCTCATCCCCCAACCCCTTCTCCCTGAGGGCGAAGGGGAGGCCGATTTTGAGTCCCTCGCCCTTCGGGAGAGGGATTTAGGGTGAGGGATTATGGTTGGGTTATTTGTGCCGAGCAGTACTAGTCCACTATTTTCAGATCAGTCTTAAGCTTACTAAGATTTATAATTCTGAAGGAAAATTAAATGTTGATCACACCTGATTTTGTATATTTGCATTTTGCTAAAACTGGAGGTTCTTTTGTTGCAAATCACTTAAACAAAGCGTATCCAAGCAATTCAGGAAAGGTAGCAAGGATGCTTGCAAGAGCTTTAGGACATACAACAGGAGTTATCAATACGGCCGATTACTTATCTTGGAATGTTCCGCATCATGCTCCTGCAGGAAAGATTCCTCTCGCATTCAAGAAAAAACTAATCGTCTCTAATATTAGAAACCCTTTTGATAGATATGTTTCTAGATACTACTATGGGGGATGGAAAATAGAGTCTGATCATGCTCATCGCCTTTGGCCAAGTGGTTTTCCCGCTAACTGGCCAGAACTTTCTTTCCCTGAATTTATTGAATCACTGACTGATGTAAGCACTGTCGAGGGAGCGCAATCTCGAGAACTCAAGTATTTTTTCGGAGATGCTATTAATACGGTTAAATTCTTAAAATTCGAATCATTATCCCAAGACTTATACAAACTTTTGATGCGATTCAATATCGATCGACCTGAAATCTTAAAAAACGAGAGAAAGTTGCCTCCTACGCGCAAGGAGACAACCAAGATCAGAAGTACGAAAGACAAGTGGCAAAGCTACTACGATCAGACTCTTATCGAAAGAGTTGTTGCCGCAGAAGCGTATTACTTTAAGTTATTTCCGGAATATCTGCCATAGCGTTTTTTGCAAGGTGCTCAAATTGTCACCCAGGCAATCGGGCTTTCTGCTTCAACGCTAACCTTGGCCTTTGGGTTAGCGTTTGACCGGTTGTCTCTACTCGGCCACTGGATAGGGATCCCGCCAAAGGATGAGTTCATCACTGATCGGTTTGAGTTCGGTGCCAGGGTAATAGAACTGCAAGATGCGATCGCTCGGCCAGTTCAATGCGCCCAGGTTGTAGGCTCCGGTTTGGCTGAGGCCAACCCCGTGACCAAAGCCGCCGCCCATAAAGCGATAGCCGCGTAAGCGCAGTTGTTCTGGGTCACTGGGATCGCGATCATAAAGACCCTCCAGATAAAACAACAGGCTAATGGGCGCGTAGAGAGCCCGTTGAACCTCATCTTTATCCAGGTTGACGATGCCTAGGTCGGTGCCGACTTGCAGGGTTTTGACCCGCCCAGAGGAAGAGCGCTCTGTCACCACCATCCGTTCGACGCGGGTGAAATTGGCTAAGGGGTGGGATTGCGCCCGCAGATAAGCTTGCAAGTCAGCGGTGATTTCTGCCAGGGTCATGTCTTCTTGCCAACGGAAGGCATCCCAGGTTTCAGAGTTGAAGCCGGTTTCTAAGGCCATAAAGGCTTTGAGGTTGGCCTCCTCTGAAAGGGGTCTTGCGGCCAAATCCCACACCCCCTGAACAGAATCTAAAACGGGCCGCAGATAGGGGCGATCGGGGCCATTCCACACATCGCTAAAGGCGGCGGTAACGCCACCGCTGTTGGAAGAGTAGAGGGCATCCACCAGTTCCCCTTCATAGGTCAGAACTTGCCCTGCCGTAGCGGCAATGGCGCGATCGCTCACCTCTGCCGAACCGCTGAGCCCTCGATAGACCTGGCATTGGGTATCGGCACTAAGCTGGTAGTCATCCACCACGAAGCGTCGCAGGTTACGAAGCACATAGGTGCGGGCCAAAATGGCTTGGGCCTCGATCGTCGTTCGAGGGGCACCCAAGCCGATTTCGTAGGGCACCACCCCCCGCAGATAGGTCTCGATGGGAACGCGGTTAACCAGCGTATAGGTGCCATAGGCGTTGGGCTGTAGTCGCAGATGCCCCCCATAAAGACGGGTACTGTCAGCAGGGCCTTCGCGGCGAACCACCCGCACCCGCTGATTTGCGGTGGTGATGCTGACGATGTTGCGGTTGTAGCGAAAGCCGTTGGCAATAAACGCCGCCTGGGGTAAGGCTGCGGCTAAGCGACTATCGAGAAAGATTTGTTCATAGCCTGCCGCTTGCAGATCTTCTAGCAGCAGTCGCCGCACCAGGGGCGTGCTGTAAACCTCGCGTTTGGCCCATACTTGCCAGTTATCCGGTTGGGCAATTTCGGTCTCAATGCCAAGCTGCTGCCACTGGTAAGCACTGTCTTCGGCGCTCTCAAAGCTGCGGTGGGTGCTCAGCACCACCCGCTCTTGTAGAACGGGCTCGGGTAGTGGACGGGGCGCGGTCTCTAAAACCACTTGGTTAGTTGTTAGGGTTTCTAGCGCACCATTTGATTTGAATTGCAGAGTCAGGCGATCGCCCTGCAAGGGCTCAATCACGAGGGTTTCGTCGGCATCGCCGCCAAATCGCTGAACCACCCCAATTTGCAAGGTGGGATTCTCAGGGGTTTGGGCCTGGGCGGCAGCGGGTAAGAACAGGGTTAGAAGGGAGATCGCGCACCGCTGGGTGTGAAGCGCCCATCTGACACCCCTGAACAGAGATTCAGACGGATTGGCAACGGGCGTCGGAAAAACTGAAATAAACAGCACAGCAAAGAATCTGGTGGAGATCTGCGTGCATTTTAGCGAAGACACCCCCTGCTACAGAACGATTGCTAGTTTTATAGCGCTGGCCACTTTGCTTAAGACACCTCGGATCGCTCTGATCTTTAGCGCATCAGCAAAGTGGGTCACAGTCTTGTCCTGACCGGACTGGCGACTGCCAGAGGACGGGGTGAGGCGTGCCGCTCAACTTAGAGCTGATTTATAAAGAGAAGCTTTAGACGAGACACCTGCAATCATCTCAAAGCTTAGGGTCTCTAGTCTTTCTAGAGAATGGAATAGCGATGAGCAAACTACCCAAGATTACCAACCCAAAACGCAAGGCTTACCCCAGTGACCTAAGCGATAGTGAATGGTCCATCATCACCCCTTTACTCCCTGGCACTAAAGGCTTCGGCCATCCTCGCACAGTCGACCTACGAGAAATCATCAACGCTATCTTCTATCTCCAACGTAGTGGCTGCCAATGGGAAATGCTGCCTCACGACTTTCCTCCTCATTCAACGGTTTATGCCTATTTCCATAAATGGCAACGGCGGGGTATCTGGGCTGAAATCCATAACGAACTACGCCATAAAGTTCGCGAACAAGCTGGAAAATTGCCAGAACCGAGCGCCGTAAGCATTGACTCTCAATCTGTGAAGACGACAGAAAAGCGAGGCGAGGTCTATGGGTTTGATGGAGGCAAAAAGGTAAAGGGGCGTAAACGTCACCTGATTGTTGACACCTTGGGATTGGTGATTGCCATCATCGTCACTGAAGGCAACACCTCTGAACGGCTAGGAGCAGTGGTTGCGTTAAGCGAGGTATTAGAGAAGCTCGATAGATTAGAAGTCATTTGGGTCGATCAAGGGTACCGAGGCGACAACTTTGAACGGGTTGTCAAGCAGCTCTGTGATGCCCGAGTGGAAGTGATGGGGCAACCCAAGGGCAAGTTTGAAATTCACCCGAAGCGATGGGTGGTTGAGCGCACTTTTGGCTGGTTGAATCGCTATCGCAGATTGAGCAAAGACTTTGAAACTCACATTGAGAATAGTGAGAGCATGATTCATGGAGCAATGATCCGCTTGATGCTCAAACGGTTGGCGGCTTAATCTTTCATTTATAAATCAGCTCTAAGGACTCGGATGGTGCGCTCGACGCCTACGAGTACCTTGGCCTAGCCCAACTGCTTGCAGATCTAGACAGGCCCGAACAGAGCCTATCGATCTTAGACGATGTGACCGCTAATGTTCTGACCACAGAGTATCCGCTAGATGCGGTGCATTCGTGGGTTAATGCCGCTGTGCTCTACAGCCAGCTAGGCAGAGAGCAACAGGCCAACGAAGCATTTGCGGCGGCGAAAGAGAGCACAGAAGCACTCACTGCTCATACGCTTGGCGAAGCTCAAGCGATTATTGTTGGCGGGTACGTTCAGCTAGGTGATTTTGAACAGGCTAGTCAGCTGGCAGCTGCTATTGAAAGCAGCCGTGGCAGCATTCGAGCCTATAGTGACATTGCTGCGGCCCATGCCAAAGCAGGTGCGGTTGAAGAGGCGAATCGCGTTGCGCAATCAACCGGCATGGACCAGCTCACCCGGCTCAGCATGATGCGCGCTTACCTGGAGACCAAGCAGTACGAGCAGGCGCAGCAAATTGCCACCCAGCCCGACATGATTGATCACTTGCCAGAAATCGGTCAAGCCTACTGCGCAGCAGGACAGCCCGAGCAGGTTGTTGCTTCAATTGAGCTTTTAGAATTGAACCCGGAGCCTGCCGACTGGTTGCGCTCATGTGCAGCGATCTCCTTTGCCAAACAACAGCAGTTCAACCGAGCCACTGCAATAGCCGACACAATTACATCAACAGACTCCAGAGCGGATACCTTAATCGCAATCGCAATTCAGCACAATACTTCGGCCAGCTCCTTTTGGACTCGGTGGGTACAAAGGCTCCCCAGCCCGTTCCAGACGCTTCTTGGCAGCGCACCTGACGATTCAGAAGCTGTTGAGCTTTTAGACCAAGCTCACGACCTTATTCAGTCGTAATCGTGAGCTGAACACAGCTGGGTCAACGCGATACTTTTGAGGCTGCCACCAATGAGGCCAGTCAGGGCCGCGCGGGCAACCCATTCACACAGGGGGCGGCTATTGCCATAAATTCAAGCGTCCAACATGTCAGGGAGAAACCAAAACAAGGCCAGGGTGAGAATGACTGCATTCATCAGTGGCCACCGTCGCCACGGTTGACGATGTCGGCGCAACACCCAGGCTTGAGGCCCTGCCGCGATCGCCCCGCAGAGAAACACACTCACAAATACGGGCCATGGTGCAAAGAGGACACAGAGCAAGAGCTCCAAGAGAGCCAGGTAACCGCCGATTATCGTGGCCAGCGCCCACAACCGATAATGTCGCCAGTAAGAACGCAAGGCCCAGCCCTGAGCGATCGCCAGCACGATGGGACCACTGAAAAAACCAACGATGTGTAGCGCATTGCAGAGGGCGATCGCGAGGGTGGTTGCTATCGTCCAGCGGGCACAAAATCGCCAGTCTTTAGAAGTTAGATAGAGCATGTCAGGTCTTTGGTTTGCCAGCTGAAGCGGTTTTCTCAACAATCAATTGGGACGTTCAAGATTTCTTGGTAGTCCGCACTGTTTGTAAACAACGATTTGCAGACGATGATTTCAAATGTGGTTAATGATTGATTAGTACCTGCGCTGATAGCTTGGTGATTTCTGACGCTGTTGGCGGTTGGAATTGAGCGTTGGTAAACGCAAAAATCTCATCGGTTACAGGTAGGTCACCGGTTCTAGATGTCTGCTCGTTGCGATCGCTAACGCGCTGCGATCGCACAGCCAATGGCGCATCCACAAATACAAATCGATACTGGCACCCTAAACTGTCACACAGCGTCTGAAATTTTGCTCTAGCGATTTTTGTCGCCATGCCCACATCCAGCACAACCGTGATGCCCGACGCGATGGCTCTAGGCCGGTCTTTTTGAGCATCACCTGCGCAGTGAGCGTTGAGACTTTGAGGGTAATTGCATGCTCTGCTTGCTGAGCTATGGCGAAGACTCTCCAGCATTGAGGCGAATTTGGTAGCCGATCATGTCGGTGTGATAGATCAGCAGGCGATTTTCACCGATCACCATCACCTGCCAGCCAAAGATTCTCACTTGCGTACACGCTTCCCCAGGTTTTTCGAGCCCTAAGCAGCCATTCCAATCACGGGGTTCGGCTCGAATGATCTCCAGTCGTTCTTGAGGAATTTCTGAGTCAATGGCTGCCGAGGTGAGAACCAGTTCGCTTAAAGACGGCGGCAGATTATTGTCTAAATAAGACTGGCGAACGGTGTCTCCGGTGGCATCCGTGCGATAAAACCAGCTTTGGTTGTCGTAAACGACTTCTAATTGCCAGCCCTCGACCAAGACTTGCAGGCAGCCTTCATCGGGCAACCCGATACCTAAACAACCGTCTGTCCAAGTTTCTTCATTAGCTCGCAATAGGCTGAGGTCGGCTCGGGGGATATCGAGGTCTTGGGCCGCTGTGGTTAAAACGAGATCGCTTACAGAACTGGGTGGCAGGGGCACACCTGTGTTGATTCTAAAGTTGGAATCTACAGGGTCTGATGGCACCACACATCCAGTCCTTAGTGGTGCAGAAAACTTTTCAGCATCTTAGTCAGTCTCACCATGAGAATCTGATCACCTTGTTGAACTCTATGCGCTGCTCTAAAGCAAGCCGTTTTCGTTGAGAAGCATAGGCCTTAGGTGGACTTTTACTGGGCA
>JBHJIP010000086.1:0-49001 GCA_050043365.1 Leptolyngbyaceae cyanobacterium
CTCTTAGTCATGCGCTCTATCTCCGTCGATGATGCCAGTGAGAAGTTAGATGCGCTCTATGAAGCTTCAGAAGTCACTTCAGAAGCAACTCCTGATGACTCTGCTGATTAATGTCATATAATCGGTCCCAAGAGGAATGGATTGATGCCAGCCTCGCCCCTGTCACCGTGCGATTCACGACCCAACCCGCATCTCCATTTCGGGGGGTTTGGGGGAGTTAGGTCCCCATTTCAGGGGGGTTGGGGGCCTAACTCCCCATTCCGATATTGGCTCTTCTGGGGAACAAGCAACTTACAAACCCCTTTTCTGAAAAGCGATAGAACGACTTTTGCGTAATAAAGATAGATGCAAGGAGAGGGACCAAAAGCCTTGATAGATCTCTCCTTGGCTCTAGCGAAGCGGCGCGCAGTGCGAGAAGTGCCGCAGGCGGTGAAGTTTTACCCCCTGCAATTTTTTGGAAGCTATTTTTGAAATCAGTCAGTATAATTTGGCGTGCCGCTTAACAGTTCGTTTCTAAAGCGGTGAATTTAGTCAGAAATTGCTACCGTCTAGGCAATTCTAGTGGTCGTGTCTATATCGCAATTGATTCCAACTCCATCAATTGCTTCCGTCGTTGCCGTATTGGCCTGTCCTGTGCGAAGAACCCATGACTGACTCCAAAGTCCCACTGCTGGAACTGCCAGCCTCAGAAGGTGACCCCAACCAGTTGGCGGAGCTTTATGCCGATCGCCTGATGGATGATCTCTTCACTGGGGTTGAGCAAGCCCTAGACGGGGATGCCAAAGCATTAAACGAGCTGAACATACCGTTAGCAGAGCCGACCACGCCTGACATCGCGGATGGCACCAACAGTTCGTTAGCCCCAACCATTGATGTGGCAGCCACCGTTGCCAACGCACTGCCGAATCTAACCTACGCCCTCACCACGGATGCAGCCCCAGCACCCCAGCAGCCCAAGCCTCGCCGTCCTTGGCTATTGATTCCATTGGTGTTAGGCGCGGCTGGCGTCTCAGTTGCCACGGCTCTGCTATTGGGCTGGCTATCCCAGCGACAGGCCACCCCCGAAGCCGTCGTCACGCCCGCCCCTGCAGCCGATGCAGTCGCAACGACACCTGATGCCGAGTTTTTAGAATATTTACGGCGCTCTCTCGAAGTCATTTCTCAAGACGCAGGCACAGCAGCCGGGACGCCTGGTGTGCCAGAAGTTTCTGTCGCACTCAATGGTTCGAGCTTAGGTTTACCCCCGATTAACAGCACCGCTCTGCCAGCAGGGGCAGCAACCGGCCCCAATGGCGTCCCCCAGATCAATGTGATTGAGCGAGTCTACATTCCTTATCAAGCAGGGCAACCTGTAGCCGGTGCCCCAACCACGGCAACCGGTGCCCCAACCACGGCAACCGGTGCTCCAACAGCAGCTCCCGCCAGTCGTCATGTCTTGGTCGGCATTTTAGAGTTAGGAAATCGCTCCGCCGCTTTATTTGAAATTGAGGGTATTCCTCAACGGGTCTACATCGGTGAACGCATTGGCAATAGCGGCTGGTCCTTAGTTGCTGTCGCCAATGGAGAAGCCACCATCCGCCGCAACGGTGAAGTCCGTTCCATCTTCATTGGCCAACAGTTTTAGACTAAGAGCACTGACCTTAGATCGTTAATCCAGGATGATGGCATGGGCTTATTTGAAGACCTCAGTCGCTTCTTAGAAAGTCGCCTAGACGAGTTTCTACAGGCCAATCCCCATCTCGAAATGATGGCTCTTGAAGAGCAGTTGCGGGGCCAAGAAGAAGATGCGATCGCCCTATTGGGTGATCTGAAGCGTCGAGAAACCCAGTTGCAAGACAACATTTTGGCAACGGCCCAGGAAGTCCAGCGCTGGCACGGCCGCATCACCAAGGCCAAAGCAGCGAATCGACTGGACTTACTCCAACCGGCCCAAGAGCGAGAAGCTGCTTTACTTCGAGAAGGCAACCATCTCTGGGGTCAAATGACCGGTATCAAGGAGCGGTTACAGCAAACCCGCACATTGCAACAACAAATCCATAGCAAGCGCCAAGAGCTGAAAGTCAAAATGGTGCAGGCGGAAGCCGCTCGGTCTCAGGCAAAAGCAACCCAAACCGACTGGCAAACAGCAGGCTGGCAACAAAGCCCTTACAGCCGCCGCTCCCCAGTCGATCCGTTGGAAGAGAGCTTCCAACGCTGGGAAACGGAAAAAGAGCTGGAAGACCTGAAACGCCAGATGGGCCGATAACCCGTGAATACTGCAGAGATTTGGTACGGCCAAGCCAGCGCCTTGTATAGCCTGGGACGCTACCAAGCCGCCATTGAGAAATACGATCGCGCCCTAGCTGCGGATAATCGCCACTGTGACGCTTGGGCCTATCGGGGGTACGCCCTCTGTGAATTAAGAGACTATCAAGCGGCATTGGTCAGTTTTCAGCGATCGCTACAAGTCGATTCCCGCCATGCTCTGTCCTGGTATGGATGTGGCATTGTTCAGGCCAGACAACAGCAATTTGAAACTGCAGTGCAGCACTTTGATCGGGCCTCCGCCTTGACCCCAGAAGATGTCAACCTCTGGTATCACCGGGGCAGCGCCCTAATTCGTTTACACCGTTACCATGACGCCCTAGCCAGCTTCGATCGCATGGCCGAGTATGCCCCCGAAAACCATCGCGCCTGGTATAACCGAGCCGTTGCATTCACTTGGCTCAAGCAATATCAAGACGCCCTCAGCAGCCTCGATACCGCTCTGGCGGTTAAGCGCCCCTGTCACTACGCCTGGACCTACAAAGGGCTGCTCCTCAAACTGTTGCAACGGTTAGATGAAGCCTTTGCCTGTTTTGAGAAGTCCATTCGCTATAAAACCCCTAATGCCAGCGCCACCTATGGCAAAGCCGCCATCTACGCGCTGCAAGGCTTAGATGACAACGCCACAGAACAGCTTCAGGCAGCCATTGCCCTGAATCCCAAAGTTCTCAAAATCATGGCCCGCAATGATCCTGGTTTTCGAGAGGTCTCCCAGACCCCTGTCTTCCATCGTTATCTACAGGACCATCCAGACAGTGAGTCCTCCTCCGATCTGGGTAGCTCAGCCGAGGACTACTTAGAATGACTTCAGTTCTTCAGACATCCCCATGGTTCGCCCGTCTAAGCTCACCTTTGATCGCGGCACCCTGATTTTGCATCCGCCCCCTCGGGGAAAAACCTGGTTTGAGTTTGCGACCTGGGACGATCGCATTGAGCGGTTTCGTATCCCGGCCCACCATTATCGGACCTTGGTGGAAGCGTTACGCACTGAGGCCGTTGCCCTGGATGATCAGGCCGCTCAATTTCACACCCTAACCCTCAAACATCAGCGCCCTTGGCAGCCGTACCCCCATCAACAGGCCGCCCTCGACGCCTGGATACAAGCCGGATGGCGAGGGGTCGTGGTCCTGCCGACAGCAGCGGGTAAAACCTATGTGGCCCAGTTGGCTATGGGCCAAACGCCCCGCAGCACCTTGATCACAGTCCCCACTTTGGACTTAATGCACCAGTGGTACAGCCAGCTGACAACGGCGTTTCCCAATGCTGATATTGGCCTCCTGGGGGGAGGCTCGCGCGATCGCAGCGCAATCTTGGTGGCGACTTACGACAGTGCCGCTATCCATGCCGAAACCTTGGGCAACCAATATGGCTTGCTGATCTGCGACGAATGCCATCATCTGCCCAGCAGCTTTAATCGGGTGATTGCCGAATATGCGATCGCCCCCTACCGCCTCGGGCTCACCGCCACGCCTGATCGCGCCGATGGTCGCCACAGCGACCTCGACCAACTGCTGGGGCCGATTGTGTATGAACAGCAGCCCGAAGACTTGGCGGGCACCACCCTCGCCCCCTACGAGATTGTCACCCTCAAAGTCTCGCTATCGGCAGAGGAACGCGATCGCTACGACCAGTTGATTCAGACCCGCAATCGCTTTCTAGAGCAAGCCAACATTTGGTTGGGGAGCCTGGAGGGCTGGCAGCGCTTCGTACGGGCCAGCGCCCAATCCCAAGCAGGACGACGGGCCATGCTCGCCCACCGAGAAAGCAAAGTGATTTCCCTCGGCACCTCTGGCAAGCTGCGGGTTCTGGCAGACCTCCTAGAACGCCATTATCCAGATCGGTGCCTAATTTTCACCAATGACAATGCCACCGTTTACCGCATCTCCCAAAACTTTTTGATCCCGGCCATCACCCACCAAACTCCCGTCAAAGAGCGGCATCTGATTTTACAAGCTTTCAAAGACGGCACCTACCCCACCGTCGTCGTTTCCCATGTGCTGAATGAAGGGGTCGATGTCCCGGATGCCAGGGTGGCCATTTTGCTCTCGGGAACAGGTTCAACCCGTGAATATATCCAAAGACTGGGTCGCATCCTGCGTAAAGGCAGCACGGCCAAGCAGGCGCTGCTCTACGAAGTTATCGCCGAGGAAACCAGCGAAGAAGGGACGGCTCGACGACGACGGCCTCAAAAACGCGGGAAGGCCCAGCTCAATCTGCTACCGACAGCCAAGCCCTATGATCCCGCTACGACGCCTTTACCAAAAGCAGCTGAATCAACAGAGGACGCTCCCCCGTAACCACCACCCACCGACCCATCCACCCATCTACGCCCCAACCCCAACTTCTCACTGGTTTGCTAACTCCCTACGGGCCAAAATCGTCCGATGCCTCGGATCAGTAGCCACAGTCAGGGGCGACTCAAAGCCGATCTCTTCTAGAGCCGCCTGAACATCAAAGGTGTAGTAGTCATCGCTCCAAGGCTCTGTGCTTTTCATCAGGGTGAAAAGCACCGGGGGCAAATTTTGGATCACCGTTGACTGGGGGTTATTGTCGGTCAACGCTAGCACGCCACCAGGACGCAGGATGCGCATTGCTTCTTGAAAAATGGCGCTGCTAGCCTGCCGGGGTAGCTCATGGGTGACAAATTGCAGGGTAACCACGTCAAAACTGGCATCAGCAAACGGAGTTGATTCAGCTCGGCTATGGCACCACTGAGCAATTTCTGAGTGAGTATCTCGCGCTTGGGCGATCGCCAGCATATGGGGTGACAGATCCAACCCCACCGTGCGCACAGGATCCGCCATCCGCTGCTGGTAATACCGGTGTAGAGTCAGGGTCGAAATACCTACGGAGCAGCCCATATCCAGAACGTCCCGCACCAGCTCTGGCCCGTGATCCGTCAAGACTTGATGAAAGCTGCCCCGCAGTCGATCTTGAGCGGCTTGCCAGGTCAAATCTTCTTTTGGCCACACCCGCAGCGCCATGGCATAAGTGGCGGATTCTGCCTCAAAAGCGGCTTGCCAGCACAAATTACCCTCGGCATAGGCGTGAAAGGGCACATGGTAATAGTCCGGATAGGCGACCTGTGGGTTGGTGATTTGGCCTAAGCGCGATCGCACGTCAGACTGATCCCAATTCGCATAGGTCTGCCGCCAGGGAATGCCATTTTTCTCCGCCGTTTTGATCAGCACCTGCCGCGCTTGACGCTTCATCAACGCATAAAGCGGCTTAGTGCGAATTAATAAGTTAACCAGCTTTGAGAGTAAATCGTCTCCAGCCCAAGCGGGCTTTCCGGCATTCGCAAGGGTCATCGTTGTCGAGATAGGCTGCGCTAGCCATTGTAAAGCCCAAAATAAACGAACCAGCCCCTATGTTGGAGCTGGTTCATCAGCCAAACTACAGATTCAACCCACCACTGGCACGGTTAACGGAAATTGTCAGGATTCAAGGGCTGACCACTGCTACCCCCAGTCAACCGAGCACCCGTGCCACCATCAGCAGGGTCTAAAAAGGGACGCAGGTTGATGCCGCTCCTGCGAGCACTCTGCCCCGGCAAACCCGTGCCACCCAAAACATCACCAATCTGGTCCAGAATGCTGCTGCCGTCACCCGTTAAAGTCGTAACCCCTTCGGTTAACTCACCTTGATCAGCCAGCAGCAAGTTGTTAAAAACGCTGTCACGGGTGACTACGGGATCTTGGCCTTGAGGCACTGTAAAAACGATGCGGCAGCTAGACACCGCTTCTGTGGTCACACACACCGTGTTGTAGCCATTCTCGCGACCGGTTTGAAGCTCAATCAGACCATCAGGGCGGTAGGCTTCGAGGCGATCGCTAATCACATTACAACGGCGCTCAGCAGGCCAAGCTTCCCCCATGTCCTCTGGCACGGCCCAGGGATACTGTTGACCGGGCTGGCTCTCAGGAGCATACATCACCGTGTACTGGCCATTATCTAGGCCACAGCTAAACCGGGCGGCACTGCCAGAGGCGTCTTCTTGTGCGCGACTAAAACCGCTTGGTAGCAAAAGCAGCCCAACCCCTATTGCTAAGCTGAGACCATGAATTCGCCGAAATGAATACTGACTGTCCATTGCGCTTCCCTTCCTGCCAATAATCAAATCAGTGCTTCTGAAAAGCAGGCCGTACTTTGCTCTACTCCTAAAGGGACTGAATTCATTTGTTTAGAGTTCCCCGGCACCACACAACGGTCACGTCGCCCCAAACAGGTAGATGCGAATACCGCTCAACACCAGGTTGCATCGCGAATGAAGCACACACCCTCCAAAACCGCGCTCACCCTTTCCTTTTACAATGGCTGAAAACTTTGTGATGCTTCTCATCCATGGCCGACGATCAAATCGCCCTGTTCAACGCTGCCGCCCCCGTGGATTACGAGACAATCCCCACCAGCGCCAGCACGCCTATCAATCCGGGCACTTACGACACCCTAGAAGCACTAAAGCATCACTGTCATCAATGCCAACGCTGTGATCTCGCGCCCACCCGAACCCACGTCGTCGTCAGTCGCGGCAATCCTCAAGCCTCGATCATGATCATTGGCGAAGGCCCAGGACAACAAGAGGACGAGCAAGGCAAGCCCTTTGTCGGCAAATCGGGTCAGCTCCTGGACAAAATCTTGGCGGCTGTGCGCTTAGATAACGAACAGGATGTCTACATCTGCAATGTGGTGAAATGCCGTCCTCCCGGCAACCGTACCCCCACCACCAATGAGGTCAATGCTTGCAAAGGCTACCTTCTAGAGCAAATTCGCTTGATGGATCCCAAGATTATTTTGCTGACCGGCGCAACCGCCATGAAAGGCTTAACCGGAGAAAAACGCGGCATTACCAAAATTCGCGGCCAATGGATCGATTGGGAAGGGCGCTTATGTATGCCGATCTTTCACCCTGCTTATTTGCTGCGGAATCAATCCCGCCAAAAAGGTTCACCGAAGTGGCTAATGTGGCAAGACATTCAGGCCGTCAAAGCCAAATTAGACGAATTGGCGATGATCCAGGGTTCAGGCAGCCCTGCATGCAATTCACCCGACAGCTCGGGGCAACCCTAAAATCTCACATCGCCACAAAACAATTCCCCAAATCCCTACCTTTTATCGAATCTGGGGAATCACTCACTTTTGACAATCAGCGTTTTTCAAAAGTGGCAATCAAGATACTTTCTACAAACACTTTACAGGCAATTAACTAGAGCATCTTTCTCGTCCATTTCAGAATGCTGCGCCATAATCACCAAATCCTCGGGCCACAGCGGCAGCGAACCCATTGTTGAGACATTGTCGAGAAAGACTGGAGTGGCTAAAGAACAAGCTTTCCATTTCCCTTGAACGGGCACAGCTAACTGGCTACAGCTCCCCCCTCGTCGCCCTTCTGGCGTATAGTAGCGACAACGCTGGCAGCATGAAATACCAAACTGTGTTGCGTCCATAAGACGTTCCTTAGAATCAACTTATTTGTATTGTCCCTGGTCGTTCACACTCTTTTTTTTGGTTTAGATCCTGATGATCCCCAATGCCACCAAGTCTTTGAATAGGGAAGAAGCGATATTTGATATTTTAGATTCTCTTCATAATTGCTTCAGGAATATACATCGGTTGATTCAAGGGGAAAAGTACTTTCTATGAACTCTATAAAGGTGGGGATCGATTTTTGGGTCAAAAGTATTCTTTATTTTTAAAGTTTGCCAACACCTTCTGATATGTGGGTATTAGCTGATACATTTGCTTTTCGCTGCCCTAGAAAAGCTAAAGGACTACCGCGAACTTCATTCAAGCGCCACAGAGATAATGACTCAGTAACCACACTTAAAAGCTCAAAGACATGAGCAACCAAGCGGCTCCTTTGCTATCTGAAACCTTCTTGGCCAGGAAATGTAGCGTTCCCTGGCAACTATTCACTGAGCAGCATCCCTAGCTTGACCAATCGTTGACTGCCATAACTGGGTCGCACAAATGCTGCAAACACCCCATCGCGCTAGTTCCCCTGGGGGACAAGGGCACTGGCAACTGGGACAAAGCTTGTGTGTGCGATTGCGAAGTTGGAGATCTTGTTGCCACTGATTAAACGCTGCGATCGCGCTATCAGGTCGCTCCGGCTTGAGGGGGGCGATCTCCTGGAACCACTGACTGGGATGGTTGGCCCATACCGTATCTTCTCTTAAGGTCTGGGATGGAGTAGACCAGCGTCCAGAACTAAAGCGAATATCACGGATCGTCACTGACGCAGGTAAATGCGGACGGAGCTTATGCAAAATCTTCAGCCGTTCAAAAGTTAGGGTTTGAGACCAAGCGGCACTCGTCACCCTCACCTGCAAAACCTGCCGCTTCAGATCGGTGGGTCGGCTGTGTTGCGCAACGGCAGCCCCAACCACCTGAGGCCAAACCTTTAGGACATTCCGTAGCGCCGCTTGGGAACGCCATTGTGGCGAAGCCTCAAGATCCGTCATCACTTGTTGAAGTGATTGCATGGTCTCCCCTCATGGCTCTGTCTACGCTATGTGTCGCGTCCCGAATGCACTATTTCGGGGATCCGCTGCTATAACTAAACGCAAGTTAGCAGATTTCAGGCCAATCCTTAGGCGAATGACTCATACCTCTTCATCTCCCCAGCCTACTGCGTCAGTCCATGCCCTCGCAGATGTATTGCCTTTACCCCTGCAGCATACGCTCAATCATCTAACAGTCAACTTAGACCAAGAGTTGATGCGATATCGGCAACAAAAACAAGGGATCACACCCAAGCCACAACCTGTTTTTCGGCCTCGCCCCCGGCCCCTATCCCTGATTGATATTAAGAGCCAGTCTCTCTCGGGGCAACCAGCCGCTAAGGTAACACCCCCACCCCTCCCCCTAAATCCGAAGCTCAATCACGCCCCATCTGCGGATACAGTCTCAGCCACCCCGTCAGCCTCTGCGGCAGTAGGCGGAGCCTTGGCGACTCAAACAGCAGCGCCAGAAACGAGCGAAACCTACCTGGCTTCATCAGCAGCCCTGCTTGACGATCTCGCTGCTGATGCGCCAACCACAGATCCAAGAACAGTGGATCCTAGAGAAGTCTCTCTACAAGGAACTTCTTGGGGAAATATCTTGGGCACTCCCTTGGGCATGGGAGGACTCTTGCTGCTGCTGGTGGCCAGTGCAGGTCTAGGGTACGCCCTTGTCAATCCAGTCGCCATTCAGCATTTAGCCTCTCAGACCCCCTTAGGTCGTTTTTTGGGCGCTGATAACTCTGAAAAGCAGCCTGACGAAGCAGCTGCGCTGACCGCAGAGCAACCCGAGTCAGCATTAGATTCGCGCCATCCTGATCTATCTCAGTCAGAGTTTACGGATTTGAACTTGAGTCGCCTCAGCACGTTACCAGGCAGCGCGAACCGTCCCACTGACAGCGATAGGATAAGTACTACCAATTCAACTCCAACGACAAGTGCGGCTCCGCCGACAGTCACAACATCCTCCAGCCCAACACCTGCTAACACGGCTCAAACAGCAGCTACGCCCTCAGTCGCTACGGCTCCATCTGCCGCGACGCCTCAAGCTGAGAGGGCGGCGAACCCGCGCCCGGCTCCAGCGGCAGCGACAGCACTACCTGCCGTACCAACAGCAACATCGGCTCCCACACAAGCAGCAGAGCCCGTTAGCCAACCCACACCATCTGCTCAAGAGGCTGCAACCCCTAGCAGCGAGACCTATTACGTCATCACAGAGTACAGGGGGGATCCATCTCTGGCAGAAGCCCGACAAGTTGTTGGTGATGCCTATGTGCATAACTTTCCCATTGGGGCTCGTATACAGCTGGGCATCTATGACACAGCAGCAGATGCTGAAGCAGATGCCGCTGCTCTACAAAATCAGGGCATTAGTGCAACGGTTTACAGCCCATAAAAATCCTGTCTGATATTACTCTGAACGCAGACAATCCTGAATTAGAGGGGTTTGTTAAGGTGCTATCAGGGGATTGAGGGTAAAGCCAACATGGGCTGGTTAAGTCGTCTGAGCATAAGCATTCGCACCCAAATTCACGACTGGAGTAAGGGCAGTGATGATCCAGAGGAGCGTTTAGACCAGATCATCACCGACATGCAAATGGAGTTAATCCAGTTGCGGCAGGCGGTGGCTCAAGCAATCGCCACCCAAAAGCGCACCGAACGTCAACGCTTGCAACACCAAACCTGGGCCGTGGAGTGGTATAACCGAGCTAACTTAGCTCTGGTTAAAGGAGAAGAAGAACGTGCCCGTGAAGCCTTAAAACAGCGGCAATCTTATCTGGTTTTAATGACCAAAGCGGAGCAATTTCTACAACAGCAGCAACAGATCATCAGTCAGCTAAAGGCAAATTTGCGTACTTTAGAGCAGCACATTGCTGAAGCACGAACCCGTCGTGATCTGTATAAAGCTCGCAGTCGTTCTGCAGAAGCCTCTCACCGTTTGCAGACTTTGATAATCGAGATGAGTGCCCAAAACACAAGCATGTTTGAAGCCATAGAAGAGCGCATAATGGATGCAGAAGCCCAAGCAGCTGCATTGATAGACCTAAACTCGATCCACTCTGTCGGACTGCCTTCGCAGGGTACAGATAATACCCAAGCATCCATTGACGCTGAACTCGGCGCAATGCAAGCGCATTTAGGCCAGGAGCGCCTTTCGCAGTAGCAGACATCAACACAGTCGTAATAAAAAACAAAACATTTTGGGCGTGACATCCCAGAATTAGTTCTGCTGCGCCTATGATGATGGGCAATCTTGTTGGAGTCGTAAGACGCTTGCTGATTAGGGTGCTTGTCAGAATTGTCACTAGCGGAGTCTGCAATATCCTTTCCCCATCAATAATCGCAGTGTTTGAGATGAAGGATTAAAATTGTAGTGCTCGATACTTTCAGGGTTCTTACCAATCTAAGAGTGTTCCAGCTAATTACTTGTCCCAACACCCGTCAAGGGTTAATCCGTTAACGACCTCGCTTACCCAAAGCAAGTAACGATAGCGTTGGGGTCATAGGGATTCATGGGTTGGCCTCAGCGCTGTTTAAGAGTGTTGTCTAAGGCGGATCTAGCCCTTTTTCAGAAAGCCTTTGAGGGTGTTCTAGGATAATTCACGCCTAACGAGTTCCGCGTCAAGGATCGGTTTTACGCATGGTCAATAACGTCACATCCTCAGTCCCTCCAGCCCATATCAACGTGATGGAACGTTGGGTGTCAGCAGAGGTTGAAAAACAACTCAAAACGCTCCCGGAACGTGTATTGCGATACGTCAAGCGAATTGAGGTGGAAACGTATGCTCTAAATCGTTTACCTCCCCTTTACGCATCCAGTGAAAAAGGATGGCAACACCAGTGCGATCGCGCTCAACAGGAACTGAAGGCGCAAATCACCCATGTCGTCCACCAAGCCTTTGCGGCTGTCCAGGTTGATCCGATTCGCCTATCACAGCCACTCCAGGACATAAAACCCGATGACGGCTCTCAAGCCGTTTTACAACTACTGCGAGAATGGCTTAAGAGCCCTGACCTCAACTGGCAAGAAGCCTTGACGCAGCTACGTCAGTTACGTCGTAAGAAACGCCTTCCCTCTCAATCGTCAGATAAAGACCCTAAGAACCCCGCTTGGCGTCCGGGCACCTATGGTAGTGAAGTTGCCTGGAAGCCCAGATCCGGTCAATCAAAAGCCGACTTCGATTGGACAGACAATCGCTACCGCTAGGACAGTTACCCTCCCTAGGGCGCGTCATCGATCAAGTTAGGAGGCTACTTCATTTCTGTAAAATGACTAGCACCTATCACCGATTTATGGACTCTGAGAGCGCATGCATGCCTTGCCGGTAAATGGTTTGGGCATAGTCAGTCCAGCTTCCTTGACCCCAGTACCGAAAGCAACTGGTTTCTAAGAGTAAGGTATGCAACAACGCCCAATGATAGGCGGCTCCCTTGCGATCATCTCTAAGGCTGGGGCGCGGGCCATTCTCCGTTACATCATGAAAACGAGCACTGAGGCGCTGCAAGGGCTGCATCACGTTCTCGTAGCCAGCAACCCAGCTGCGATCGTTCGTCCAAGATCCGCCTTCCATCTGAAACCGACTATCCGTAGCCTGTAATTTAGCAATAGTAACTGCCACACGCTCCGGTGTGATACCGTCACCTGCTTCTTGCCAAAGCTGATGCTGCCCGATCGCCTGACAGCGCGGAAAATCTGCGGTGCTTACTCCAGACGCCGCCAACAGTTCTAGATACTCCGTCCCGTTTATTCCGACCGTGCCTTGATTCTGAGCGATTTCCCGCCAGACCAATTTATAGGCACTGGGGAATTCGTTCATCATGACGCCGCCATTCTCACCATCACTGATTTGGCTTACCAAAGGGGGGACTTGAATTCCGCCCAGGGCCACCGGCTGCAGCGTTTTGGCTTCGGCATAGGGCTGCATCTGGCCGACAAGCTTGGTATCTGAGCCTTGGGTTTTAATTAAGGCAGTGATCTCCAGCGTTTCGCCATCACTGTTGCGGGCCACCAATTGATGGGGAACATGGGGGTGCTGTACCGAACCACCCGTAATGGCCTCAACCGTATGCTCCTGCACCATCACCCATTGATATCCACAGTCCAGCAGCGCTTTGACAAAGGCGTAGAGGGTATCGGGGTGGTTGGGCAGATTCATCTCTGGGGGCGAAAACCCCTTGACCCTAGCCAAGGCATCTAGGCCGAAGAGGGCTGCAAAGTGGTGTTGCCAAGCCCGTATGTGCAGCAGAATATCGGGAATGGGCGTAGAAGGTACGACCGCATGGCCCCAGAGCGTCCCAAGCCATTCCACATGGGGCTGGTAGGCACGATCGCACGTGAGTAGCCGCAGCTTATCTAAGATATCTTGACGCCCCATCTGCTGAAAGCCCCAGAGTAGGGTGCCCGAGTAGTCCAACATCACCCGAGGGTTACAGCCTTGCTCGATCAACTCAGGAATAAAGTCCCCTAAACGGGCATAGCAATAGGCAAAAGGACCTGCATTGTGATTATCCCCATCGTAGGGATGCTCAAACATATGCTGCAGATTGTTGATCAGTTCACCATTGGCACCTGCTGGAATGGTGGGTTGATGCATATGTAGAGCAACCGCAAAGGCTGCCGATATGTCCTGTAGCCGTAAATTGGTCCGGTTCAAAAAAACGGGCTCAGTTTGATGGGTGACCTGTTTCAGGGTTTCTTCCCAACCTGCTAAGGGGGGCATGCCATCAATTGAGGACGGAATCTGATCGAGGGGCACAGCAACAGCCATAGAAACCTAGGACATCAGAACAGTGGGCAGCGGGTTCAAGATGAACGCCTTACTAGTGTCGCACTCCACCTTCTGAATTGAGCTGTCTTTATAGGTTTCATAACCTGAACGAACACATTACTGAGGTGATCCCACCCACTGATGCGATCACCCCAACCGCTGCATGCGCCATCGCTGCTGCTGCCATAGCACCACGACTAAGGTGGCCAACACCAGCGGCAAACTAAGCTGATTCAACAACCCCCAATCAAATCGATGGAAAAGTCGTCCCGACAGATAAGTGGTGAGGGCCACAAAGCTAAACATGACAAAGTCATGGGTGGCCTGTACTTTGCCTTTTTCGACAGGGCGGTAGGTTTCGGTGAGGAGGGTCGTCGAGCCGACGTACATAAAATTCCAGCCGAGGCCGAGCAGGAATAAGGCGATCGCAAAATGCCAAAAGCTGGTGCCGATTAAGTTCAGCCCCAAACATCCAAGGGTCAGCACAGCTCCGACCTGGATCATGAACAAGACACCAAAACGCTTAATTAGCCATCCGGTCAACAAGGACGGACCAAACATGCCAAAAATATGCCATTGAATCACGGCAGCGGTTTGGTCAAAGGTATGCGACTCCACCGCCATCGCCAGCGGGGTTGCCGTCATCACAAACACCATGATGCCGTAGCTGATCGTGCTCCCCAGGGTTGCCACCATAAAGCTAGGCTGCCGTGCAATGGTCATCAGCGATCGCCCTGAGGCTAAATGCTCTTCCGTTACCATGGGCGGAACTTGCAACCCCAGCAGCAGCAGACCTGACAGCATCTGCAATCCCAAGACCGCCACTAACGCCCCAATGTAAAAGTCACTGTTAAACCAACCTTGTGAACCTGTCGCCAGCCACGGCCCGAGAATAGCCGCAATAATGCCCCCCGCAATCACCCAGGAAATGGCTTGGGAACGCCAAGCATCCGCCGCAACATCTGCTGCGGCAAAGCGATAGTAGCCCACAAAACTATTGGACATACCCAGCAAGACCATGGCGACCGTAAAGCCTAGAAAGCTGACGATGGTGATGCTGTAAATCCCAACACCGGCCCCAACCATGCCTAAGGCAGTCCCCATCAAGAAACCCACACGCCGTCCCAACCGCTGCATCAGCAGTGACGCTGGGATCGTCATCACCATTGTGGCCACTTGACGCATAGCTAAAGGAAGCGTTGCCAAAGCCTTATCTGCAGCTAAGGCATAGCCAATCAATGCTGCAGTCGTAATTAAAACCGTATTAGTCGTCATGGCTAGGGCCTGACATAAAGCCAATACAGTCACTTGAAGTTTTTCAGCGCGCATAGGGTTGGCCAACATGGCTTTAGAGCCTAGCATCAACTCCCATGCCCATTGATTGACACCGTGCAGCCATCATTGTTGTGAATGGCAAGGGTCAGCCATCGATACATGTACAAGTTGCGTCTCTATGGTCAGACACAGGCTTTTGATGGTGTCTGTAAAGACACTAATTTCCCTTGAATTTCAGTCCACTTTGCCTGAACTATTCCTTCACTGAGTAGACGTCTGGCTTCTAAGAAGCCAGACTCAGGGGTTTCACAGCATCCCAAGCGCCATAGATAAAAGCCACCGTTCCAAATCGCTGACTCGAGTAGGGCGCTGGGTTGGCCTTCTAAAACTGACGCTAAGTCCACAAAATAAGCTGCTTCACTCTTTAAGGAAACATCTTCATGGCTGAATCCATAGTCACCAGCGTGGAGCAATACATGCTCAAAGCGGCCATCGGGTTGGGGTACGCCCACAATAGCCGTACGGCTACGGGGCAAATCACAACTGCCTTCTAGACCTTTGACTAAAGTAAACAAATCTCGCCCTTGTTGAGCAAAGGTTCCCTTGGCCAATTCTTCGGTAGGAGGGTGGACGTAACCGCTCACCACATGGGCATGGCCGCCGTATGGGCACCAAAACAATTCGATCGTCGCTAACGGCGGACGCTTACCGATTTGCTCACGATATTCCACTAACCCCTGAGCTCCAGGAAAGTGTTTGGGTAAATAGACAAATCCAAAACCCGTCTCTTGCAAGAGCTGTCTGGCTTGATTGAGACTCAATTGGTCAAGGGGCAAGCCCAAGCTCCGCCAAATCTCGATCAGGGGCAGACCGGCTTTGGTCGGCATGCGATCGCCCCCATGGAGTAAAACCGGCACCTGGGCTGCCGCCAAAAGCAAAGCAGTAATGGGCACAACCGGGGCCGTACGCGATCGCCCATCATAGGGACATCCAAAAACGACCACAGGCTTTTCAGCATCTATCGGCATCATCATCGGTCCCAGATCCCCATAAGCGTCCAAGAGTCCAGCCAATTCTGGGGCTGTTGGACGCTTAATTCGGTGGGCAATTAAGAAAGCACCAATTTGAGCCGGTGTTGCCGTCTGGGTCAGCATCATCCGACCCGCAGCGGCCGCCTCGTCTCGACTTAAGGGCTCAGAGGTATGGCTACCGCTACCCACTTTCTTCAATAAGTCGCGAAACGCTTGGCTCATCCTGTTTGCCCCGCTAACGCTTCTAAAGGAGGTCGCATTGCCGATCTCTTAGGCGGCAAAAACTGCCGACTTTGCGTTTGAACTAATGCACAAAAATCTTGAATTGGCGGAATTTTGAGCCGGTCTTGCGTCGTCACTACGACCACCTGCCGCGTCAAAATCGGAGCCTCCGTTGGACGCACAACCAAAGTTGGGTCTTGCAAACTTTCCAACAATGCAGATTGGGGTAATAGCGCCACTAATTCCCCTTGGCGCACTACCCCACGAAACGCATCCAGCGTGTTGAGTTCTAAAGCCGTTTGCAGGGTACCACCACTGCGATCAAACTGCTCTTGCACCAACCGTTGCATGCCATACCCGTCCTTAAACATAACCTGAGAATAATGGGCCAACTCTGCCCAAGGCACAGCAGTAAAGTTAGCAAGCGGATGATCAACCGCCATCAAGACCTCGACTGGCTCTTCATAAAGTGGCGTTACAGACATGTCGGTGCTGGGGGTGAGGCGGGGGTTGTCCATCACAATGGCAATATCGACAAGGCCATCGCGCAATACCTTTAGGGAGCGATCGCTGCCCAGAGCCGTTACCCGCAGTTGTACCTGGGGATAGGCTTGACAAAAGTGTTGCAGAACCGGCGGTAATAAATGAGAGCAAACAGAATGGATCGCAGCAATACAGAGCTCTGGTTGCTTGCCTGCCATTAAATCTGAAATTTCTTGCGTGGCCAGCCGCCAATCTTGGCACATACGTTTGGCCCGAGGCAGCAACGCTTCGCCAGCCACAGTTAATTTGACCCCAGAACAGCGATGGAATAGGTCAGCATTCAGCTCAGTTTCTAAGGCCTGAATTTGCCGACTAACCGTTGACTGGGTAATTCCACAGGTCTTGGCCGCTCCTTGAAAACTACCGGTCTCAGCAACCGCAAGGAAAGCTTCTAACTGTTCTAGGCGCATACTGTCCTCACAAAACGCCCAATGAGTCAATCAAAATCAAATAAACACATGAATAAACCTCGAAAAACAAAAATACTAAACGAATATATTAAAAGTAGATCAATACTTAACAGATAGCGGATTGCGACTTCGTATCAAGGGCTGCTAAAGGTATGGGTAGGTTAGTCATGATGCCCGCCTCCGGCGAGATACCCATCAATCGCAGGGCTGCTGCCCCGTGAGCCTGGACCTGGGGATCAGTGTCTGTCAACAACTGTCTCAGTAAGCTTACTGCCTCACGATCTTGCCAGCGCCCTAGCATTAAAGCCAGGGCTCGCTTCAAGGCTTGAGCATTTGGGGATGCCAGACTCTCAGCTAGCCACGACCTTAACTGTTGCTTGGCACGCTCCTGCAAAAGAGGCTGGGTAAATCGCCCCAACGCCTCCACAATAGATAACTGTACGAATTCTGAAGCATTCTCCCAGGTTGCAATCAACAAGGTTAAGGCACCCTCTTGAGGAATCCACCCTATGGAGCGAATGGCTGAATGCCTCAGAGAATCAGGTACTTGAGGTGAACGGAGAACCGACTCTAGATAAGGTAGAACGATGTTTCCTCCCAACCGACCCAGTGCCGCAGCGGCTGATTGACGTACGGTCAAGTCTGAATCCCAAAGACACTGCCCCAGACGGGCAACCCCATTCGGATCTTGTAAGAGAGCCCGATCTCGTGCTAGAGCAACAACCGCTTCCCGGCGAACAGCAGCTACAGAATCCCCTAACGCTGCCAACAACACCGACATAATTTGTGGGTCTCGAAACTGCCCTAATGCAGAGACCGCCTTGACCCTCACCTCTGAATCAGAATCATGCACCACAGACAAAAGAGGCGGAATCACTTTCACCGTATGCAGACAAGCTAAAACTTGAACCGCTTGATTACGACGCTCTGGTGTTTCCAGCAAAGATGCAATCGATTGAATACTGGCTTCGCCGAACTGGGCCAACGCCGTCATCGCTACATCATGCAAGTCGGGATCGGAAGCACCCATCAAAATATCAACTAACGTAGCCATGACCTCGGGGTGGTTGTACTCCCCCAAGCTGCGAATGATAAACCACTGCAGGGTTTCATCATTAGCCTCCTCGGCATCAACCAGTAAATCCAGCAGCGGCGCGATCGCTGCGGTCCCAAAATCAGGCAGTTGCTTAACAATTTCCCAGCGCTGCTGAAAATCCCCGCCAGCCAAGTCTGCCAAGATCTGCTCAAGTGCAAGACTCTTACCCACAGATAACTGATCTGGTGTCTCCCCAGATTCAGAAGCGTCCACGCATCGCGACACCATTCAGCTTAGTTTAATCCTAGCTATCAGCAATCATTAGACCATTCCACATCTATCCCAAAGCCGCCAAAACCCTAAGTTCGTCACGAACATAAAATCTTAGACATATGCGGAAAAAGCATTTTTTCGATGCAAAAAAAGAATAAATCCAGGCGCTTGCAGAATATGCATTACAAAGATGCATATTCTGCAAGCAAGCCCAAAAAGTGTCTCCTTAGTTACAAAACAACAGAATTAACTCCCATACTTTGAGTCACAAGCTGACTGCTCCAAAGGATTTTGGGAAGTACAGTGAGTTCCTTCAACGGTTTCATTGGGGTGTAAATCTGTTCAGTTTTCCTATGGATTTACACCTTCTTCATCACCGTTATCCGAACTTCTAGGCAATCCATCCGCAACCAGCAGGAAACATCGTGGTGAATACAGCACCTAAACTCAACAAGTTTGAAAAGTTTAAAGCTGAGAAAGACGGTTTAGCCGTTAAGCCAGAGCTGCAGAAATTTGCAGACATGGGTTGGGAGTCCGTTGATGAAACAGATCTGACCCAGCGATTGAAGTGGTTAGGCATCTTTTTCCGTCCGGTGACACCTGGGAAGTTCATGCTGCGCCTGCGCCTGCCTAATGGTTTGCTGTCGAGTCAGAAGCTGCGCGTGTTAGCAGAGGTTATTCAACAATATGGTGACGATGGCAGCGCTGACATTACGACCCGCCAAAATATTCAACTGCGAGGCATTCGCTTAGAGGATATTCCCGAAATCTTTGGGCGTTTTGAATCGGTCGGTTTAACCTCTATGCAGTCTGGCATGGATAACGTTCGCAATATTACTGGGTCTCCTGTAGCTGGCATTGATGCCAGTGAGGTAATTGACACCCGTGGCTTCGTGCGTAAGCTACAGGACATGATTACAAACAATGGGGAAGGCAATATTGCGTTTACAAACCTACCCCGTAAGTTCAACATTGCCGTGGAAGGGGGGCGTGACAATTCGGTCCATGCCGAGATTAACGATATTGCTTTTGTCCCGGCTTATCGCGGCGATCGCCTCGGATTTAACGTTTTAGTCGGAGGCTTTTTCTCTGCGCGTCGCTGTGAAGCGGCGATTTCTCTAGATGCTTGGGTTGAGCCCAATGACGACGTTGTTGATTTATCCCGCGCCATCTTAGAGGTTTATCGGGACCATGGCTCTCGGGCAAACCGCCAAAAGTCTCGATTGATGTGGCTGATTGATGAGTGGGGCGTTGAAACATTCCGTGAGCATGTCGAAAGCGCCTACGGTCGTTTACTCCTTCGAGCCGCACCAGAAGACCTAATTGATTGGGACAAACGCGACCATATCGGCGTACATCCCCAGCAGCAACCTGGCCTCAATTTTGTAGGTTTACATGTTCCCGTGGGTCGATTAACCGCGATCGACATGTTGGAGTTGGCTCGCTTAGCTGATGTCTATGGAGAGGGTGAGCTACGCCTCACAGTTGAACAGAATGTGATTATTCCTCACATTCCCGATTCACGATTAGAGGTACTGCTATCAGAGCCTGTATTAGAGCGATTCTCCGTAAAGCCGAGTCCTCTGGTGCGATCGCTGGTGTCTTGCACTGGGGCTCAATTTTGTAAGTTTGCCTTAGTTGAAACGAAACAACGGGCTCTGGTCTTAGCCAAAGAGCTAGATCAAGGCTTAGAGCTCCCTCAAGCCGTCCGGATTCATTGGACGGGCTGCCCTAATTCTTGCGGTCAGCCGCAAGTAGCAGACATTGGTCTAATGGGCACCAAGGTTCGCAAAGACGGCAAAACCGTCGAGGGGGTCGATATCTACATGGGAGGCAAAGTGGGCAAAGAAGCCCAACTGGGCACCTGCGTACAGAAAGGGGTTGCCTGTGATGACCTCAAATCAGTTTTAACGACGCTATTGACCGACAATTTTGGGGCTCGTCCTCGGTCAATCACACCTGCCATGGATGAAGGTGTGGCCGTCACGGCAGTGTAAACAAGCTTCCGGTCGGGGCAATCCTCCAAGGATTGCGTTGGCCAGGGGAAACGTCCCGACCGGTGGGTTGGGAGTGGTGTTGTCAACAGAAAAAACCTCTGTGAGCTTCAACTCACAAAGGTTCTAGCTGTCTTTGGTTTTCTAGGAGAGTAGCACAAATGCTCGTAGAGTTGTTTTCAAAAGCAACTCAGGGAAGGTACAAAATACTGCACTTGACCTGGTTTGCTTTTTTCTTAACTTTTGTTATCTGGTTTAATTTTCCGCCTTTTGCGACCACAATCGGTCAAGATTTTGGATTGGAGCCTGCACAAGTTGGCACCATCGGTCTCTGTAACGTGGCGCTGACTGTTCCAGCCCGGATCATTATCGGCATGTTGCTTGATAAGTACGGCCCACGGCTAACTTACTCAGTGCTGCTGATCTATGCGGTAATTCCCTGCCTGATTTTTGCAACGGCTCAAAGCTTCAACCAATTGGTGTTGGGTCGTCTGCTCATGGGCATCGTCGGTGCTGGTTTTGTGATTGGCATCCGCATGACCGCAGAGTGGTTTCCCCCTAAAGAGGTGGGGACTGCAGAAGGTATTTACGGGGGTTGGGGTAACTTCGGTTCTGCCTTCTCTGCATTCACCATGGTTCTGTTTGGCTTAGCCCTGGCATTTTTACCTGGCGCTTTCCAGTTCGCCGATGTGCAGCCATTCCGAGTATTGCTCTTCCCTGCTTTTCAGACTGATATTCTGAACTGGCGAGCAGCGATCGCCGGTAGCGGTATCGTTGGGGCCCTTTATGGGATCTTCTACTTCTTCAACGTTACTGACACGCCTCCTGGCAAAGTCTACCAGCGCCCTAAGAGTGCCCGCGGCATGGAAGTCACCTCGGTTCGTGACTTCTGGTTCTTAATGATTATGAACCTGCCCCTCACTATCATTCTGATGGTTCTGGCATGGCGCTTAACCAAAGTGAACTTCCTGACGATGGGCGGGATGTATGTCGCTTGGGTTTGCTTGCTCGGTCTTTATGCGTTCCAGGCCTATAACTGCTGGGCCGTTAACAAAGATTTGCTTTCAGGGGCTAAAGTTTATCCCCCCGAGGAGCGCTACCGCTTTAAGCAGGTCGCAATGCTAGAGCTGACTTACATTGTCAACTTTGGTTCCGAATTGGCCGTTGTGACCATGCTGCCTGCCTTCTTCGAAGGGACATTTGGTCTAGATAAGGCGACTGCTGGCACAATTGCCGCCAGCTATGCCTTTATGAACTTGGTTTCCCGGCCAGGCGGTGGTCTCATCTCTGACAAGATGGGGAGTCGTAAATGGACCATGGTTGTGTTGACCGCTGGCATGGGGATTGGCTATCTGATGATGAGCACCGTTAGCGGTTCATGGCCTCTACCTTTAGCCGTGCTGTTGACGATGGCGTGCTCCTTCTTTGTGCAGTCTTCTGAGGGAGCAACCTTTGCGATGGTGCCTTTAGTGAAGCGTAAGGTGACGGGGCAAATTGCGGGTAACGTCGGTGCCTACGGCAACGTTGGTGCAGTTGCTTACTTAACAACACGTCTCCTGTTTGTTGATTCTTCTGCGACGGCCAATGGTGGAGAAGCAGTGATGTCAATGGTTAATTCACAGTTCTTCCAAGTTTTGGGAACTGCTGGTTTGATTGTGGCTTTCCTCTGTGTTTTCTTCCTAGACGAACCCAAAGGATCTTTTGCAGAGTTCCATGAAGGCGAGGATCCGACCATGGCTTCCTCTGTCACAGCCCCTATGGAAGGGTAAACCTGCCGGTTTGAGCCTGCTGGTTTGATTGATTCGTGAGTTTTGAATTGGGGAATGTGCAAGCGGTACATTCCCCAATTCTGTCAAAACCTAGATTTGGAGATGCCCCCTCAGGGTAGGAGTGAGCCGATGACAACGAGCAAAACCCTTTGCCCCTACTGTGGCGTGGGTTGCGGTTTAGAAGTCTTGCCTGTTTCTCAAAACGAAGCGAAAACGACAAGAGAAACATGGACGGTCAGAGGCGATCGCACCCATCCATCGAGCCAGGGTATGGTCTGCATTAAAGGTGCCACAATTACAGACGCCCTCGACAAGAACAGACTGCTCTACCCGATGATACGAAGCAGTCTAGATCAGCCTTTTGAACAAGTCAGTTGGGACCAAGCTCTAGACTGCATTACCGAAAAGATTCAAACAAATCTTAAAACCCAAGGCCCAGAAGCTATTTGCATGTATGGCTCTGGACAACTGCAAACAGAAGATTATTACACCGCCCAAAAACTGCTCAAAGGTTGCTTAGGCACCAATAACTTCGACGCCAACTCACGGCTCTGTATGTCTTCAGCCGTAGCGGCCTACATCCAAAGCTTTGGCTCTGATGGCCCCCCCTGCTGTTATGCCGATTTAGAAGCCACCGACTGCGCCTTCTTAATTGGTACCAATACGGCTGACTGTCATCCCATCGTCTACAACCGATTTCGCAAATATCACCGCAAGCGAAAGGGCAAAGTCAAGCTGATTGTGGTCGATCCCCGCCGCACCAAAACTGCCCGAGATGCTGACTTACATCTGGCAATTCGTCCCGGCACCGATATTACCCTGCTCAATGGCATTGCCCACATCCTGTTGCGCAAACGCTGGATTGACGCAGTTTTTATTAGCGAATGTACCGGTGGTTTTACAAAATATGCTCAAATTTTAGAGGACTATCCCCCTGAATATGTAGCATCAGTCTGCGGCATCACCGTTGCCGATTTAGAAGAAGCAGCTCGCTGTTGGGGGCTATCCAATCGAGTTTTATCCCTTTGGTCTATGGGAATCAACCAGTCTTCAGAGGGGACTGCAAAAGCCCGCACCATCATCAACTTGCACCTCATGACGGGCCAGATCGGTAAGCCCGGAGCAGGTCCGTTTTCCCTCACCGGGCAGCCTAACGCCATGGGCGGTCGAGAAGCCGGTGGCCTCGCCCATATCCTGCCAGGGTATCGCCTAGTCAAAAATGCCGATCATCGTCGCACTGTCGAAACCGCTTGGGGGTTACCTAAGGGCAGCATTGCACCGACTCCAGGGCTCGCAGCTTGGGACATGATGGTGGGTCTAGAGCAGGGTCAGGTTGGCATACTGTGGATTGTCGCCACCAACCCAGCCGTCAGTATGCCAGATATCGAGCGCACTAAGGCCGCACTGAAAGCTTCACCCTTTACGATATGTCAAGACGCTTACTATCCCACTGAGACGGCTGAATATGCCCATGTGCTCTTACCGGCAGCTCAGTGGGGCGAAAAGACGGGCATGATGACTAATTCCGAACGCACGGTCACCTTCTGCCCAGCCTTTCGTGAAGCGCCTGGTCAGGCTCGTGCTGATTGGAAGATTTTCGCTGATGTGGGTCGCCGACTCGGCTTCGAAGCACAGTTCCCTTGGCAAAATTCAGCAGAAGTTTACAACGAGTTTGTGCAGCTTACCCAGGATCAACTCTGTGACATGACCGGGCTCAGCCATGAACGCCTCGCTACCGAAGGCCCCATTCAGTGGCCTTGTCCACAACAAGAAACGCCGGCTACTGCCGCAAGTAAACACGACAAACGCCTGTACACCGACTTTATCTTTGCAACTGCTAATGGTCGGGCTAACTTCGCTGCCTTCCATGAAAAAGGGCTAGCCGAACCACCCGACCCTGATTATCCCTTTGTCTTGACCACAGGTCGCCTCTACGGTCACTGGCATACCCAAACCCGAACGGGTCGCATCGAGAAGATTCGCACCCTTTATCCCGAACCCTTACTCGAAATACACCCTATTGATGCCCAGCATCTTCAAGTGCAATCAGGAGATTGGGTTGAAGTGCGATCGCGCAGAGGATTTGTACGCCTACGCATCAAAGTCACTCAATATATCCGTAAGGGCGTACTGTTTATTCCCATGCACTGGGGAGCACTCTGGGCCGATCAAGCAGAATGCAATGCACTGACTCACCCGGAAGTCTGCCCAATTTCACTACAACCTGAATTGAAAGCCTGTGCCGTACAAGTCATTCCTGTGAAACAACCTGTACCAGAAGCCGCACAACCCCACCTCCAAGCAGCTCCAACACCCGTTTGCTAGCAGCACTCAAGCAGTTCCAAAATAGGCTTGGGTTCAAAGGTTATTTGTATAGCTTCCAAACTGTACCGGCTTGAGTCATAGAAACGAGATATTAATTAACCTATGGCGTAAAGGCATCACACTCGTCACCATCGCCCGTGGTTATGCTGCCTAAAATAGTGGCTACAATGACGCAACGCTTGGTTCCACCGGTGAGGTTTCCTGCATCTACCTCAATGATAAAGGGTAAGGTCGCTGAGTCATCCACCAAACCTTGATAATCAAAGGTTAGAGCGGTTGAGCCACTGGTCGCAAGGCCAACCATATCTTCACGGATATCATCACCGCCAAGGGTTGCTTTCTCCCCATCATTAGCGGTGCTGCCGACACTCAATGCTGGAATGTTGTCACCGGTATAAATGGTAACCGTACGGCTGCGACGCTCTGCCCGGGCACGATTTTGGGCATCTTCTAAGACCTGCTTGACTTCGTCGCGCACCGTAATAACACGTCGATTGCTGAGATAGGCAATCCAGTTGGGGGCAGCAATACCCATCAAAATTCCTACAATGATCATGACAACCAGCACTTCTATGATGGTAAAACCGGCTGTATTTATTGAACGTAAGCGTTTCATAGGTCCAGATCCCCTCATTAGGCTAGGTCAGTAGGCAGATCGCTAATCAGGATCTTTACCAATCACACCACGAATCAAAACACCAGCACGAAGTGTGGGTAACCCACTCGATTCACTAATCGCTTGAATCGAACCGCCACCATCCTGGGGCTCGAAATCACCCCGCAAAAAGACTTCAACATCTTGATTCGTAGCCGCGCCCGCCACATCAGGATCGCGAACACAAGCGAAAAAGCTCGTCCAATTGGTGGCGGCTACTGTGGCCGGATTAGGACTGCGCTGCATACCAACGGGACACGCCAAAATGCTCGCATCATTTACGGGTTCAGTTGGACTGGCCACAAAGTCTACAAGAACCGCAGAATTTCCAGCCGTTGTCCCATCAGGGGTCCAGTTTGCAAAGCTAATACTTGCTTCTACATCCAAAGGTTCTCGATACCCAGGAGTCTGAGTCAGGGTAGATACCGTTTGATATTTTGGTAACTCGTAGCGAACAATTCGGGCTTTTCCATCCCAAGATGTGGCACCAGACCCATCATTTTCTAAGAGTTGATAGACCACGAGCGTATAGGACGACTTTCGCACATTGAGAACTTCACACTCTTCTTCATCGTCAGAACCATCTGCAAAAGTAGTACAGTCTGGAATTTCCGAATCTTCTACAGGGTCTGGCCGCCAAAATGCAAGCACCGTAGTATTAACATTACCTGGCAAATCAGTAATGTTCGTTAGTTCAAAAACATCTGTATCGCCCGCAATATTCAGAGGATCGTCATAGATATATACGGCCTCTCGCAAGTCAGACGCCATGTAATCTAGCGCCCTCTGGATGTCTCGCTGGGTATTATCCACCGCTGTTTCACGGCGTTCGATTTGCAGCATTTCCAAAACAAGATAAAGAAGCCCTGTGATGATAATGCTGCCAATCAAAAGGGTGACCAGTAGCTCTAAGAGCGTGAAGCCTTCACGCTTAAACTTGTGAGCCCTAATCAGTAATCGACCTAGCCAATATCGTTGTGCAGACATTTTCATAACGCAGCAGTTTTATCGGTTACTAGCTACAGCTCAAAGAGGTGGAAGCAGTCGAATCAATAAACTCAACATAACCACATAGCGAAGAATCAGCTTCTCCACGGACGATAGTGGTATACAGGACTGCTAAGGGCTTATTACGCCGTTGCCCCGTACCACTCGTGAGGCCAATGTCTGCCTGCGTTGACTCTAAACTGCCCAAGTTATCTTGAGATTGGATGGAGTAAACCCTGACACCCATGTCGAAGGCAATTGGGTCAGTTGTACCTGATGGGGTGTAACCTGCATTGCGAAACGTTTGGATAGCAAAGTCATCACTGCCGTCACCATCCACATCTACTAGCTGTGCTTGATCAACAGATGTTGTAGAGGCGACAAAGTTGACTGGCGAGGGAACGGTACGGATATCTGCGATCGGCGTGGTAAGCGGTGTAGAGGCGGCATAACCGTCATTGCCTCGCTCAACGACTAAGCGCACTTGGTCAATCTCGGTCTGGGCCAGATTCAGCGCTTGTTCAGCTTGCTGGCTTTGCACACGAGTGGCGACAGTCAGCACTAGCGCAGGCGTAACAGCAGCAACGCTGATGCCAATCACGACAATCGCCACCAAGCACTCGATCAAGGTCAAGCCAGCGACAGAGGTTCTTTGATCACCCCTAGAAATCGGACATCTAGACGCTGACTTTGCTGATTGAGCAAACCGATAGAATTGGGAGTCCATAGCTTTAGTTTCTCCTCGTAAATCTATGAGCAGCTTGCATTCGGATCAATCTGCACGTTACCTGATGGGCCAGCATATTCAGCACAGCGCAGCATGTTGATGTAGGGGTCATCTACTGGCAGCTCCCGATAGAACTCACTACGTGGGTCACCTACAGAGGTAAATCGTGACGCAATGGGGGATTGCGGGGAATATTGCAAGGCAACATCGTAACCCCAAACCCGGTTAGGTGCGTTGTAATAAGGAGCTGTACCAACCGCTGTGCTGGAAGTTTGGTCAGCTTCCCAGGCATCCTGATCAAAAGGAGCAGTGGCACTTGTGCTAAAGAACAACTGGAAAAAGCCACCTGCGATATTCAAATCTTCTTTACCCCCTGCTGGTTTGTTCCAGAACTCAGCTAAGCGAGGGAAATTATGCAGCCCTCCATAGGGTTGCCCCAGACGGGGAGGCACAATGCCACTAATTAAAAGTGCATTGACAGTCGTTTCACCAGATGCCAAGGGCAGATATTCTTTGCGGACCTGGTTGAAGTTCTGGTTGCTGTTTGCCGTAAGATTGCCAAATCCCCAGTAGTAATAGGTGCCACCGGTCTCTATATCATCTTGAACGAGACGGCCAGCAGGGGTAGCCGTGTTGTATATGACACCATTGCGATCAAAGTAAATGGGCGCTTCTACATCACCCCGACCTTCCCGCAAAATAGCCGCGATGTCGCGGAGCAATTTATCGCCAGCATCATCGTCACCAAAAGGATTTCGGTTCTGATAAGACAACGTGCCAGATCCGCGTGTGCCATCAACATAGGCAAAGGTGTCGTTGGGTGCTCCGGCAGCATTATGCACGTAGGCCGCCTCAACAAAGCCATCAATAAAGCCATCAGAATGGATGTAGATAGCGTCGGCCAAAACCTCAGCCGGACGCCATGAATCTTGTGCGGAGTTAGCAAAGTTAGCTAAGTTGAGCGTTGCACGCTCATAAAAATCGTCAAAGAAATCGGGACTTTCTGGATCTAAAGTAAAGATCTGAGTGTCGCCAAACTCCTCCTCAAGGTTACTGCCGGAATCATTATGAAGGTTGAAGTCACCTTGAATGACAACTGAGTTGTCGGTAATAAAGCTGATGCCAGACTGCTCTTCTATACCTCGATTCAGAGTAGAACCATTCCGTAGACGGAACCCATAGGGACGCCTGTCAGGATCGGGGGCATAGTCAATCGGTTTGAGGCTAATGTTGTTAGCCGATAATGGCGGATCCTTAGAGGTCAGGGCATCTGCCGTAATGGTCATGTAGCATTCGCTTTTGGTTGAGTCATAAGCCTTTAGCACAGCAAAGGAATTGCAGGCCGCGTCAGTGGCACCACTGTTGATCGGGCGAACGACTTCATCTTCCCGCACTGCATCTTCACGGTAGGCATAAACCAAACCGTTGTGCTCAATGTCGCTGGCATCCTTGCCAGGAATCCAGTCTGCAGTGGCTAGCGCTCCGACATCTAAATCTAGTAAACGAGTCGCGATATTTTCACGACCGTTGTAAACGCCTTTATCAATCGCCCGCACCGTAAAGGCACTGCTAAATGTGCCGTCAGCGTTATTGACAACAACTCGGAACGGATCATTCTCGGGCAAGCTGGCATCGCTACCATCTGTACCCCAAGTCGTCGTAAAGGCGGCATTAGCACTTGCAGTCCCCTTGTTTCCGAAGGTCCAGGTACCACCGGGTGTGCGAGGCGTCGCCGCAACGCTGGTGTAGTCGACCGCAGCAAAATTTTCGTTCTTACTGTACGCAGTAACGGTCTGAGCAATATAAGGCTCTGTCGTAGGCTGATCAACCGTAATGGTCAGTGAGGCTACCGTCACACCTCCGTACATCCCACTCAGCGTGATTTCGCCACCATCTTGATCGTGGTCAGCAGCCGGGAACAGATAGTACAAAGCGGGGTAACGAACCGCTGTTTTCTTCGGGCATATGGCTAGAGCTAAGCTCAGCGCATCATCCTCGTCCGCAATTCCATAGGTAGCGTCTGCAAAAAGATTGGGATCGCAAGTAACGTCGTAGCTTGTACTAACCGCGTAAACGTCTACACCGGCAGAAGTTGTGTAAGCAGCGTTATTGGGGTCATAGGTTCCCCAGGTTGCCGTTGCCACACCCGGTAAGCCAACACCCGTTGCAAAGCCATAGGCACGGTCACGCTCTACCTCCCAATACCGATAACCGGCTTCGACCAAGGGCTTATAACTTGCGGTTGTCAGTGCATTTTGCCAAGCTCCATAAGCTTCAGTTGCTAATGAAGGCGCACCAACCGTAGTCAACTCAGTCGCTAAAGCTTGCCATTGAGCAGGCGTTATGGCGTTGTCGTATTCATCTTTCAGAGCAGACAGGTTATATGCCAAAAGCCCTAAAGTACAGGCTGCAGAATCCTCATAGGTTTGATCAGCAGGGCTACCATTGCCCTCATCTTGAACACGCCGCAGGGTTGAATAATCTCCCCACATTGACATGTAAGGGTAAGGATGCACAAAACTATCTTGAACAGGCTCAAAGGATGGAGCACCGCCATCCGGATCCCCAGCGAACTTGGCTAAATTTGCCAAAGGCGTATCCATGCCACTGGTGACCGGCTCAAACTCCCAGCCATTGGTGCCGTTCCCGGTGAGGAAGTCGGTCATGACATCAGCACCGCCATTGTCTGTCCGCTTGCGGAAGGTGCGGCTGTTTGCGCGAGACTGAAGCGTGCCTGGGTGGGCCGTAACTGCAATGCAGGCTTGGGGAACGGTTCCACTGGAGAAGTCATAGCGATACACCACCATCCCCTGCACAGCAGCTAGGTTGTCACGCAAAGCCTTACGTTGCTTTTGCTCGGCGTACCCAAAGGTGCCGTTACTGCCTACAACATTATTTGCAGCTATGGCATTAGGGGGATACAGCGCATCATACGCATCAGCTGCGTCACCGCTGGGGTTACTGTTCCAGCCATTGGCGTCCCCGATCTCTAACCGTTCACCCTCAATGATGCGAGTCCCTAAGTTGATGGCTTGACGCTCCCAATAGCCATCGAGACCGCCACTGGCATTCGTTAACTTAGAAATCGAACCAATGTTGGTGCCGATACTCGTACCGCCAGGAATCTGACCTGAGACAGAGTCTTCTGCGTCGTAGACCTTTTTGGGACCCCAGCGATTATCCGCACGGAAAGCATCGTCTAGGGTGATAGAACGGAGCTCGGCAGGACCAATATTGCGAATTCGCCCACCAAAGAGACCGTTGATACCACCGGAATTCCAGGTGGTTTCATCAACGTGCTTTCTAGCATCGTTGAGGTACACTTCAACCGGATCTTGCAGAATTGCATCGGTTAAAGGTGCGGCGTTACCATTGATGGAATCGTTGTTGTTTTGTAATTCGCGCTCGAAAGGTTTAACAGCGGTGCCATTAGGAACATGTATATTTGGTCTGTCGTCTACAGCTCCATTAACGTGGCCATAAACGAGTTGCCCTTCAAAGCCCGTATCCGAGTCCAGCGCTCCGAGAGTGATTTCAGAAGCCGAATCATCATATAGGCAAGAGCTTGTTGAGCTGATCAGATAGGCTTTAAAATTTTCGCTGGGCACTAAGCTGCCCTGGGTGTGCATGGCCCCATTCCAGTTAAATTCAGGGCCGGGGTAAACAGTCAAATCGTAACGGAACCAAGCCCCCCATTTGTTGCTGCGGGCGGCAGAGCGAACCTGCTGGAACTCCAGCGTGCTAGCGGTACGACTAACATCATTAAGGTTAGCCACAAAGGCGTTAACTTGAAAGTTCTTCTCAATCGTGGAACCGCTGGTAATCTGCCAACCTTCTGCGCTGCGCTGACCAGCCTCTGCACCAGCAGCATCACAGTTCGGAGAGACCTCTGAGGTGCTGATTGGCCCGTTACGCGTCACTAAAGCAGCGGCTTTAGCATCACTCACATCGTCATTGAGATCAATACCGTCGTTATTGTCATCAATCAAAATTGAGTAAGCAACGACTTCATCATCAGCGACTATACCGTCGTTATTGAGGTCCGTTGTAAAGTACCAAGCATTATCGACGTTGGTGGTATCACCATCAATGTCTAAGCGGAATTCGTCCGGCAAGCTGTAGATATCGTCAAGTTCTGGAACGATTTCAAGACCGGGATTTCCCTCTGTTGCCTGAAGCATTAAGGCCATTTGGTCGCTCGTGGGCACCTTACGGGGAGAACGGGTATCTTGAGTGAGCAGGTAGTCAAGTTTGGCCTTTGCGCGGTCAATAGCCGGTGTTGTTGCATTCGTAATCACCTGCTGCTGGCGCTCTAAAATAGCTTGGGTACTACGGCTGTAGGCGCGATAGGTCAATGCACTGGCTGTGAGTGCAACAACCAGCAGTAGTAGTACGGTTGTCGGAAACACAAAACCTGATTGTGCCCAGCGTCGCCGTTGTCTCTGAAGCTGAAACAGTAGGCGCAGCACACGCTTCATGAGCTGCTGAGGTAAGCACCGGAGATTGCGCATAGCACGATGGATGACAGACATAAAAACTACCTACTTCAGCGCAGCAGATGGACTTTCTTGACAGCTGCTATTGATTCTGCGATCTAACTAATGGTAATCGAACCCTCAAGCAGTTGGGCCGATTTCTAGCGTTGCCAGCCTATTCAAGCAAAACATCTGATTTACCTGACCGACAGATTGCAACCCGACACAAGTGGGATATACAAACCGCAATGGACAACATCTCGATTTAACTTCACAAACATAAAGACTTCGCAAGTTGTCTTTAGGCAATAGGCTACCCGCCGGTTTCCAAAAAACGATCAGGTGATACTAAAAGTTTTTAGGTCTTATGGGCTAGGACTTTAGCAGAGTTTTCAATGGCCATACGGTGGAAGTTGCCCTCATGCGGCGTGGACCTGAGACAGGAAAAAGGCTTCCAGGGATTGCCGATCTAATGACAAGGTTGTTAGGGTCCCTCCCATGCCCCGAACACTTGCCATGAAGTCGTAGGGGTCGCCATGGAGATAACCTTGCCAAAAGCCTTGCTGAAAGCTTAAATCCTGCAGCCAAGTCTCTAAAATTTCGAGACGCCCGCCCCGACCTTGAGCGAAATATCTATGGGTTGTATCTAGCAGCTCTTCGAGACGGCCACTACAAATTAATCTGCCCTGGGCTAAGATGGCGACGCGATCGCAGATCATTTCTACATCGGACAAGATATGGCTGTTAAAAAAGATCGTTTTCCCCTGGGATTTGAGAGAAAGGATAACTTCTCTGACTCGATAGCGGCCCGTCGGATCCAGGCCAGACATGGGCTCATCTAGAAATACGATGTCTGGGTCATTAATCAGAGCCTGAGCCAACCCAACCCGCTGTAGCATCCCCTTCGAATACTGACGCAGGGGCTTGGTGCGGGCAATCTTTCGCGATAACTCGACTTGATCAAGCAAATCTGGGATTCGCTTACGCTGGGTTGCTGGGCTGAGTCTAAACAAGCCTGCTGCATATTCGAGTAATTCCCAACCCGTTAGCGTTTCATAAAAGTAGGGGTTTTCGGGGAGATAGCCAATGCGTTGCTTGACCTTGCGATCGCCAACTTGATGACCCAAGATTTCGGCTTGACCGGTGCTGGGTCGGGTAATGCCGAGTAGGATTTTCAAGAGAGTTGTTTTTCCAGCCCCATTGGGTCCGAGTAAGCCAAAGGTCTCCCCTTGATAGACGGTCAAGTTGCATTGGCTCAGGGGAGTAACGGTTTGGTTGAGCCAAAAGCCGGTTCGGTAGGTTTTACTGAGGTTGTGAGTCTTGACTACAACGGGTGCAAGAGGAGCTGTGGATGTCGATTTAGAGGGCGGTGACGTATTCATGGTTCACAATCATATGCCAAGCTGGAAGCTGTGCTTGCCTGAAGCCAAAGCGTAATTTGCAGTTGAGAGTCATGGTTTAAGTAGCTTTCAGCTTTAGGTTAAATACGCTCACGAAAACTCAGGCATAAGGTTCAATCACTCTATATGGTTATGGATCGTTCAAAAGTTGTGGCTGTAGCGACAGGGATTGTTTCCGTGGTTCTTGCGATCGCATATCTACTGTTGGTGCAATTACTCGACTACCGGGGAGAGATGCTGCCCGCTCCTATGGGGTTACTGCTGAGGTACACCGTCTTCTGAAGCAAAGGATTAGTTTTTAGGTAGCTTATGCTGCTCAACAATACGTTTAGCAAACTCAGGGACGTGCTGCGCTAGCTTTTCAGGGTAATAGCGTTTCACGTACAAAAAGTTGCGGGTGAAGTGAGAATCGATGGAAAAGCGAGCGTATTCCAAGCCTTTTGGGCCAATTTTTTAAATCATAATGCCCATGAGCTTGGCGGCCCAAATGGGTAGCGTCACATTCTGATCGTAAGCTTTCTGATGCGGGGGTTGGGCCAGAGTCATGCGACGTTAGTGATCACTACGAATCTGTAATCACCTTACAACTCAGGAGTTTCCGCAGGGAGCGTAGCAGACAAATTCTATGCGGCCTGCATCGCTATGATTGCTTCCACGTGGAAAGCTGGCTCAGTGGTAACGTTCTCCTAAGACCCCAATGTCTCTATCTTCCGACCCAGCCGCATATCAAATCAGCCATATAGTAGATGCTGTTTAGGGCGCGTACACCGAGTGAAAGCCTGGCTGGATAGGCATGACCGCGCCCGTGCTGATGAATCAAGCTAGGGGCGGTAACCGTCTTGTCGCAAGAAATCTGGCTTTAATTGTCCACAGCCCCTAGTCAAGTGTCAGGACATCTAGACTATGCTTAGTTACGCACTGGGAATAATTCAGCATTTAAAATGCTTGGATTCAAGGAGGCTGGCATGCTTGAGGAGTTGCTGCTTAGTTAGTATCTCTATGATGTGTATCCATTGCAGCAGGCGTTTATTTGAAGATTGGTAACAGCATCAATGGTTGCATATGGGTGACTATGCAGTTCCAAATGCAAGTGAATGCGTCAACCATCGTCAATGAAGCGCAATAATGCTGGGCCAAACTTTATAGATGTATATTGCTGCGGATATGCAGATGCTGAATACCTTTAAGAGTGCCTTTGTCTGAATGATTTGCTGTTTGAATCCTAACTGTAAACAGCCTAATAATCGCGATACGGCTGAAAATTGCCGTACCTGCGGAACCCCCCTTGTAAAACTCTTACGCGGCCGCTATCGGCCTATTAGATTGCTTGGGAGAGGCGGATTTGGCCGTACATATCTTGCAGAAGACTGGGATCGGCTCAATGCCCCTTGCGTAATCAAGCAATTTGCCCCTCAGGCCCAGGGTGATAAGGCCTTTAAAAAAGCGGTACAGCTCTTTAATCAAGAAGCAGTTCGCTTACATGAGCTAGGTGAACATAGCCAAATACCGGCTTTATTAGCCTACTTTGAACAAGATCAATACCTGTATTTGGTACAACAGTTTATTGACGGTAAAACGTTAATGCAGGAAATTGTTCAGCAGGGTCCCCTCGACGAGGCTGGTATTCGCAATTTGCTCCGTGATCTACTCCCTGTGCTCGACTTTATTCATAGCCACAGTGTTGTACATCGAGATATTACGCCTACAAATATCATCCGTCGAGAGACCGATCGCAGGATCTTTTTGATTGACTTTGGAATTGCCAAACAATTCGGTGATGCTTTACTACTGATTGAACCTGGCACCCGTATCGGCACTGAAGGATATGCACCCATTGAGCAATTACGGGGTGGACATGCCTATCCTTGCAGTGACCTATACAGTCTAGGGGCTACTTGCTTACATCTATTGACCGGTTGCAAGCCCGAGCGGTTGTATGACCCAATGAACGGGTGCTGGCGCTGGCGTGAATATTTGTCTCAGCAAGGCTTGACCTTTAGTGAGGAATTGGGACAAGTCTTAGATCGACTGGTCAAAGATTTAGTGAGCGATCGCTATCAAACCGCGACTGAAGTTTTAACCCGCTTAGTAGAGCTACCTAGCCTGACAGGTAATGTTCCTGGTTGGGTCCGCCAACGTCCCACTGGACGGCTGTATAACTCAAATCAGGACCCTCAATCGCCGGATGAATCTTGTGTGACAAGTCCTCAAGAGGAGACAAGTACCGCTATTACTTCTGCACCAGAACTGCAACTTGAACCAGCCAGTGAACCAATATCTGCAGGCCCTCATTCAGCAGAAACCTGGGACTGTATAAATGTGCTCAAAGGTCATACATCTTGGGTGACAACGGTCGCTTTTAGCCCTAGCAATCCAACACTTGTTAGTGGCAGTCTTGATGACACCATAAAGGTCTGGGATCTGAGAACAGGAAATACGATATTTACCTTGACAGGCCATCGCCGTGGAATCAACGAGATCGTTATTAGCGCAAAAGGACAGGTTTTAGTCAGTTGTGGCGATGATAATACGATTCAAGTTTGGAACTTATCAACAGGCCGCAGGCTGCATACTTTACAAGGCCATGGCCGTGGTGTAACGAGTGTTGCTATCGGCCATCAAGGTTGGCTTCTTGTCAGTGGCAGCAAGGACAGAACAATTAAAATTTGGAAGCTTGACAAAGGAGTTTTGACCAAAACTCTTTCAGATGGTAACTCAGCCATAAAGTGTATTGCTCTAACGCCAGATGAACAATTTATTTTAGGTGGCGGCTTAGACAACAAAATTCGTCAATGGGATATCAGAACAGGTCAGATCGTGAAGACTTTTTCAAGTCATTTGAGTACGGTTAATTGCATATCAGTCAGCAAGAATGGTTTGTTCTTTGCCAGTGCTAGCAAAGACAAGACGGTTAGACTTTGGAGCATTGGGACAGGATCAATGATCCACTGTCTAAAAGGACATCTACAAGAGGTGAGCACAGTAGAAGTTGCGCCAGACAATCGCACTGTCATTAGTGGAAGTGTTGATGGATCGATTAAATTTTGGGACGCAAAAACAGGAAAATTAAAGTCCACCCAAAAAGAGCAAAGCAGCACTGTTGAATCTATTGCGATTCACAAAACAGGAAAACTGATTGCTACGGCTGGTGCCAATAAAAATATATACATCTACAAAAATTCTTTATAAGCTTTTCCAGTCGCACATTGAGCCATCGTAAAGGCAACTTGACGCTGGCATGGCCTACTGATGAACTAAGTTTCAGTACTGTTCTAGAGCACCGGGGAGCCAGAGGAGCGGGTCTAGACACTGAAATGATTGTGGGAATTCCGCCGTGCAGTACGCGTTCGCCGTATGGTGAAAACCGGTGACTATTGCGTTGCAATTGCCGGTAAGCGCCCCAACGCCACCAAAGCCTGATAAACCGCTGCACAAACTTCCGCCCGAGTTGCGACCTGATTAGGCCGTAAGTCTGCCACGTCGGGATAGTTCACAATCAGCCCCCGCCGCGTCGCTGTCGCCACCGGCTGAAGCGCATAGCGGGGAATATCGGTGTAGTCCTGAAAACGACCCAAAATATTTAATGACTCTGAACCTTGATCGGCGAGCGACAGGCCATTCACCAACGACACCCAAATCTGCACCCGTAGCAACGGATGATCGGGGCCAAAGGTTTGGTCGGGGAACCCCGCCACAAACCCGGCTTGAAACGCCTGCTGAATTGCCGCTGCCGCCCAGAAATTGGGGGACACATCGCGAAAAGCGATCGCGGCTTGATCCGGTGTGGGTTGAAACGCCTTTACCACTAGCGCCGCATACTGGGCGCGATTCATCGCCGCATCGGGGAGAAATTGCCCGTCTGCCATGCCGCTCACCAAATTGTTGGTCGCTAATCCGAGAATGAAAGCGCTGGCCCAGTGACCAGTTAAGTCGCTGAAAAACACCTGTGTTGTATCTGGCCGCACGATGTAAGGGGAGGCGATCTCTGTTGCTAACCCCAAGGCAACACGGCCCTGATAGACCAAGGCAGCCACCTCCGCGCGGGTAATCGGTTCGGCAGGGCGCAGGGTGAGAGCGTCGGGATAGTTCACCACCAGTCGGCGCTGGGTGGCGGTGGCGAGGGGGCTGACCGCATAGCTGGGAATCTGGGCGCGATCGCGGTAAATCCCCAACGCATCTACTCGTCCACCGCTGAAGCTCAACCCATTTGCAATTGCCACCATCGCCTGGACACGGGTAATCGATTGATTGGGCCGCATTGTGCCATCGGGGAAGCCACTCAAAAAGCCCATACGCTGGGCCTGGTCTAATACTGCCGCCGCCCAAAAATCACGGGCCACGTCTGTAAATCGAACCGCCCCCCGAACTTGGGGGCGATCGGGGTAGCTGACCGCCACCAGCGCCGCAAACTGCGCCCGCGTTACCCATTGATTGGGCCGAAAACTGCCGTCTAGAAAACCCTTGACCAAATCCTCAGCCGCTAACCCATCCACAAAGGTCCCTGCCCAGTGGTTAGCCATATCTGTAAAGCGTTGGGAGCCTGCGGGCTCTGGCGGTTCGGGAGAGGGATTCGGGGGCTCGGGTTCCGGGGAAACGGCAGATACTGCCAACAACGGTGCAGGTACCGCCACCGGAGCCGGGATTTCGCTGGCCACTAGGGCGACTGAGCCGAACAAATGCTGTGGCACCACATCGTTACCGCAGCTGATTAGGGTCGGGCCTTGATTATGAATATCGGCCTGGCCATTGTCTCGAAAGACATTCAGTCCCTGATCTTGGGCTCGCCCAAGATCGGGTGCCCCTTGTCCTTGGTTGCGCAGTCCATACACTTGGTTTTGCCGGACCTGATTGTTCCGTAAAACGGGGCTTGCCGTGTCGGTGACGGCCACGCCGACTTGATTTTGCTGGATGTCGCAGTTTTGAATCAGGGGCGCGGCTTGGTCAGATAGGGCGATGCCAACATTATTTTGACGGCACTGCAATCGCACCAAAGCCCCCTTGCCTCGGCGCAATAGGGCAACGCCAGCATCTCCATTGTTAGAGACCTGCGCCGCTAACACGGTGGGAATTGCATCATCAAGGATGACCATGCCGTAGCGATCGCAGCCCGTACAGGTCACGGTTTGAATAATCGGACGCCCCGTATCCATCCAGAGCCCGATCCCCCTCGGTTCGGGATTGATAATCGTCAGATTTTCGAGCTGCGCTTGATCCGCCGCGACACAGGTGACTTCAACCAAGCCCAAGATTGAATCGCGCCAAGCCCCACTCCCTTGGAGCGATGCCGTGGCACCTATGGGGCCTACAATGCGTCGTTGAGAAGGAATCTGTAGCGGAAACCGTTCTCCATTGGCGGCGGTATATTGCCCTGCCGCCAGTTGAATGACCGTACCCGGTTCGCTACGACGCAGGGCGGCATATAAGGTTTTGAGGGGGGCCGTACTGCTGCCATCATGGATGTCTTGACCATTAATTGGATGCACAAAGAGGGTAAGCTGACCCATGAGTTCTAAAACCGTGGCGTAGCGTACCCCAATACTGCTGCAAATCTAGATAAGATCAACCCATTCCTCGTCACACCCACCTCGTTTTGCAATTCAGGACTTGACCCGTGATCACTCTCGTCATTGTTATCAATATTGGGATTGCGCTGCTCTGTGCCTATGTAGCTTGGCAGGTGTGGCAGCTCCGCAATACCTTGGCCGAGGTGGCAGATGCGGTTTTAGAGTGGGAGCATAACACCCATGTCGCCTTAGACCCAGATGTGACCCCTGGGGCGATTTTGCAAGGCCAGCAGGGTATCGCTCAGACCCGCCAAAGCTATGGGCAATTACAGCGGCAGGTGCAGCAACTCCAGCGATTAATGGCACTCTTGGGAGGCGGCGCTCAAGTGCTGCGCTCCGTGAGACGGCGGCGGTCTCGCGCTCGTTATCGGGCCAGGTTGCCCATGGCGCGCTAGGGTGAGCGCGGCGGCGAGAGTCCACCCACAGACCGGGCACAGTTCCTCGAAAAGTTAAGGTAGGCACCATGGCAGGTAACAACTCGGGCGCATTTTTAGGCGGGCTACTCCTCGGCACAGCCGTGGGAACGATTACGGGCCTTCTGGTTGCCCCCCGGACCGGTCGAGAAACGCGCCAATTTCTGAGAAAGTCTGCCGATGCCTTACCTGAGCTGGTGGAAGATTTAGCAAGTACGGTGCAACTACAAGCGGACCGCCTGTCTGAGGGTACTTTGAATCAGTGGGAACAAACCTTGGAGCGTCTGCGCGAGGCGATCGCGGCGGGTCAAGCTGCTACCCAAGAGCAGTACGTCAGTTTGAACCGTGGCAACGACGGGCAACCTGCCTCAACTGCCCAGGAAGAATGATGTCGATTCAGGTCGAACCGTGATCGATCCGCTGTTTTGGCTGGCCCTATCTTTTCTATTGGTGGCAATCTGTTTGACCGCCGTTTTGTTGGCGCTAATTCCGGCCACGCAAGAACTGGGTCGGGCAGCCCGCAGTGTTGAAAAGCTATGCGACACCATTAACCGAGAGTTACCCCCTACCTTAGCGTCCATTCGCCTCCCCAGCCTCGCAATTACGGCGCTGACCGATGCCGTTACCGAAGGCGTCCAACATGCGGGCAGAGTCGTAGAGCAGGTCGATCAGGGGTTGAGCGGGGTGAAGCAACAGGCCCAGCGGGTCCAGGTTGGGACCCGGAGCGTCATGGCTGGCATGCGCGCTGCTCTAGGCGCCTTCAGCAAAAGCAAATCCACACCGCGTCGACGGCGACTCTCTGCCAGCCAAGCTAGACCCATTGAACGCCTGGAACGGTCACCCCAAAAGATGCCCCAGGAGCCATCGTCGCCACCCTCAGAACCGATGCGCCCTAACGGTCCATCGGCTTTAGAGCGCAATGGCAATTCTCAAAGCAGTGATTACAACGCTGCACCGACCCCAGTCAGCTCTGAACGGGCCGAAGGAAACGATTCTGTGGGCTAGGGCGAGACCTGAGCGATCGCCACTGTACAGATCTGATCAAACCGCGCTTCTAACTGGTCGTGGGTGCCTCGCAGTTGGTCCACGACTTGCTTGGCCCAGTGGCAGTATTCTAAGCACCGGTCTGCTGACCAGCCCACAGGAGGAGACGCAACTAGATCCCGTAAGTTAGCGGTTTTATCGGCTAATTTTACGAGCTTGGCGCGATCGCACAGGCTACTGGCATGGTCGATTTGATGTTGCTTCCGGACCGCTTTGGGCAAGGATTTATCATCCGTAACTTGCGCCACCACCTGGGCAATTTCCACACCAAAGTCGATTTCTAATTCAGCCAGGCTTGTATCTGTGTCCTCTACCGTGTCATGGAGCAATGCACTGGCCAGCACAATCGGATCACTCACGCCCGCTTCTTGATGCAGGAGATGCAATAGATCGATGGGGTGGTTGATGTAGGGCGAGGCCGCCTCATCCTTGCGTCGCTGGTGGCGATGGCGACTTGCGGCAAACTGCAGGGCCCTAACCACCAATGAATCAGGGGCTTGGGGCGATCGCTCTGGTGACTGTGGAGCGATCAATTAAACACCTCAAAGACTTTTCTGCAGCAATCTTTAAGCCGGTTGCCAACCGCCCCGTCAGGCACCACTTGCCCCACAAAAGCCCACTGATGAATGGTGGATAAACTCCATTGCTTACCCCGGTGATCAAAGCCTGCCACCTCAACCCCAATCACGCGCTGTTCTTGGGTCTCACTATCGGTATGGAAACGAATTTGAACCAGTAAGCTACGACATTGAAACAAACGACTGAGCCCTGGGAAATGGAATCCTAAATCAATCGAATCTGGATCAACCAATGCCCGTGTGTCCTGATCATTGGCCCAAGGCTTTAAGTCAGCCCGCAAATCAGGGAAGGTACCCTTAAACAAACGCACAACAGTCGCAATCTTATTGGCGAACTCAATGCTCTTAGCCTGCTCCGCTGCGTTCACGCCTGGCCCTCATTTGTAAACGGGGTTTACAGATTAGAATAGCGGCTACTCCGCCACAGTCAATTCTGTAACGAGACGCGATCACAAAAAAAGATGACTGCACCGATCCATTGTGATCAGCACAGCCATGATTCAAACCCCTCAATCAAATACCTCTAGGGTCTGTCACCCATTAAAACTAGAATCCTTGCAATGCAACAGTTTCAGCCCCTAGCAATACTATAGAAGCGGGCGCGACAATGTTTGCCCAGCAAGGCTTTCACCCGTAATTGATAACGTGCCCTAGCTCAAAGCTGCTAAATCTCTAGCTCTGCACCAGGTTGCAATTCGACTTGACATGTCTTCAATAGGGACAGATCAACCTCTCTCGCATCCCCGAGATTGTAAAAATTTTGAAGCGTCAGTGGCGTCAAAGAGCCGCCTGATTCACTGGCTATCGGATCACTCGCTGCAGCGGCAATGGCATAGGCGTAGACCTCTTGAGTGTAGCTATTGGTAATTTCTAAGTTGAGTGCAGCAGCCGTTAGTTCACCCTGGAAACAATCAAAAGACGACAACGGCATATATATCGCACCAACAATTCGCTCCCCTTGAGCCTCAAAGACCATATAGCTATGACCCAGCTCATCAGGGATAGGGGCTTCACCGTAAAAGTAAATGCCCTCACTCAGCAAAGGATTACTCGGCCTTGGAGACTGATTTTGACTCACCGAGGTCTCAACCGTATTAGAAGTGCTGCCCTGCAAAGGCGTGGCCTGCACCTCTGCCGTAAACAAAGTACCTATAAAACTTGAAATAACGAGGAGCAAACAGCAATAAAACCAGGATCGACGAGCTTGAAAAGATTCAAGCTGAGCCTGAATGTTTTTTAAGCAAGAATTGTAGAAATGGGGGAGGGCACCAGACTGACGCACAACTTACTCCTTTAAGTTTGAAATTCTTATAAGCCTTATTTGGAATGCAAATGTTTATATCTTCAATGTAGCGAACATTTCAGGGGCTTTCGGATGAGTCATCCTAGGCTTTAATATCTCTTCGCAAAATTGTATTGGAGATCACATTGTTTGACTGACGGCCTGAAATATGAATGATTTAGCCCTCGATTCTTGGCCTCGTCTATATGAGTTTGTATCGCGATTTCCTCAACAACCGGTCTGCAACCGTGACACCTTGGTAACTGTCTGGGAAAGATGCCCGTCACTTGAGAAGCTGAATATGAGCCTGCACAGCTCCTTTCTAAAAACCACCCAGAACCACCATGGTTTTGTATTCAGCGGTTGTTTCCCGCATTGAACGGATGCGAAAACGGAGTTGTTCTGTCAGTACATTGTGCTAACACGTCAATCAGGTGCGCTGATACGCTGCGGTCCTCAACGCGTTGTGACCGAGTTCAGGTTAAGTTATATGATGGCCAGCACGATTGACACCTCCAGTTGGTAATAGGCAAGAACGGGGATGACAGACCAGGTTCGGCAAGATGATGCGGGACAAGTCCCTATCAAGCTCATATTGTTTATCGATCAGCGACCTAGCTCAGGGGAGTACGCACAGCAGCTACGTCGTTATCTCAAGCAGCTGAGCGAGGAGAAACCCTTCACGTTAGATGTCATTGATGTGGGTGAACAACCCTACCTGGCTGAGCATTTCAAGTTAGTTGCTACTCCGGCGCTTGTGAAATTTGCGCCTGCTTTACAGCAAGTCCTCAAAGGCAGCAATATTAATTCCCAACTCGATTACTGGTGGCCTCAATGGCAGCAGGAGGCAGCGGCGGCTTGGGGGGAATTAAATACTGAGCAATCACTTCAGGTCGGCCCTTTTCAACAGAATTCTGTGGCTCACTCAGTGGAGATCATCAAGCTCTCCGATGAAATCTTTCGCCTCAACCAAGAGAAGGAAGAACTGGAAGCGCAGATCGAATTTAAAGATCGGATTGTGTCTATGCTCGCGCATGATCTGCGCAACCCCCTAACTGCCGCCTCAATTGCAGTGGAGACCCTGGAGATGGGATATGCCCCTAAGCAGACGCAGCAGAAGCTACCCCTCTCCGTAGAGCTTACGGCGCAATTACTCACCCATGCAAAAACGCAAATTCGAGCAATTGATCGGATGATTACGGATATTTTGCAGACCGCTAAAGGGGCAACAGCAGATGTACTTGTGCAACCTCAAGAAATTGACCTCGGTGCTTTATTGACAGAAGTCATCGCCGGGATGCAAGGGAAAATTCAGGCTAAGGATCAATCTGTAGAGATTGAGATTCCTCAGGATTTACCCCATGTGTACATTGATGGAGAGCAGGTCCGGCGCGTATTGGCCAATCTGTTGGACAATGCCGTTAAATATACTCCCGCTCGTGGTTTACTCTCGATTTCTGCCCTACACCGCACTACCCAAAAGATTCAGGTGACAATTGGGGATACGGGACCCGGTGTCCCTGAAGAAAACTGGGAGCGCATCTTTGAAGAAAGCTTTCGTTTGCAGCGTGATGAAAATGAAGAGGGGTACGGCTTAGGTTTAGCGCTGTGCCGCCGCTTTATTAAAGCCCACTATGGCCAAATCTGGGTTGAATCGAGCCCCGGTGAGGGCAGCCAGTTTATCTTTACCTTGCCGGTTTATCGAGCATAAAAAGTTTTAGCAAGTATGGGTCAATATGGGTAAGGACAAGCACTGCCACGCCTATGCCTGACGTCAGAAAGCCTATGGATAAAAGCTTTTAGTCTTGAAGCATGTCGGAGGCTTTCTGGCCAAAGCTACAGTAATGCTCACATTCTTTAAGTTCACCCTTGGTAATTAGATTCTCAACCGTCAATTAGAAAAGCTGGGTCATTATTCAGGATTACCGCCAACATCACTGGGTCAAAATTGTTAGGTTGGGGCTATCCCGTGACCCATTGTTCTGAAAAGATGGCTGATTCTCCCCAACGCCGACTCGTTACCGTTTGCCAACATCGCTCCTGTGCCCGTAGCGGTGCTGAGCAAGTATTAGCGGCTTTTGAGAGCCATCGTGCGCCCCATATCCGAATCAGTAGCAGCGAGTGTCAAGGACAGTGCGGTTCAGGACCGACAGTTCGAGTCATGCCCGATAACACCTGGTATTGCCAAGTGACCCCGGAAGATGTCAACACGATTGTTCACGAGCACCTAGAGGACAATCAGCCCGTAGAGCGTCTCTTGCATCCTCGGATGCATCAAACTGCCAGTACCTACGCGCACCTAGCGGCTCAATACCAGGCCCGCGAAACCCAGGAAACTTAATGTCTGTCTAGACCGTGGAGGCAACGTTTTCAAACTTAAGTTTCTTGTGTTTGAAAGGCTCTGGAATATCAATCGGATAGTGACCCGTAAAGCAGGCTGAGCAAAAACTTCTAGGATCTTGGTGCGTCGCCTCTAACATCCCTTCCCAGCTCAAGTAGGCTAAGGAATCAACCCCAATTTGAGCCTCAATCTCTTCAACGGATAAATTGGCTGCAATCAACTGGTCTTGGTTATCGGTATCAATGCCGTAAAAGCAGGGATGGGTGACGGGAGGCGATGAGATGCGCATGTGCACTTCAGTAGCTCCAGCATCACGCAAGGCTTTGACAATTTTGCAGCTGGTTGTGCCCCGAACAATCGAGTCGTCCACAATCAGAACTCGCTTACCCTCCAGCACATCCCGCAGCGGGTTGAGCTTCATGCGAATCCCCACATCGCGCATGGACTGAGTGGGTTGAATGAAAGTACGACCCACGTAGCGGTTTTTAATTAAACCTTCGGCATAGGGCAACTTAGCGCCCTGGGCAAAGCCGATCGCAGCAGGGACACCCGAATCTGGCACAGCCATCACCATATCCACATCGGCAGGGGACTCGATCGCCAATTGATGTCCAAGCCGTTGGCGATAGCTGTAAAGGGTTTCTTCATTGACAAGGCTATCGGGGCGGGAGAAGTAGATCATCTCGAAAACACAGAGCTTGCGTTCCGCTTGGTTATCCCACTGGACCGAACTCAGACCGCTTTCGCTAATCCACACCAGTTCTCCTGGCTGAATATCGCGCAAGTAGTGGGCTCCAATAATGTCAAGGCCGCAGCTCTCTGATGCCAGCACATATTGAGCTGGGCCATCTTCTTTTTCGGGCAGGTCACCTAATACCCCTAAGACGAGGGGACGAATGCCATGGGGATCACGGGTCCCGATCAGGCCAGTCGGCGTACCAATCACTAAACTGAAGGCCCCTTCACATCGCTTAAAGGCGGCAACAGCCCCCTCTAACCAGCCCCGATCGGACTTGACAGCCTCGGCGATGGCGTGGGCAATGGACTCAGTATCTGCAGTACTGACAAAATGGTGACCGGCTGCTAAGAGCTGAGAGCGCAAATCAACGGCATTCACCAAATTGCCGTTGTGGGCGATCGCTAAAGTTCCTAACCGGGTCTCAACCACGACCGGTTGAGCATTGTCTAAATGGCTGGAGCCTGTCGTTGAGTAGCGGGTGTGACCCACGGCCATTTGCCCCGGCATCTGATGCAAGATGTCGTCATCAAAAACCTGCGATACCAGCCCCATCTCCTTGTGCTGATGGATCTCGCCGTGATCAAAGGTGACGATACCCGCAGACTCTTGCCCCCGGTGCTGCAAAGCAAACAAGCCAAAGTAAGCCAGTGTCGCGACCGCCTCATCCGGCGCGTAAATGCCGAACACCCCACAGGCTTCTTCAGGCTTATCCACCTGATTGACAGCACGGGCGTCTATAGCAGGCGAAGACGATCTCACGTTCATTGGGTGATAGGCTCCAGGAACTGGGGCGGGTCACGACGGGTAAAGTCTTAAAGCCGAGAGACAGGTGCCTGAAGCGCCCTCTCAAGGATAAGTACACAAAACATCATAAAGCGCACTATCTTGAAAAGACGAAGTTCATCTCAGAACACCGCGTCAGTCTTTAATTTTTTCTTAATGTTCCGATCCTAACATTCCCTGCCCTTGGGGTCAGAATCAGGCTGTTTGAGACTTTCCGTGAACAGTAGAGCTTCTAGCGCTCTTGCGCCTCTGGCTCCCCTGACATTCGCAAGGGTTATATCGCTGGAGCCATTGCCAAAGGGTTACTGAGGATTAAGGCGACGTTCTATGGCCTGGCTCCAAGCTTGTTCTAGGCGATCAGTGGCCATGGACACTAACGTTTCGCCTGTGGCTAGGGTAAGGGTGAGCGCTGGGTCGTCACTGACCGTACCCAGTCGCTGCCAGCGATCGCTCAGCACATCGGCCAAATAACCTTCCCAAGCAGCAATTGCGTCCTCGGCTACCGACACCAGGATGCGGCTCCCCCCTTCGCCAAACAGCAGCCGATCCCACCGCACCGCCGCAGTGGCCTCAATATCGAGCTGTAAGGCCGCCCCTTTTTGTCCGCTAATGCAGGCTTCTGCCAGAGCGACAGTAAGGCCCCCCTCGGCGCTGTCATGGGCAGAGTTGATCCAGCCTTGACGAATGCCGTGGCGACAAGCCTGTTGAACAGCTTTTTCTAAAGCGTCATCCACCAAAGGGGGGCGACCCGCAACGGTTTGATGCAGCACGGCTAAATACTCCGAAGCCCCCAGGGTCACGGCTGTCGGATCCGCTAAGCCCTGGCTGGGGGATAGGCCCAAAAGATAGATGACATCGCCGCTCTGCTGCCAGCCTTGGCCGCAGGCTTGGCCAACATCATCCACCAGCCCCACCATGCCCACCACTGGCGTGGGGTAAATCGGCGTAGGTTGCCCTTCACTGTCGAGGGTTTCGTTGTAGAGCGAGACATTCCCTCCGGTGACAGGGGTTTCAAAGATACGACACCCATCGGCCAGACCCCGACAGGCTTCGGCCAGTTGCCAGTACCCAATTGGCTTTTCGGGACTGCCAAAGTTGAGATTATCGGTCACCGCTAAGGGCTCCGCCCCCACACAACTGAGGTTACGGGCCGCCTCGGCCACCGCCGCCTTAGCCCCCTCGTAGGGATCGAGATAGACATAGCGGGCATTGCAGTCAACGGTGGCCGCTATGCCTTTGCGCGTATCGGCATGTTGCGCAGCGTGCGGTCCTTCCAAGGGGCGCAAGCGCACCACTGCAGCATCGGCACCACCGGGCAGCATCACCGTATTGTTTTGGACCTGATGATCGTATTGACGATAGACCCAGGCTTTAGAAGCAATGGTGGGGCTATCTAGTAAGGTCAGCAAGACGGTGTTCCAGGTTTGCTGTGCAGCGCCCTCGCCCAGCCCCTGGAGGGAACAAATAGGTAGGTCCGCCTCTGACCATTGCCGGGCTTGTTGCACATAGTCGGGTAGCTCTGCCATCAGTTCGCGATGGTAGAGGGGGGTGTCATCGGCGAGGGCCGTGGCTGGGATCTCGGCGGCGATCGCCCCGTTGAAATGAATTCGCACGATCGGCTCGGCGATCACCGTACCCGCCACCACCGCATGGAGCCACCAGCGCTCAAAAATATCGATTAGCTCTTGCTCGCGGCCTTTTTCCGCCACAAACAGCATCCGCTCTTGGGATTCTGACAGCAGGTATTCGTAGGGCACCATCCCCGTTTCCCGCACGGGGATTTTATCGAGGTCCAGGTCAATCCCCACGCCGCCATTAGCGGCCATCTCCGAGGTGGAGCAGGTAATACCGGCTGCGCCCATATCTTGCGCTGCCACCACCGCACCGGTTTTAAAGGCTTCTAAACAGGCTTCTACTAAAGACTTTTCAAGGAAAGGGTCACCCACTTGTACTGCAGGGCGATCGTCCATCGAGGCATCACTGAGTTCGGCGCTGGCAAAGCTGGGCCCGCCCATCCCATCTCGGCCCGTGGTCGACCCCACATACAGCACTGGGTTGCCAATGCCTGACGCGCCCGATTTCACAATTTCGGCGGTTTCCATCAGCCCCATGGCCATGGCATTTACTAAGGGATTACCGCTGTAGGTGGCATCAAAGTAGACCTCACCTCCGACTGTGGGCACCCCAAAGCAGTTGCCATAGTGAGAAATGCCAGACACAACCCCGGCAAAGATGCGGCGGGTATTGGGGTCTTCGAGGTTGCCGAATCTGAGCGCGTTGAGCACGGCAATGGGCCGTGCACCCATGGTGAAAATATCCCGGAGAATGCCCCCGACCCCAGTGGCGGCTCCTTGAAAGGGCTCCACCGCTGAGGGGTGATTATGAGACTCCACCTTGAAGGCCAACTGCAGACCATCCCCCACATCCACGACACCGGCGTTTTCGCCAGGACCGACTAAGATGCGATCTCCCGTGGTCGGAAACTGCTTTAGCAGAGGACGAGAGTTTTTGTAGCAGCAGTGCTCAGACCACATCACCCCAAACATCCCCAACTCAGCCCGATTGGGGTGACGACCCAGTCGTCGCACAATTTCCTCATATTCCTCGGGTTTAATCCCTTCAGAGGCGATTTCTGCTGGAGAAAAGGGCGCTACCATGGTGAGTACTCCGTGAAACCCTCTGAATTCTACCGTTCCTGAGTTTCACAAAAACATCAGGTCACTGGTGAGGTAATGCCGGGCACATAGTGGATCTGGGGATTTCTAAGTGTGATATTCGTCACATTTAACCGTGACCATGATCCTGTGGATTTTAAGACATAGTGACCATAATTTACGTATGATTCAACTCTAGCCGAGTCATCTACAGGGAACACACACAGACCGACGGGCACACGGGAGTCCTGTCGGTTTTTTATTGGTCGCCACTAGGGGCTGTGGAGAATCAGAGCTAGACTCTTTACCGAAAGGCGGCCCCTAGCTTTATTTGTCGGGGCGGGCGTGGTCAGGCTTACCCAGAAAGGGTTTTGTCGGTGATTGTCGGCACGCCCTAGACCTATCCCATTGAGGCCATGGTGTTTTTCCAAGAGAGCTCTTTGCACAGCACCATTAAGGCGTGCTGATCAGCACCATTAAACAGTTGACTTTCTACTAATTCACTCAGCACCTGCTGGGTCAGTTGCGGGGCAAATAGCCCCCCTGACTTGAGCAGATGGTTGTAGTAGCGAAACTGGGGCCGCTCGTCTAGGGCGCGATGGAAGCGGTGGATAGCCTCTGGCGACAGGCTGTAGACCCCTGTATTAACCGGGACGACCACCCGAGGAATGCCGTGGTTTCCGTAGGAGACGCTATCCGTTTGCTCCAGGGTGCCTACTAAGACCACCCCCAACAAGGTGCGGGTCTCGCTGATCAAGTCTGGGGTAAACATCGGGTCCGGTTCGCTGGATAGGCGCGGCCCGTTATTCAAAAACATTGGGTTAACCAACTGGGAGTTATAGATCAAACCCACGGCCCAATGGCGATCGCCATCCTCCAGCGCCACAAACTGACCAAACCCATAG
>JBHJIP010000087.1:0-4157 GCA_050043365.1 Leptolyngbyaceae cyanobacterium
CCAGTAAAAGTCCACCTAAGGCCTATGCTTCTCAACGAAAACGGCTTGCTTTAGAGCAGCGCATAGAGTTCAACAAGGTGATCAGATTCTCATGGTGAGACTGACTAAGATGCTGAAAAGTTTTCTGCACCACTAAGCCCTTGCCACTGGAAATAATTGAACAATATTCACGCTGAAGCATTAAGTTTGCCCGCTGTTCTGACAATCTGACTTATCAAAACAGCGGCCCCAAACCCATCGATAATATTCATAATCCCAATCCCTGGCGCCTAAGATCCAGCTAGACTGGGCATTGCCCAGAAATACTCATGGTATTGCCCAGCCTCCTTATTCGCCAACACTATTCTTGCTCCCAGGCTCTGCTTGAGAACAAAATTTTATTCAGTCCTGTAATCAGCACTTCTGCGGGCGGATCACCGGGAATTGCGGGCTGTGCAGTTGGGCGAGTCAAGCGTATTCACCCAAAGGGCATAGGGCACCATCGGTACCATCGGCAATAGACAAACCAACCCCTGCCCCCAAGTAAGAGGAGCAGTTTCAAACAGCGTATTCATCAGCGGCCATTGGCTAAACACCACCTGCAGCGCCACCGCCCCCACAATCCCCGCCAGTAAGAACGGCGCATTGCTTATCGTGACCGACTTCCGGCGCAGATAGTCGATTAGGCTGATACCCAATTGACTAATGCTGAGTAGATAGATGATCCGGGCCGCGACCAGCGCTTGAATCGCCATGGTGCGGGCCACAGCAACATCACCCGTGGCAGCCTTAGCCCATTCAAAAATGCCGAAAATCAGAATCCAGTTAAACAGAGACACCAGTAAAATCCGGCGCAGCAGCCGTTTGGTAATTAAGGGCTCCTGGGGATTGCGGGGCTGTTGTCGCATGGTGCCCTCCGACTTGGGCTCGAAAGCCAGCGGAATCGTCATGGTCAGGGAATTGATCATGTTCAGCCACAGGACTTGCAGCGATAAAATCGGCAGGTCACGGGCCAGCAGCGCACTGATCAAAATGGTCATGGACTCGCCACCATTCACCGGCAAGAGAAAGGCGATCGCCTTGCGCAGGTTTTGATACACCGTACGCCCCTCTTCCACCGCCGCTTCAATAGAGGCAAAGTTGTCATCGGTGAGCAGCATATCGGCAGCTTCCCGCGCCACCTCCGTCCCGTTTTTGCCCATGGCGATGCCAATGTCGGCCTGCTTTAAGGCCGGGGCGTCATTCACCCCATCCCCAGTCATGGCGACGATGTGTCCCTTGGTTTGCAGGGCTTCCACCAATCGCAGCTTTTGGGCTGGGGCCACCCTGGCAAAGACAGTGCCGGACGCCGCTGCTTGGGCCAATTGCGTATCATCCATCTGAGTCAGGGCCTGCCCCTCAAACGCCTGCACAGTTGGTTGCGTGACCCCTCCGCCTCCGGCACCTCCCGCGCTAACGCGCCGCTTCGCTAGAGCCAAGGGGAGGATGGGTGGGGTTCCGTAGCCTGATTTCGAGGAATTGATAATAGCTGTTTGAGTCCCCTCCTGATAGATGCCCATGCGCTGGGCAATGGCCCGAGCCGTGGAAATGTGGTCGCCGGTAATCATCTTGATATCGATGCCAGCACTCTGACAGGCATGGACAGCAGAGATCGCCTCAGGACGGGGCGGGTCAATCATGCCCTGGAGCCCCACAAAAACCAGGCCGGTTTCGATATCGCTATGGTCAATCACATGTTGATGTTGGGGCACCTCTTTCTGGGCTAAGGCCAGCACCCGTAGGGCCTGTGCCGTCATGGTTTCAACAGCCTGCTCAATCGCCCCCTTCTCTAGGGGAACAGACTGCCCCTGGGCATCCACCATGGCGGTGCAGCGACTCAGCAGCGCTTCCACCGAGCCCTTGACGTAGATGCGGCGAGACTCGGTTCCATTCAGCGTGGCCATGTACTGGTACTGAGACTCAAACGGAATCGAATCTAGACGCGGGTAGGCGGTGGCCAGACCCGGCTGGGTCAAGTCGGCCTTAGCCGCAGCAACCAACAACGCCCCTTCGGTGGGGTCTCCCACCACAGACCAGTAGTGACCCTGGTGGTGCAGTTGGGCGTCATTGCAGAGCACCCCGATCTTCAGGCAAGCCGACAAGGCATCGGGGAGGGCGTTGAGGGATAGCGCGTCTGAATCGCCCAGCCGGGTCATCTCACCAGCCGTGCTGTATCCCCCACCACTGACCTGATAGGATTCGCCTCCCGCCATAATGGCCTGCACCGTCATTTGATTTTCAGTGAGGGTCCCCGTTTTGTCGGAACAAATCACGGTGGCGCTGCCCAGGGCCTCAACGGCAGGCAGTTTGCGAATGATGGCGTGGCGCTGGGCCATGCGATTCACGCCGATCGCCAAGGTGATCGTCACCACCGCAGGCAACCCCTCGGGGATGGCGCTAACCGCCAGAGCAACAGTGGCCTCAAACATGTAGAGCCACGACTCCCCCTGCCCCAACCCGATCGCAAAGGTCAAGGTCGCCAAGGTCAAAATGCCGTAGAGCAGGCTGCGGCTAAACTTGGCAAATTTGCGAGTCAAGGGAGTGCTGAGGTTGACCCGCTCATCCATGGCCTGGGAAATCTGCCCCACTTCAGTGGCGGCAGCGGTGGCCACCACCAGGCCGCGCCCTTGACCAAAGGTGACAAAACTCCCGGCGTAGGCCATGTTGGTACGTTCTGCCAAGGCGGTATCTGAGGGCAACGGCTCCACAGTCTTCTCCACCGGCAGCGATTCTCCGGTAAGGGCTGATTCATCCACCTGCAGGTTGCGGGTTTTAAACAGGCGCAAATCTGCCGGGACTTTGTCCCCGGAGGCCAGCAGCACCAGATCCCCGACCACCAGATCTCGCGAGGGAATCTGTAGGGTTTGCCCTTCTCGAATCACGGTGGTTTCTGTGGTGACCGCCTTGGCCAGGGCCGCGATCGCCCCCTCGGCTTTGGCCTCTTGGACATAGCCAATCACGGCATTCAGGACCGTCACGCCCCAAATCACCGCTGCATTGGTCCAAGACCCTAAGAAGGCTTTGACGGCCCCGGCAATCAGCAGGATGTAGAGTAGCGGCTGATTGAACTGGAGGAGGAATTTGAGCCAAGCGGGCTGACCCGATTTGATCGGCAGCTCATTCCAGCCTTCGGTTTCGTAGCGCTGGGCGATCGCTTCTGAGGTCATCCCTTTTTCCAGATCACCATTCAGCTGCTGGACTAAATCCTGAATAGCAAGTCTATGGAATGGCAAACAATCATCAGCCATTTCTCTAGGCATAATAGATATTTTCTATGTAGGATTCATAGCTTAATCCTAGCGATTTAAAAATAATGTTTACCATAAAAATTCCACATATAATCTATATTAAATACCCATGTTTCAAATCATGAATTTGCTTTTTCTTGCATATTCAAAGATTTTACTTGTGTACTCCAGTCGTAATAAATGGTGCCTTAGGCACTTTTGAAGCACCTGAAAACCTCGAAGGATCTCTTGTCAACACTGAGAAAAATCCTCTGCCCAAAAGGGCTACACTTACTGAGCCAGTAGTCTTGGTGACGCACCAACCATTTTATTGAGTTCTCTGAATCTTCCTGAATTTAACGATTGATTGCCGAAAATAGAAACTGCTTTTCTAATACAAATAGATTCAATAGTGGCTTCTAATGTCTTCATGTAAAACCCCCGAAATACTGTGCTTTGGATGATTTTAAATCAAGCTATTTTTAAGCACTCAATAGAGTTGAATTGCCCCAAATGCAGAGCCAGCCCACGGGCTGGCTCTGCGCAGATTTAGCGATGTCTTGATCGCTGGATTTTGGTAATTGCTTTCCACCGTCGCTTGCTGTTGGCCTGGGCCTGACGATCCTGGCGTTGGGCGATCCGCCGCTGTTCTCGCTGCAGCTTTTGATAACTCTGGAACCGGGCTGGATCGAGTTCCCCCTGAGCGATCGCCCCCTGCACCGCACAACCGGGTTCTTGTCGATGCTGGCAATCCCGGAATTTGCACTGCTCAGCTAGGGCCTCAATATCGCTGAAGGTTTCGGTCACCCCTTCTGTCACCGACCAAAGCTGTAGCTCCCGCAGCCCTGGCGTATCAATCAGCAACGCCCCAGAAGGCAGCGAGAAGAGATGGCGCTGGGTGGTGGTGTGGCG
>JBHJIP010000088.1:0-13200 GCA_050043365.1 Leptolyngbyaceae cyanobacterium
TTGCCCAGTAAAAGTCCACCTAAGGCCTATGCTTCTCAACGAAAACGGCGTGCTTTAGAGCAGCGCATAGAGTTCAACAAGGTGATCAGATTCTCATGGTGAGACTGACTAAGATGCTGAAAAGTTTTCTGCACCACTAAGCTGGATATACTACTCTTTGTCTCCAAGTACATCACCCAAGTAAAGCTGCACAAAATCCTCAGCAGCTTGATAGTTAAGAGTTTTCAGGGCTTCTACTATCTCTGCAGCAGTCTCGGCTGTAGGGTCTCTCTCTTCATGAAACCACTTTGTAGATAGTCGAGCGTGGCAATCCCAGCTTTATGGCGAGGCCGTTCTGACTTAGGCCACATGCTTCTCGCTACCTCCCCTCAAGCCTTCCTTACTGCAAACGCCTTGTATTCGAGAGAAACCTTTGTACCGCAAGGGTTCCACTGCTTACTCCTTCAAAAGGTTGAAGCAGGACGAGTGTGATAAGTTAAACTTGGAATTCTGCGGGATGTAGCGCAGCTTGGTAGCGCACTTCGTTCGGGACGAAGGGGCCGGAGGTTCGAATCCTCTCATCCCGATTCATTTTCAGCCGTTGACAGCAGCAATGCAGACCCATGCATTGCTGCTGAAATTGTTAAGGGCACCCACAAGAGGTGCCCTTATATATGTGATGGCCGAGCATAACGCATCACAGCATTTTTTTCCCAGGAGATCTTCCTAGTTGAGGTCGCGATCGCTCACATTAAACAAGAACGGCACCTCTCCCGAATCGCCGCCCGTAACCAGCACCTTCGGCATTTGAGACCCCCCCGCCTTCCAAGCCTCGATCGCCTCCTTCTGGAGCACCAGCTTACCGCCTTGGGCTTTCAGGGTTTCAGCCAGCAAGCGCTGGGCCTCGGCTCGACCCTTGGCGCGGTTGATTTCCGCCAGGGCTTCTTGCTCAGCTTCCTGAGCCACATATACCGCTCGGCGCGCCCGCTGCTCAGCAATTTGCTTGTCTTCAACAGACTTGGCAAATTCCGTCGAGAACTTCAGATCGACCACGCTGGTATCTAGCACGATGATGCCGTACTTATCGAGACGGGCACTGAGGGCATTATCAAAATCCTCCTTCAGGGCCGAGCGCTGGGTGATCGCCTCTTCCACCGTGCGGCGGGCCGCAGCAATCTTGAAAGATTCTTGGGTTTGGGGGGCAATGATTTTGGTGACGATATTGGCCAGAGTGCCTTGGGTGCGTCGCACCGTCACCACTTCCGCCGGATCCAGTCGGAAGTTAATCGCAAAGCTCGCGGTCAGATCTTGCAAATCCTTGGTTGAGCTTTGGGCAGGCACCTCAAATTTCTGGACCGTGACATCGTAGATATCCACTTTGGAGACGAGGGGGGGCTTGATGTGAACCCCTTCAAACAAAGCGCCATCTTGAGCTTTACCCAAAATGCTGAGCACCCCAGTTTGACCAGGGTTAATGATTACGAAGCAGCTTGAGCCGATCGAGAGCACCACAAGGGCAACAAAGGCCAGCACAATGGGCAGCCAGCCCGCAGGTTGTGATTTCAACGGAATTCTCCTTATGGATTGGGAAAGGTACGGTTTCTTATTTTAGGGGGGATATCTAGGTGTGTTGGGAGACATAACGATTGCTCAAGCCTCAGCAGTGGGAATCCCTGTGACCGTACCTGTCCCAGAAATCACTTCCCCAATCCCATAGGCGCTGAGTCCTTGGGTTTTAAAAAAGGTAATGGCGCGATCGCCCGCCTCAGGGGGCACCACCACCACAAACCCCACCCCCATATTGAAGGTGGCAAACATAGCCGCCTCAGGGACATTGCCCGCTGTCGCCAGCCAGTCAAAAATGGGGGGCACCGGCCAACTCCCCGGCTTCAGTTGCCAGGATTGGTTTTCGCCTAGGCAGCGGGGCAGGTTTTCGGGCAGACCACCGCCGGTAATATGGGCCATGGCGTGGATGGGCAGCGCCGCTTTGAGGGCCGCCAAAATCGGCTTTACGTAGATTTGGGTGGGGGCGAGGAGGACTTCGCCGAGAGATTTACCCCCTAGACTTTCTGGACATTCGGACCAGTCGTAGCCGGTTTTGTCTGAACGCGGGGCGCTGTCCATGATTTTGCGCACCAGACTAAAGCCGTTGCTGTGAACCCCCAGGCTGGGCAGGGCGATCGCCACGTCTCCCACCTGTACTGAGGACCCATCCAAAATTCGCTGCTTTTCCACAATGCCGACGCAGAACCCGGCCAGGTCATATTCCCCAGGGCCATAAAATCCAGGCATCTCAGCGGTTTCGCCACCGAGCAAGGCACAGCCCCCCTGGCGGCAGCCCGTCGCCACCCCCACCACCACAACTGCTAATTGATATGGCTACAGCTTGCCCGTCGCTAGATAGTCGAGAAAAAATAAGGGTTCTGCGCCGCTGGTGAGCACATCATTAACGCACATGGCCACCAGATCGATGCCAACGGTGTCGTGGCGATTGAGAGCTTGAGCCACCTTTAGCTTGGTACCAACGCCGTCTGTCCCCGAAATCAGCACCGGCTCTTGATAGCCACTGGGTAATTAAAAACATCCCCCAAAGCCTCCCAACCCCCCTAAGACTTCGGGGCGGCGGGTGCTGCTGACCATATCTCGAATGCGATCAACGAAGGCCCGCCCCGCCACCACATCAACCCCAGCCTCTCGATAATCCATAGCGTTACCTGATTAGTGCGTTCACCCTTCTATATATAGAGAGAACGAGAACAGCTCAATATAACGAGAACAGCCCAAAATTAGTGATGGTACTGATTCATGAAGACCATCGCGTCCGATCAATTTGCCCTCAACCTGAGAATGGGGCGACGGGGATCACCTGTCCCTAAAGACAGTCGCATAGTTGCATAGGATTGTTGACGTTCCGGGATAAATGCCTCGACGCAACGCATTAGTTTTTCTAGGGAACCTGTTCCCTAAGAGATAAGAATCTTTAAACAATCTTGATCCGTTCAGCATAAACATCCGGAACGGCAAAGGCTTGCTGCTAGCGTCTTTGCTGATTCAAGGGGATGATTTTAGTGTCTTAAAGTAACTCTTTTGGGTCTTCCAGTGCGACAAACACCCTGATTCCCAATCTGAAAAGTCGTGTTAGGTTACTTCTCGTTCAATTGACATGCAGCGCGAAAGCGCAACGGGTATGAGATTTCACTGTTCGAAGATTGCTTTTATTCGACTGGATACCACCAGTCCCAGCTCATACCCGCTTGTTGAGTTTTTATCATCCATATGAACAAACATTTGTTGCGCAGCCTTACCGCTGCAGTTTTAATGTCAACGGCAGGTGCGGCGCTTCCCAGTTACGCCCAGCAGGTTGATCAGATCGAATCCCTTTTACCGCTCAGTGCCGATACGTCCGACAGTGTTGGGGTTACCTCCCAGACCCAAGAGATTACGACGGCTTCTCCGTCTCAGAGTTCCACAGAAGCCCCCGACGGCCTAGCGCGCCGCGCCGAAGATATTTCTCAAGTTATTTCCCACCCCCTAGATGACCGGCAAGCTGCCACGCTCTACGTCCGCGACATTCCGGGCTTAACCTTTGTAGGTGAAGAACTCTCGGCCCTCAGCGACACCAAGGCTGAAGCTGAGCAGGCTGAAACCATAGACCCAGCGGCGAGAGCCGTTGAAATCGCTACCGCTATTGAAGCGTTTTACCAGTCTGAAGGGGATGCCGAGGCGATCGCTGCCCGTTGGGATGAAGACCAAGAAGCCTATGTCGTGGCCCTCGGAGAGACTGATCTCGTTTCTATCAATGATGAGACCATCCTGCCCGACACCACTAATGATGCCGCTACCGATACCCTGCAGGTGGCTAACCGTTTGCGTCGCCTCTTGGGCGGTGCATCTCCCCTAGAGGCCGTTGAGGGTCAACCTGAGCCTGCATCCAACTGGACGGTAACCTCTGTTACCACTGGACCGGCTTCTTGGTATGGTCCTGGCTTCCACGGGCGTCGCACTGCCAATGGTGAAGTCTACAACCAAAATGCGCTGACCGCTGCCCACCGCACCTTGCCTTTTGGCACCCTCGTGCGGGTTACCAACCTCACTAACAACCGCCAGGTTGTAGTCCGCATTAACGATCGCGGTCCCTTTACGGGGGGTCGTATCATTGACCTCTCTGCGGGTGCAGCCCGTGAGGTGGGCTTGATTAGTGCGGGTGTCGCCCGAGTCCAGGTTGAGGTGCTATCGACCCCTTAGTGCCGCCACGGGTAACACCCTCAATTGAACCGTTAACTCTGCCCATGGCAAAGCTAATGTGCGAGTCCCTCCTCAGCCAAAACGGCTAGGGAGGGGTTTTATTTGGTAGGGAAGCATCGCAAAAAAGTACCTTAAAACTTTGTTTTTATAGCCAACGCCGCAAAGCTTGCGGCGTTGGCGACGCCAGAAAGCCTATGAGTAAAGACGTTTAGTCTTGGAGCGTGCCGAAGGCTTACTGGCCCCAGCGATATTTGCAAATCAACTCAGTCTGGTAGCCTATAAAACTTGTGGCTAGATTCAGGGCGGGATTTTGAAGCGGGCAGCGCTGAAAAATTTTGTGCAAAGCGCCAGGTCAGCCCGCATTAGGCGTAACTGGGAGCATTCATCGGTGCAACAACTCCACACCCTAGAGGGACTGCAATGTTGTTTGGCCACCTGGCGACAGCCAATCCAAACAGCGCCAGACGCTACCCCAGAAATTGCTTCAGTGGGATTGGTGCCCACCATGGGGGCACTCCATGGTGGACATTTGAGTCTGATTCAGCGGGCTCGTCAAGAGAATGACCGGGTGATTGTCAGCATTTTTGTGAATCCCCTCCAATTTGGCCCTGGCGAAGATTTAGATCGATATCCTCGTCCCCTTACTAAAGATTTAGCCCAATGCGAAGCTACAGGGGTTGATGCGGTGTTTTGCCCTTCCCCCGCCGTACTCTATGGGGCCGCTTCCCCAGATGCCGCCACGCTGACTCAAGTCGTGCCACCCCCGGCTCTGATTCGCCATTTGTGTGGTCCCCATCGACCAGGGCATTTTGCCGGTGTAACCACGGTGGTCACCAAACTGCTGGCCTTAATGCAGCCCACCCGCGCCTACTTTGGCCAAAAGGATGCGCAGCAACGGGTGATTTTGCAGCAGCTAGTGGCAGATTTAAACTTGCCCGTCACTGTTGTGGGTTGTGCGATTGTGCGCGAGGCGGACGGGTTGGCGTTGAGTTCTCGCAACCAGTATTTGACCCCTGAAGAGAGAGCCCAAGCCACGGCCTTACATCAGGGCTTGCAGGCGGCTGAGCGGGCGTTTGAACAAGGGGAACGTCAGGCCGACCAATTGCTAAAGCAGGTGACCGGTGCGTTGGCAGCAGCCCCGCTGGTGCAGCCCCAATATGTTGAGCTGGTCGATCCGCAAACCCTAGCCCCTCTCAAAACCTTGCAAGGAACTGGACTGCTGGCGATCGCCGCTCACCTCGGCAAAACCCGGCTGATTGACAATTTAGTGCTGCGATCGCGGCAACCGATTATCGCCATTGATGGTCCGGCGGGGGCAGGTAAGTCTACCGTGGCGCGGCTGGTTGCAGAAGAGCTGGGGCTACTGTACCTAGACAGCGGTGCCATGTATCGAGCCGTGACCTGGCGGGTGCTGCAAGCAGGCATTGACCCCAGTGACGAGGTGGCGGTGGCCGAGCTTTTGTCCGACTGTGACATTCGCCTGGGTGCGAACCCTAGCCAAGGGGGCCAGCCCAGTCCCAGCCGAGTTTGGGTAAACGAGGAGGAGGTGACCCAGGCCATCCGCACGCCGACGGTTACCGCTCAAGTCTCGACGGTGGCGGCTCAGCCGATGGTGCGCCAAGTGCTACTGCGGCAGCAGCAAGCCTACGGTGAGGCGGGGGGGCTGGTGATGGAGGGGCGAGATATCGGTACTCACGTGTTCCCAGCGGCGGAGTTGAAGATCTTTTTGACCGCTTCAGTGCAGGAGCGGGCACGGCGGCGACAGCAGGACTTAGCTAATCAAAACCAACCGGCGCTGAGCTTGGCGGATTTAGAACGGGCGATTGATGAGCGAGATCGCAAGGACAGCACCCGACGAGTGGCCCCTTTGCGGAAGGCAGAAGGGGCGATCGAGCTGGTGACGGATGGGCTGGCGATCGAGCAGGTGGTGAGCAAGATTGTTGGGTTTTACCACCAAGCCCTAGCGCCATCACCTTGAATTAAAGAGATTGCCTCTCTGTCCGCAATCAGCATATGCATATCCGCATATCGTCCTTTTAGAATATCCATGCTTCCTATCCCAACGCCCTGTCCTTGGTAATCGGGATGAACCAGCAGGTGGGGATAATAAACCACCAAAAATCCATCTGAGATCGCATTGTCAATGCCAACCAGGTTTTCACCGTCCCAAGCTGACACCAGAGCATGGAAATTGACCAGTGCTTGGTGTAGTAACTGGGGTTTCTGGGCTGAAGACCAGCCATTTAATTCATAAATGGGAAGAATTTGGGCGATCTCAATGTCCCTTCACTCGGAAAACGTGATCATGGCGATTGTGATTTCCCAACCACCTATTAAACGAGCTGGAAGCCGCCCCCCAAGCCAGCACTAATCTCCTCAGGGGTGACTTTGCCATCGTGGTCGGCATCTAGGGCGTCAAATACGGCGTCGGTGCCCAGCCATTCCTCCCGAGTAATGAACCCGTCCCCATCCATGTCGTAAGCTCGGAACAAATCCTGGGCAGCGTGATTCACAAATAGCTCTCCCTCAAGCCGCTGGCAGAGGCGCTCAGTCAGGATTTTTTCAAGGCTTTCGAGGGCTTTGCTAAACCCTTTGATGCCTTCATCCAGCTTGGTGCTGGCCATGGGGTCGGCTTGATGCATCCGGTCAAAAGTGGCCTTATCCATGGAGATCTTTTCAATGTCCATGGCGGCTGCTTTCTCTGGAGCCAATTTGCGCTCAAGGGTGGCTTCAGTGGCATCGAGCTGAGCCAGCAGTTTGGGAGAAATCGTCAGCAGATCGCAGCCCGCCAGCTCTTGAATTTCACCAATGTTGCGGAAGCTCGCCCCCATCACCTCGGTGGCATAGCTGAATTTCTTGTAATAGTTGTAAATCTCAGTGACAGACTGTACCCCTGGATCCTCCGCAGGGCCGTACTCTTTGCCGGTTTCCTGCTTGTACCAATCGAGGATGCGCCCCACAAAGGGGGAAATCAGGGTCACGCCAGCTTCAGCACAGGCGATCGCTTGGTGCAGTCCAAACAAGAGCGTAAGGTTGCAGTGGATGCCTTCTTTCTCAAGCACTTCAGCCGCTTTAATCCCTTCCCAGGTGGAGGCGATTTTGATCAGAACCCGCTCACGACTGACCCCAGCGGCCTCGTATTGGGCAATCAAGTCCCGAGCCGTGGCAATGGTCCGCTCTGTGTCGTAAGACAGACGCGCATCCACTTCCGTTGAGACCCGACCCGGCACGATTTCTAAGATTTTCAAGCCAAAAGCCACCGCCAAGCGATTGAACGCCAGGGTGGCAACATCCTTGTCAGAAATGGCTGGACCGGCGTCTTTACGGGCCTTCAGCAACGTGGCATCGACAATCTCCTGATATTGGGGCATCTGGGCTGCAGCGGTAATCAAGGATGGATTGGTGGTTGCATCCTGTGGGGTAAATTGCTCGATCGCCTGCAGGTCGCCTGTGTCAGCCACAACGGTGGTCATATCCCGCAATTGGTCTAGTAGCGTCTGTCCCATGGTGATGTCCTTTGACTGCCGTGCCTGCCGCCATTGTAAATCGCGACTTTCAGGATTGCTTCTGCCCCCATAAAACCGTGGCACGCTGAATTACGCCTGAGAATAGGGCGAACAAATGCATTGAACCTGTCTTCTCTTAGAAAGGAGACAACGGCAATCACTCGATATCCTGGTCTACTTAACAACCCAACTCGGCAGATCGTCTTAAACCAGTGATCCTAGGCAACCTCAGATAGGCGGCGACTGGGCTGCTTTGCCTTCAGTCGGGCAGCACGGTGAAATTGCTCAATCGACACCAGGCGATTGGCATCCGCATCCCAAAGAATGAACTTAGCGCACCCCAACATGGTGCTCAGATGTAGCTTTTTCACCGTTAAGAGGAGATGAGCATTGGCCTTATGGCAAGCTTCGAGGTTGTAATTCGGAATTCTCTCCGACAAGTGATGAATGTTGTGGTAGCCGATGCTCGCTGAAAACCACTTTAAAACTGCCGGCAATTCCAGGTGGCTACTGCCCTCAATGGCCCCTAACAGATAGCTCCATCCCTCCGTCTTGTGGGCATAAGATCCTTCAAAATTGTGCTGCACAAAGAAAACGTAGATAAAAATTGCCCCAGAACAGGTCAACGTGATCAGGTAAATACTCAAGAAGAAAAGTGGACCGAGCCAATGACTGAGTAAAATCCACCCACCCACAACGCAAATGTTATTGGACAGCAAATCCCAAAACTCACCGGCGGTATACCAATTTCGTGACTTATGCCCAGCAATAATGTGAGAGAAACTAGCATGGGGATGCTTTCTAAGACAACGGAAAGCATCGCCAATGAAATCAATTATGCCCTTGACTAAAGCTAGCCTAGGTTTAATCACCAGATAAAAGAAACCGCCTGGCAAAAGCATTAAGGGATGCCTTAACCATCCATAGCAGGCTTGGGAGAAGGGCGTGAGAGTCGCAAACTCATCTGTAGAGATCAATCCTGCGGGGCCTCGATAACGCTGCCAATCGCCATTGGTTTTGTGGTGATAGGCATGCCCCCTGGACCAGGGATATTGGGGAATTGCGTTAATGCCCCCCAAGATGAAGCCCACAATTCGATTGACTCTTTTTGACCTGAATAGCGAATAGTGGCCACAATCATGCATCAAAGAGAAACAGCGCCCCGAAAAGAGGGCCATCAATACCATGATGGGGGGAAGGAACCACAGTGAGACTGGTGCTAATTGGGTGGCTAGGAACCACAGAAACAGATAAGGAAGGACCGTATTTAGAATCTGGATGCTTGCTCGCAAATCATTACTTTTCATATAGGGTCTAAGTGAAAAGTCTGATTTTTTAATCACATCATTCATTCAATCGAGTGCTCACGTTAAAAACATCTGTTTCAAATCATCGATGCTCCATTAACCCATACCCAACACGCTGGGGGCATTGTCAAGGGAACGCTTTCCGCAGAAAAAAGCCGTCTACAACTCAGTTGAGACGGAAGCTGGATCTTTAAAGTGGAAAGGGATGGGTGGTAATAGTCTTAGTTTTCCAGTAAAGAAGAGTCAGGATCGACTCGGACAAAAATGGCTAGGTCTAAACCCTCTGGTAAAAGCTCAAATTGCAGGATTCGGGTCGTGACGCCCCAGCGTTCAAAATATTTCAGAGTCAAGTCATCTCGAATGCCTTCAATAAAGGATGCTAGCAATTGCCGGGGCACCGGCTGCTCATCTAGGGTAACCACCGGTTCAACCAGGACCAACTGGTGACCATCTACAACCATCAGCCCTAAATCCACCGTAGCCTCAACGGTTTCGTCCAGGACTCGGTCCTCCAAATCGATGAGCACTTGCAGGCGATTTTCTGAGAGAAAGATCACTCGGGGGTTGGTTAACCCGTAGCGGTTGGCTTCCCGTGCCCCACTGCTATTGGGTAAGTTAAACCGCAGGTTCGTCAGCAATCCCTGGATTAATTCAGATTGCAAAAACTGATTGATGTCCTCAGTTTTGAGGACCAGATGGGCGGCTGAACTGAGCGGTTCATCCAGGAGGATTTGTCCCCGCTGGGCCGCCGCAATGTCGATATCAATGGCATCTGTTTCTACATCAATAGTGTCGATGCGTAAGTCTGCAATCGGATAGACCCCTCGGCCCGCCAAACGTACCCGTTCCACCCGTCCATTTAGCAACTGGTAGCTGGGACCGTTGTCGATGCGCACATCAATCAAATCGGCCTGAACCAAGCGCTCACGGATCAACCCTTCCGCCACCTGATCGGCCACCAGCCCCACTGGCGAAATTAGGGTAAAGAGTCCCGATAACAGAATGGTCAGAATTTCCATCGTTACCCCTCCAGGGCCGCTTTAATCCAATCTTTCAGGGTGGGGACCACCTGATCCAGATCAATGGCGGTGGTTTCACCCGTGGCCCGCTGCACCACTTCTACTTTGCCCTCCTTGAGGGAGCGCCCTGTCACCACCCGGTAGGGAATGCCAATCAGCTCGGAGTCTTTGAATTTCACCCCAGCCCGTTCGGTGCGATCGTCCAATAGGGTCTCCATACCAGCCGCGTTGAGGTCGGTATAGAGCTGCTCCGCGGCTGCCATCTGGTCGGCATCCTTGACGTTGGGAGCCACGACGATGGCTTGGTAAGGGGCGATCGCCACCGGCCAGATAATCCCGTTTTTGTCGTAAGACTGCTCCACTGCGGCTTGGGCTAGGCGAGAAACCCCGACCCCATAGCAGCCCATCACCAGGGGCTCGCTTTCCCCCGCTTCATTGGTATAGGTGGCCCCCAGCGCCTGGGAATATTTGCTGCCCAGTTGGAAGATATGGCCAATCTCAATGCCCCGCGCCGATTCCAGGGTTTGGCTGGGGTCGTGAACGGCGCGATCTCCTTTCTGGGCAGTCCGCACGTTCACAACCTGTTCAGGTAGGGTGAATGGAGCTTTTTCCCAGTTAGCCCCAACTACGTGATAACCGGAATCGTCAGAACCAGTAACAAAGTTTTTCAATGAAACAGCAGTATCGTCTACTAGATAGACGTGGCTAAGCAAAGTTTCGCCTCTATTAATCAGGACTTTAAGTTGTGCAATTTTGATTTTTAAACCCTCCTGGCCAAAAAGTTCGTTTCTCTCCTCTCCAGCCATTGCTTGCCTTTTAGCATTTAAAGCCTGGTCGTATGAATCAATAGCCTTAATCCACTTGTCAGCTGCACTTTGAGGCACAGACAGATTTTCTGTTTCAGGAATATACTCAAAAATTCTCCTAACTAAACCAATAGATGGAATGGAGAAAATACTTTGTACAGCCTCTGGAGTTTCCAGATTCACATCATTTGGGAAATATTCCTCCAACCTTAATCCAGGAGAGATATAACCTGTAGGCAACTGCCCTTGAACTATTGGTGCTGAAGTATCCAGAGCCTCTAAGGAAACAATCGTTACCTCTTGTTCAGGATCACGAGCTAAGAGCCTGGTCAAACTATTTTGAAGTTTTACCTCATTCACTTCCTGATCGCCGCGAATACTTACTAGAACAATTGCCCTAAACTCAAGAAAGAATAATGGGCGCTTGTATCTCACGTCATAAAGGACGTTTTTGACAATTTGGGTGGGGGAGCAATCCAGAAAATCTGCCAGGGTCTGAATGGTAGGCGTATTCGGGGTTTCTAATTTTTTGAATTCGGTAAAGGTCGAGGGGATCGCATCTGCGGGCCGTGACACCGCCTTCTCCACATTGGCGGCATATTGGCCATCCTCCGTGTAGAGCACCTCATCTTCGCCCGCTTCCGCCAGCACCATAAATTCATGGGAGCCAGACCCGCCAATCGCCCCCGAATCGGCCTCTACCGCGCGAAACTTGAGGCCACAGCGCCGCAGGATGTTGGTATAGGCGCGATACATGTCCTCATAGGTGGCCTTCAGGCTATCCGTATCGGTATGGAAGGAGTAACCATCCTTCATGATGAATTCCCGGCCCCGCATTAGCCCAAAGCGAGGGCGAATCTCATCTCGAAACTTGGTCTGAATTTGATAGAGGTGCAGGGGCAACTGCCGATAGGAGCGAATCATGTCTCGCGCCACGGCGGTGATCACCTCTTCATGGGTGGGGCCTAAACCCAGATTTTGCTCCCGCCGATCCACTAGAGCAAACATGATTCCCTCGGCTTTGGTGTAGGTGTCCCAGCGCCCCGACTCTTGCCACAAATCGGCAGGCTGCAATTGGGGCAACAAGCACTCCTGAGCCCCAGTGGCGTTCATCTCTTCCCGCACAATCGCAGAAACTTTATTCAGCACCCGCAGCAGCAGTGGTAAATAGGCGTAAACCCCACTGGCAATGCGGCGAATATAACCCGCCCGCAGCAACAGCTTGTGACTGGGAATTTCAGCTTCGGCTGGGTCTTCCCGCAGGGTCACAAAGAGCATCTGGGACAGGCGCATGGTGGGGTCCTTTGGTGGTGAACGCACAAATTTACTCCCCACAGTCTAGGGGCTGTGGTCAATTAAAACCAGACTTCTTGGTGTCAGATGATTTCAGCCCCTAGATTGATGCCGTGGAGCGGGCGTGATCAGGTCTGTCCAGCACGGGTTTTGCCATTGATCAACTACACGCCCGAAGGGATTCCGCCTCTTCTGGAGCCAGACAGTGCTGCCGACTACTCCGCCAAAGAAAACGTCAGACAGCTGTACGCTACATTGCTTCAGCGGAAGAACTTACATCCTCAACATGACTGAACACAGTGCATGGCGAATATCATTGGCGCGCAAGATCGCTCCTGCTTTCACGGCTCATCCCAAAGTTGAAGCCTGTTTTGTATTTGGCTCAGCAGCATTGGGAATTTCAGACCAGTATTCGGATCTTGAATTAGGCTTCATCTGGTCACAATTGCCCTCCGCTGAAGCGCTACAAGCCATAGCGCAAAGCGTTGATGCCAGAAGCTGGGAAATTGAACCCTATGGAGCAGCAAAACAGGCGTGGTTAGAGCAGTTCTACCTAAACGGAATGAAAGTTGAAGCGGGTCATTGGGCACGAGAGACCATGAATGGCATCGTGACTGATGTTGTTGAGCGATACGATGTGTCGCAAAATGGGCTGTTGTTTGAGAAGCAAGCGTCAGCGTCTAACCTTCAAAGAGCGGTTGTGCTTTATGGCGAAGACCTGATCAGGCATTGGCAAAATCGGCTTTCTCTTTATCCTGAAGCACTTGCCGTTGCCATGGTTCAAAAGCATCTGAAATTTCGTCCGTTTGATGGTCAAGACATCCTGACTGATCGCCTTGAGATTCCGATGCTGTACGAAAACAACTGCGCCATTACGCGATGGCTGATCAACATTCTGTTCGGACTAAGAGGATATTTGGAAAGTATCAATCAGCACTCATTTCGAGAAAAGGCTTCCTAAGTATTAGGCTCAGAAAGTAACCTCTGTAGCCCCTAGGAAGCTATGACATCAGCGTATGCCAGCAGCCTGAGCCTTGACCAGTGG
>JBHJIP010000089.1:0-20758 GCA_050043365.1 Leptolyngbyaceae cyanobacterium
TCTTTTCCTTTCTTTTTTTCCTTTTTTCTTTTTCTTTGGGTTTTTCTTTTTCTTGTGTTGTTTTTTTTTTTGTTTTTTTTCTCCCCCTTTTTTTATTTCCCGCTCCGGACCCCTGACTATCGCACCCTGCTCCATCAGGCCCCGATCGGCTATATCCAAGTGGATGGCGAGAACCAACTGGTCTGGTGCAATGCGACCGCCAGCCGCCTCCTGGGGATTGCCTATGCCAATCAGGTGGTGACCGATACCCCGCGTTTGCTACTGGAGTGGGTTCGTTCCTATGAATTAGATAATCTAATTGAGAAAACCCGCAAAACCAACGCCCCTCGCCAGCGCGATTGGACTTTAAATCTGGTCTCTCCGGATCCGTTTCATCCCAATGAAGGGGTGGCTTACCCGCTCAGAGGCCATGGTTTGCCCCTGGCGGAAGGGCAGGTTGGCGTTTTTCTCGAAAACCGCCAAGAGATTGTCACTCTCAGGCAAGAGCGCGATCGCTGGACCTCTGATGTGGCCCATGAGCTGAAAACGCCGCTGACCTCGATTCGGCTCGTCACTGAAACATTGCGATCGCGGGTCGAACCCAGCCTACATAGCTGGTTTGATCGACTGCTTAATGAAATTCTGCGTCTGAGCAACTTGGTAGAAGATCTCCTCAACCTTAGCCGCCTAGAGAGTGCCGATGGGACGAGCCTCACCCTCAAGCAGGTCGATCTGGCCCAACTAATTTTGGCCGCCTGGCAAAACCTAGAGCCCCTTGCCCAGGTCAAATCCCTAGACTTTATCTACGAAGGCCCCACCGAACTGGCAGTCACCTTAGACGAGGCATTAATCCATCGGGTGCTGATCAACCTGATCGATAACGCCATTAAATATAGCCACCCCAATCAGCAGATTCGGGTCCGAACCCGCATTCAGGATATGCCCACCGACATCCGCTATAGCGGCACCTCTACCGTTCAGGTTGACATTATTGATTGTGGCGTGGGCTTTAAAGAAACCGATTTGCCCTATATTTTCAGCCGATTTTATCGAGCCGATCCGTCGCGGGTCAGGTTAGGCACCTTTATGCAACCCACCGCTACCCCAGGTCCAGCGGCTCCCGTTAATAGCGGCACTGGGCTGGGGCTGGCGATCGTTCAACAAATTGTCGATGCCCATCGCGGCCACGTTACCGCCCAAAACCATCCTAAAACTGGGGGCGGTTGGTTGACCCTGACCTTACCTCTACAGGCTGCTCCCTTGCCCTTGGTACGATAGCGGCATTTGTTTGATGACCAGCCCCAATGACAATACGCCTGCAAAAGTTACTGTCTCAATGGGGCATCACCTCGCGACGCCACGCCGAAGACCTGATCCGAGCCGGACGGGTCCAGGTGAATGGGCAAGTGGCCTGTTTGGGCCAAAAAGCAAATCCTGAGCAGGATCAGGTGGCACTAGATGGCAAAATCATTTCGCCCCACAATCGTCCCGAGCAGTCTTATTTATTGATGAATAAGCCTAAAGGGGTCCTTTCAACCTGCGATGATCCCTGGGGGCGCACCACCGTGATTGAACTTGCTGAAAAGTTGGACATGATGACCGCCGGTCTGCATCCCGTTGGTCGGCTCGACGCGGATTCTACGGGGGCGCTGCTGCTGACCAATGATGGAGAGCTAACCTTTAGGCTCACCCATCCCCGCCACCATGTGCCTAAGACCTATCGTGTTCGCGTCATGGGCAAACCCACCCCCACGACGCTGCAGCGCTGGCAAAAGGGCATTATGTTGGCAGAAAAGCGAACCTTACCGGCTCAAGTTAAACCTTTGGCCAAGACTCGAAACACCACTGACCTAGAGATTGTTTTGGCAGAAGGCCGAAATCGACAAATTCGACGGGTGGCCGATCAGCTCGGCCATCCAGTAGTTGACCTTCATCGCATCGCTGTTGGCCCGATTCAATTGGGGGATTTAGGCAGCGGTGACATTAGGGATTTAACGAAAGATGAAGTAAGGTTGCTTTGTCGGGATATCCTAGACTAGCTACTTTTAGATGACCCTCTGAGTTAACGCCTCATAGTCCCGCCCGTCTAGACTTGCAATCTATTTAGCTGTTGCTTCATGAAACGATTGTCAATGGACATTACTGAGCTACACCGAGAGCAATTGGTTGATATTGGGCAGATTCTCCGCAATGCCCGTATTGAGCAAGGGTTGTCTTGTGAAGTGGTTTCTGAAAAGGCACTGATTCGCACCCGTTTGCTAGAGGCAATGGAGGCAGCTGATGTGGATGCCCTGCCCGAGCCAATTTATACCCGAGGCCTGATCCGCCAATATGCCAAAACCCTGGGCCTAGACGGCGATACCCTTTCGAGCCAGTATTTCACCCCAGCCCAGCCCCAGCCCAAATCATCATTTTGGCGACTGCCCATCACTCCACAACTGCGGCCCCTGCATCTGTACATGGCCTATGCGGTGCTGATTGCGATCGCGGTAAGCGGCCTCTCTTACACCCTTAAGCGAGCGGGCTACAGCACCGGTAGCCTGCCCCCCTTAGATGACGCTGCAGTGAATACAGCGATCGCTGAGCCTGAAGCCTCAACCCCTGCAGATACGACCTCAAATGCAGCCCCTACGCCCATTGCAGAAGGGGATGTGCAGATTGCAGTTGAGATGGAAGGGCAATCTTGGCTACGGATCACTGCCGATGATGAGGTTAGCTTCGAAGGGGTTCTGCGCCAAGGCGATACCCGCACCTGGACGGCAGAAGAACAAATTACGATTCGGGCGGGTAATGCCGGGGGCGTTAAGGTTTCCTTTAACAACGCAGCGGCAGAGCCCCTGGGCCAGCCCGGTGTTGTGAAGGAAGTGAGTTTTCCCCCAGAAGAGCCCACTACCGTTAGCTGGGTTGAAGTTCCTTAAGAATCTAGTAGGGGTTTGATTGATTGAGAGTGAGCTCGAACCTCTCAACCCAAGCCCCTCTAAGTAGTCGTGACTTAAATAAGGGCGAACGAGGGGATTCGAACCCCCGAGTGGCGGAACCACAATCCGCTGCCTTAACCCCTTGGCTACGCTCGCCGCGTTTACTTTCAGTAATACAGCCTAGCACCTAGAGGGAACTTTGTTCAGGTAGCGTTCTAATACAAACGGGCTGTCAATTTGGGTTTGCCCCTTTAAAATGAGCCGCAGTATTGTGTGGAGCCTGATCTCAGCCTATGAAACTGGCGTCTTTGGTGGGTCTTGTTGTGGGTGCTGCTGCTGTTGGCGGACTGGTTGCCACAAACCCTGACCAAGTGGCTTATGAGCACTATGCACTGGAGCAAGCGTCTAGCTACTTTAACGATGAGCTTTGTGAGCAATTGCCGAGTCCCGTTGCCGATTTGTTCAAGCAGCAGTGTGTTGAATTAATCCAGACCGGGCAACCCCAAATTCAAGCCTTGCTTCGCGATCGCACAGAGCGCATCAATTTAGGTGTTTTTAGCATTTATAAAACAGCACTGGAAGTCCCTGAAGTGGCGGCTTTACCGGCCTATCGGGTGGAGACCCTTGCCATTGCAGGGCAATTTATTACCTACAAAGCTGAGGGACAGGGCATGCCTTAAGCTATGGCTACAAGGGTTCGCTTAGCTGTGATTGATACAGAGTTTTAAGGGGCAACCCCTTACAATGCATCAATCATTGATGGGCCAGCAGAGATCTAGTGAAATGCGATCGAATCTGCTCCGTACTGGCTGCTTTCAAAACAGCTTGCATTTTGAGACCTGAGGGCGATCGCCATGACCACAGCCTATCTACTTGTCTCCCATGGAAGTTCTGACCCTCGCCATCGTAAGGCCCTGATGCGCCTGGCTCAGTTAGTTAGGCAGCAACTCGAAAATCCGCCTCAATCTCACCCTTCCCAACCGCCTCAATCGTCCCACCACGAGGGACCTGGCACGGAGCCCGTAGAAGGGGATTTCCCGGTTGACAGACGATTTTCCCCTGGTCGCTTAGCCTCTGACGAGGCGCGTCGGTTTGGTCCTGCTCCACCCTTGGTGGGAGTGGCTATGTTAGAAGCCACCCCTCTTTCTCTTACGCAGCAGATTGCCACCTTTGGTCATCGAGCCGCGGCTCTGGGAGTTACGCAAGTGGTGATTGCACCTCTATTTTTACTGCAGGGGGTTCATGTCACAGAGGATCTACCTCGGGAAGTTGCTGCGGCGCAGCAGCAGCTTAGCGCGGCTGTGCAGCTCCATTGCACGGTGCATTTAGGGGGGTATGACGGTTTGCAAACTTTTTTGACGCAGCGGCTCTCTGCTGCAGCAACCCCATCCGTCCTAGTCGCCCATGGTAGCCGTCAAGCAGACGGTAACCGACGCATTGAAAAGCTTGCAAAGCGTATGGGTGCCACAGCCGCCTTTTGGACTGCAGCACCTAATTTAGAAACCCGACTTATTGAGCTGATTCAGCAGGGGCACCAGCAGTTAACGGTTTTGCCTCTATTTCTGTTTCCAGGCACAATTACAGATGCGATTATGCGTCAAGTGGATGCCTTGGCAGAGCGCTTTCCCCGTTTACGGCTGCGGTTACTGCCCCCTTTAGGGAGTAGTGAAGTGCTGGCAGCGGTGGTTGTGGCGTTGCTGATAACAGCTGGGTCTCCACAGTGGATGACAGATGTTCCAGAGCCCCGACTCTCTTCTGTGGACGGGATCCATGTCTGAGGCTGAACGCATTTAAGGAGCCCAGCGATTTCTTAAGAGATGGGGCCGGGTACTCACTCAAGTAGTTGTGCCGATTTAAGTTAGAGCTTCATCAACTGCGATATATGCAGGGCTTTGCCAAAGGTTATAGGTCAATGACAACCCCAATGACTGAACAGTCAAGCGATCTCCCAGTGGGCACGGTGTATTTAGTGGGGGCAGGACCAGGGGATCCAGGCCTGTTTACCCTGAAAGGTAAAGCGCTGCTTGAGCAAGCAGATGTGGTTGTGTATGACGCCTTGGTCAGTGCGCCCATTCTGGGAATGGTGAACCCCAAAGCCCAGCTGATTTCTGCGGGTAAACGGCGCGGATATCACGCCTTACAGCAACCAGACATCACGGCCTTATTGATTGAGCAAGCCCAGCAGCACGCCACGGTAGTGCGTTTGAAGGGGGGTGATCCCTTTGTCTTTGGTCGGGGTGGCGAAGAAATGGAGGGGTTAGTAGAGGCGGGTGTCCCAGTGGAAGTCGTACCGGGGATTACGGCTGGGGTGGCTGTACCGGCCTATGCAGGAATTCCCGTCACCCACCGAGCCTGTAGCTCTTCAGTGACTTTTGTGACGGGCCATGAAGCCGCTGGGAAATACCGCCCTGAGGTGAATTGGGCTGCCATTGCCAAAGGCTCTGAAACCATCGTGATTTATATGGGGGTTCATAATCTCCATAACATTGTTGCAGCCCTAGATCAGGCTGGAGTGCAGCCTGATACGCCCATTGCGTTGATTCGATGGGGAACCTGCCCGGAGCAAGAAGAGATGGTTACCACCCTGGAGAATGTGCTGACGGAGATGGAAGTGACGGGGTTTGCTGCCCCAGCGATCGCGGTCATTGGTAACGTGGTTAATCTGCGGCAGACTTTGGCCGGATGCCGTCCGTCCCTCGCCGCTGCGAACCCTGGGGCTTTCTATGGTGCTGCTGAAAAGGATAAAGTCGCAGGGCGCGATAGGATGGAAAGCCAATTGCTAAGATAATTGAAGATATGTCTGCGCAACTGTCATTGATTGGCGATAGAAACCCTGTAAGACATTGGTTTAATTGCCCAATTGCCTAACCTGTGAACTGTAACGGTTCTACAAACTAGCTCCGGCTTCCAATTGATGATAATTTTGGCACTGTTTGAATTTACTTAAAAACGTTTGATTCCATGACTGCCACCATCCAGGTTGAGAAGAAAAAACTTAAGCGTCCTCCCCTGGACATTCATACCCTGGGCGATCGCGTTCTCCGCCAAAGTGCGAAGCGGGTGGCAAAGATCGATGAGAGCGTGCGATCGCTAGTGCGGGAAATGCTGCAAACCATGTACAGCTCAGACGGCATTGGTTTGGCGGCCCCGCAAGTTGCAGTTAACAAACAGGTGATTGTTGTAGATATTGAGCCCGATCAGGCGACTACACCGCCTCTCGTTTTGATCAACCCCAAAATTATTCGTACCAGTAAAGAGCTTTGCACTGGTGAAGAGGGCTGCTTGAGCATTCCAGGGGTTTACCTAGATGTCGTTCGCCCTGCTGCTATTGAGGTGAGCTATAAAGACGAAAGTGGTCGTCCTCAAAAGCGCCAAGCGTCTGATCTGTTAGCGCGATGTATTCTCCATGAAATGGACCATCTGGCAGGGGTGATGTTTGTCGATAGGGTCACCAACCAAATTGCTATGAACCAGGCCCTTCAAAAAGAAGGATTCTCCGCCAGAGATGTCAAAACGGTTCAGGGCTAAGTTTTAGATTAGGGACTTAGCGCCGTATTGTTTAAAGACAGTGGTGGAGGATTTTAACGATGTATACCCCAAAAAGTGGGTTGTTTTTAGCGGGTTCTTGTCTAGCCGCGATCTCAGCGACCGGGGCAGTTTTTCAATTGTCATCAGGTCAACCGGATTGGGGCGTTTTACCGACCGCTGCTTTGCTCGGGGTTTGTGCTCCAGCCGTAGTAGTCTTCTTTTGGGCTGCGGTGAAAGATGCCCGCGCCAATCTCTAAGGCACTTTGTAGATTCACAGCAGTATTGCTACGCCTGAGCTAGTGAACTGCGTGAGGTGCTGCAGTCTTTCTAAAAACAGGTGTTTGATCCGGGCTGATTTAACTCCCAAGACTGACTTAAAGATTAGGGACGAGCATTCGTTACCGGAATCGCTGCCCTTGCGGGTTGGCTTGACTGAACGCTTGGGTCTAAATTCACATGCCTTATAAAGGCGCTGGCACGTCGGTATTATGGTGTGGTGGCTCTGGCAGAGCTGGTACCGTCTTTTTGAAAACAGTCCTATGAATGAACGCGTTGTGGTGACAGGAATGGGGGCCATCACCCCAATTGGTCTCTCAGTAGATGCCTTTTGGAAAGCCATGATGCAGGGTAACAGCGGTGCCGCTCCCATCACCCACTTCGATGCCAGCCCTTTTAAAATCCACTTTGCCTGTGAAGTCAAAGATTTCGATCCTAAAAACTACATGGATCGCAAGCAGGCCAGCCGCCTTGACCCGTTTTGCCAATATGCGCTGGCGGCGACGCACCAGGCCGTGGAAGATGCCCAGTTGAAACCGGCGGAGCGATCGCAAGCAGAACGGAACCGGATGGGTGTGGTGTTTGGTTCCGGCATCGGTGGACTGCAGGTGCTCGAAAAGCAAGCGCAGGTTTTAGCGAAGAAAGGGGCGAATTCCCTGTCTCCTTTCATGATCCCGATGATGATTGGCAATATGGCTGCTGGCATGATTGCCATGGAATACGGCTTCAAAGGCCCAAATCACGGGGTCGTGTCGGCTTGCACCACCGGTAATGACGCCATTCGTGATGCAGTGATGCTATTGCGTCAAGGCTATGCCGACGTAATGGTGTGCGGTGGCAGCGAGGCCCCAATTACCCCCCTGGGGGTCGGCGGCTTTGCAGCCATGCGGGCGCTTTCGACCCGAAATGATGACCCGGCCACTGCCAGCCGTCCCTTTGATGCCAATCGGGATGGCTTTGTCGTCGGTGAAGGGGCAGGCACAATCATCTTAGAAACCCTTGCCCATGCCCAACAGCGTGGGGCCAAGATCTACGCCGAGGTTTTAGGGTTTGGGGCCTCTGCCGATGCCCATCACTTTGCAGCACCCGACCCATCCGGCGCTGGGGTGATTTTGGCCCTAGAGCGGGCGTTTCAAGATGCTCACATCTCTCCGGAAGAAGTGGACACCATCAATATGCACGCCACCTCTACCCCCCTAGGAGACATTGCTGAAACCGGCGCGATCAAAAAAATGTTTGGCGATCATGCGGCCAAGCTCAAGCTCTCTGCCACCAAGAGTATGACCGGGCACTTATTAGGGGCAGCAGGGGCTATTGAGGCGATCGCCACGGTGCTCGCCATTGAATACAGCACGATACCGCCCACCATCAATGTGGAATCTCTCGACCCTGAATGCGATTTGGACTATACCCTTGGCAAGCCCCAATCAGCAGACGTGACGGTGGCCTTATCCAATGCGTTTGGATTTGGCGGGCACAACACCACTATCGTGTTCAAGCGATTTGCTTCCTAGTGCTGACGCTGCCCCTGCAAGGTCTCAAAGGCTTTTTGAAAATGCTCAGGGCCAATGTAAATTTGACTCATATCCGCTAACCCCTGAGCTCGAAACGATCGAATCGCCTCTAGGGCTGCTTGGTTGCTTAACAGGGCGAGATCAGCCCCATTCCAGTCTGCGGTGTGCCCTGCCCAGTGGTTTAAGTCCACATTCTGCAGGGGCCTATCTTGATTATGGACCTGCAGAATGGTGAAACGCTCGGGGGCGGCTGGCAACCCGACTTCGATATGTAAATCTAACCGTCCTGCCCGCAGCAGCGCTGGATCAATGGCATGGCGGCGGTTGGTGGCCCCAATCAGCAGCAAGTCGGTGCTGTTTTGAAGCCCGTCTAATTCCGTGAGTAATTGCCCAACCACGCGATCGCTCACCCCCGAATCCCCTTGGAACTGTCCCCGAGCAGGGCAGAGGGTGTCAATCTCATCAACAAACACCACACAGGGCGATGCTTGGCGGGCCTTCGTAAACAGTTCCCGCACGGCTTGCTCTGCGGCCCCCACCCAACGGCTCAACAACTCTGGGCCATTCACCGCAATAAAATTGGCCTGCCCCTGGGCCGCTACTGCCTTAGCCAACAGGGTTTTACCCGTACCCGGTGGTCCCCACAGCAAAATGCCGCGAGGGGCTTGGGTTTTGGTTTTTTCATAGAGTTCCGGGTGCAGTAAGGCCCCTTCCACGGACTCTTGTAGGATTTGTTTCGCCGCTTCTAGACCGCCGATATCGCTCCACTGCACATCCGGTGACTCCAATTCCACAGCCCTCAAAACCGAGGGGTTCACGGTCTTCAGCGCCTCCAGAAAGTCAGTCTGAGTGACCTGCAAGTCATCCGGCACTGTGTCGAGGTTGGGCACCTGTCGTCGCAAGGCCCCATAGGCCGCCTTCTGGCACAGGGCCTTCAGGTCTGCCCCCACCATCCCCACGGCCTGGGCCGAAATTGATCCCAAATCAACCGTTTTGTCTAACGGCATTGATCGCGTGTGAATATTCAAAATTTCCAGCCGCCCCGCTTGATCAGGAATGGGAAAGGTCACCTCTCGATCCAATCGTCCCGGTCGCCGTAGTGCCGGATCTAAGTGATCGGGGCGATTGGTGGCCGCCAGAACAATCACCCCCTGGGTCTGGGCGAACCCATCCATCAGGCTGAGGAGTTGGGCCACCAACCGTTTTTCCACCTCCCCTTCAACCTTGCTGCGATCGGGGGCAAGGCTATCAATTTCGTCTATGAAGATCAGGCAAGGGGCGGCTTGGGCGGCTTTTTCAAAGACCTGTCGCAGCTTGCCCTCTGCCTCGCCATAGTACTTACCCATGACTTCTGGCCCCACCAGGGCGATGTAGTTCACCCCTAAAGTCTCAGCCAGAGATCGCGCCGTTAGGGTTTTGCCCGTTCCTGGTGGCCCCACCAGCAAAACGCCTCGGGGCGGCTCTAGCCCCAACTGAGCCAAAATTTGGGGACGCTTCAGCGGAATTTCGATCAGTTCCCGTAGTTCCTGAATGACGTTCTCCAGGCCCCCCGCCGCCAAATCAAGCCGTTCAGACTTGGGGGCGCGATCAGATTCATCGCCCATATCTGGGGTTCCATCGGGCGTTGATGCAGCCGGTGGCGGTGTGATGATTACCGCATCGCTACTCGGGTCATCTGTCTTGTCAGGATGATGAATGCGACTGACGCCGATGTCATTAGGGCGGTTTTTAGGAATATTGCTCAAGCGATGGGTGTTGCCTCGAATGTCGGTCTTGAGTTCCACCTTTTCTGCTTTTTCCTCTAGGGTTTTGGCCAGTTCGAGGAGCTGCTCAAATCCTTTAAAAAAATCATTCATAGCGGATTGCATATCTATCGATAATCAAATCTGCGATCGTCGGAGCCCGTCGGGATCTGGGTATCCTGAGCGTGCCCAGATGAGCCCCCCTAAGATTGATACGGACCCACCCCAGCTCACCGACATCCCCAGTGACTTCATCAGGCAAACGTCGCGTTTCTATTCTTGCTAGTGATCTGTCCAGTCAGGGGGCAGGTCGTTGGGGGGGGGCCGTCAGACCCTTTTTACTCAGCCAAGCACTGATCCAAGCCGGGTATCAACCCGAAATCGTTGGCTTCAATCGTGACGCAACACCCCTCAAAAACGCATCAGACGATGTTCCAATTCACAGCATTCCCCTAGGGGGTGAGCTATCCGGATGGCAAGCCAGTAACCGGCTGCTCCAGGCTTTACAAGGCGACATAATCTACGCCTACAAGCTTAAACCCACAAGCTTTGGTTTAGCTCTGCTCCATCGGTTACGCCACCGCAAACCCGTCATCCTTGACATTGATGATTGGGAGTTGAGTTGGCATGGCGGCGATGACTGGGCCTATCGCCCTCCTTCAGTAAAACAATTGCTTAGAGATGTACTGAAAAAAGACGGTGCGCTCCGAGACCCCGACCATCCCCTTTACCTGAAATGGATTCAAAATCAAGTCCATCGCGCCGACGCTGTCACCACCCACAATGGCTTCTTGCAAGAAAAGTTTGGCGGCATTTATATTCCCAATGGCAAAGATATAGCCCTATTTGATCCTGACCAATACAATGCCGAGACCTGTCGTCAAGAACTCGGATTGTCCAATTATCGCGTCCTTTTATTTCCAGGAGCACCCCGCCCCTATAAGGGGGTAGAGGATCTCTTGATTGCTTTAGATATCCTCGATCAGCCAGATCTGAAACTCGTAATCGTTGGGGGGAGTCCCTACGATGATTACGACGCGCAGTTACAGAAAAAGTGGGGCCATCGTCTGATTCAACTCCCGAAAGCGTCCTACACAGAAATGCCCAAGCGGATTGCTGCTGCCCACATCGTCGTCGTCCCCCAACGTCAACATCCCTCGGCCCAGGCGCAGTTTCCTCTCAAATTGACGGACGGGATGGCTATGGCTAAACCCATTCTTGCCACAAAAGTAGGGGATATCCCGAAAATATTGGGCAATACAGGATATCTAGTTGACTCAGACCAACCTCAAGAGCTTGCTCGTGAAATCCAAAATATTTTCGATGCTTACGGGGTAGCGCTAAATAAAGGAGAAATGGCCAGACAACGTTGCATCGAGCATTACAGCATACAAAGAATGTCTCAAGTACTAAGTACATTCTTGCCTGAATTAATACTGAATTAACACTTCACCCCACGCTAAATCTAGGCTAAAAATCTTACGCTTTCAACATTACTCTCAGCGCATTCTCAAGTTGTTCTGGCCTAACGGAGAAATCATAAGGGCTTGGCCCGCCATCTTTTTTTCGATGATCTGTGCTTTCTCCCACTTAGATATCCATATTTCAGGTTGCATCCCCAAATCCAACATTCTGTGAAAAATGCTTGTCCCGTCAGAGCCCATCTCGGATTACACGCCTAGCGGTTGAGTTGATTCCGATATTTCCAGGCTTGGCTGAGCACCTGTCCCCAGGTACGTTGAACCCGCTTGGGGGTACAACCCAACAGAAATGACTAGGCGGAGGTATCAAAGGGTTCTTCGCCGTTGGAGAGGAGATCGCGCTTGAGCACCAGCAGGTTTTGCTGTAAAGGAGATAGGGTGCCGAGAAAGTCATCCCACTGCTGGGAGGACAGACCGAGATTATGCTCTAGATCAATGCCCAGCCATTGGTGGACTAGCTCCCAGTTATGGACCTGGGCAAATTTTTCCACATGGTACTTAAATCGCTGCTGTAGATAGTCCCGCTGGCGAGCAGTGAGACCTAAAATCTCATCAATTTCGGCGGCGGGGAGATCCTGCAAGCGCAGCGTAAAGTAATCGATGCAGTCCTGTTGGTCTTGGTCTTCTAAGTATTGAACCAGCTCTTGGATGACGCGATCGCGCAACACCCGGTCAGTGGGATCCACCGCTTCGGTAATCATCTGCTCTCGCACCTGCTTCATCGCCGAAGAGCGGGCATGGGACTCAGCCTCTTCAGTTTTGGGTGACTCCATGGCCAAGTCCATATCCACGCAGGTCTCAGCAGGTTGCCGACGGGCAAAGGTTTGAGCCCGTAAAACGATGATTTGCTGGTTAATCGCACCAGGAATAGTAATGCGCCGCTTTGCGTACTGCTCTGAGAAGGTCATGTATTCGGCCAGCTCTAGACGGGTGCGGGGGGTGTAATCCGGTGCTACCGCGTTTTCCCGTCGAAAGGCTTTCAATACCTCGATATAGAACCCTTGTAAGAAGTCTTCGAGCAGGGTGTAGCGGCCATCAAAGCCCAATTGAGCATGGCGAGGAGCAATGTATCGATAGGCGATAGCGCTTAGGGTACTGTGCAGTTCCACACGACCGCGCCGAGACCCCGCTTTGAAATAATGCAAACACTTATTAATGCGGTGTCGTGCCAAGGATCTTTGCCATTGCTCGACTTCTCCCGTCGCCTGAATACGACGACTCATGCGGCAAATCCGATCCACTTCTTGGGCAAAACGCAGCGCTACCGGGGCCAAACTGCTGGTCTTGTCAGGCAGCACCTGGCCCAATTCTGCAGTCAACCACTGAACAAATTTTTCAGAGGGCTCGGGCGGGCCTTCGGGGTCAGAGGACTCTGATTCAGGAGATGCAGGTGCAGGGGTAACCGTCAAACGGGGCTGAGGTTGAGTGCCACCGCCGCCTAAGTTGGCGCTATTGGATTCCCATGGGGAAACGGGCTCGGTGACAGAGAGAAACGGGGTAGTGCGGTTCATGGGTTTTGGTGATGCACAGGACATGGAGTGACTGGGAGCGGCCCCAGTGACCTCCTCGAAAGTAATTACACTTTAGCCAGCGGTCCAAAACCCTAGGTAGATGGATGTGGCACTCTTTACGGACGTTCCCTGAATCCTTTAAAAGACGAAGCATCGCCATCATGATTGGGTCACAGGTAAAAGGGCTGATTGCCCTGATATCAAAGGATTCTCAGGAATAGGATGCCCAGCCCAATAGAGACAAATGCGATCAGGAGAGTATGCCACTTTCATGGACAGTTGAAAGAGTGGCGATAAAAATGCGGAATCGCCAATGTCAAAACTGAATCCTTGGGGTCATTGATATCAGTGCAGAAAAGATATCAGTGCAGAAAACCGTTACGGATTTAGCGTTTAGGCCAACAGCCTCTAAGGCAGGGAGGTGCTCCTGGGTAAACCAGGCGTTCTACAATCAGCGAGACAGGAGAGGAACCTCGATTTCATGGGGCACTGCCCCATGCTCGACTGCAGCCTCCCAACCTCGTCCCTGGCGTAGCATCACCGCAGGGGGAGCCTCTGCCAGTTCCAAAATGGTGGACAGGCCATATTGCAGCGGCAGGTCGTTATCTACAATGATGTCCACCTGAGCCTCCAGTTGATCAAACAGATCAAATTTGTTGGGCAGATGGCTGGCCGAGCGAGGCGGGTCTTTCAATAGCGAGAGCGCCGAAGTGGAAATCACCGGGCTTTCTAAGGCCGCTAAAAGCGCTTGGCAAATGGCATCATCGGGGACTCGGATACCCGTTGTCCGACGCTTTGGGTTCATCACTAAGCGAGGTACCTGCTTCGTGGCGGGCAACAGAAAGGTGTAAGGCCCTGGGATGAGCCGCCGAATCATGCGATAGGCCGGATCACTTACCCTGGCATAATCCGCAATATTTGAAAGAGACGAGCAGAGAAAGGTGAGCGGCTTTTCATTCGCCAATTGCTTCAGTTGCCTTACCCGCTGCACCGCTGATTTAACCCGCAGGTCACACCCCAAGGCGTAGACCGTGTCGGTCGGGTAGAGCATGATCGCTCCTTTCCTGAGCGCAGTTTGCACCGCTTCAACCTTACGTTTTTGAGGATTTTTAGGGTGGATCTTGTATCGCGTCGTCATAGGGTGACCTTTCCAATGCCCAAGGGCTGCCATTAGTTAAAACTAGAATCCTTGCAGTGCAAAGGTCGCAGCCCCTAGCAATATTATAGGAGCGGGCGTGGTAATGCTTGCCCAGCCAAGCTTTCACCAGTAATTAATGACGCACTCTAGCCGCACTTTAGCTTGACTTTAGATTCTCTCCATCATGGAAGATAGTCGTCGTGGAGCACAGGTTTTGCATGAAAACGTTAGCTTTTTTAGACTGCCCTACTGGGCTATCTGGGGATATGTGTCTGGGGGCCTTGGTAGATGGGGGGGTTCCCCTAGATCATCTCCGAGCGCAGTTGGCCCGCGTAGCCTTGACAGAGCCCTATGTCCTGTCAGCGGAAACCTTACACCGTAATGGCATCGCTGCCACCAAGGCTCATGTTCGTCTTGGCAATGAACTCAAGGTTCAGGAACATGCTCCACTGCGACATCTCACGGATATCGAGCATTTGATCAATGCTGCTGATTTATCGCAGCGCATCAAAGATTGGAGCCTAGGCATTTTTCGGCGACTGGCCCAAGCCGAAGGAGCCGTTCACGGTATGGATCCAAATCATGTTCATTTTCATGAGGTGGGGGCCACCGATGCCATTGTCGACATCGTGGGGACCTGTATTGGTTTGGATTGGCTGGGGGTAGATATCCTTTATTGCTCGCCGTTGCCCATGGGCAGCGGAACGGTGCGGGCTGCCCACGGGCGATTGCCAGTACCGGCCCCGGCTGTACTCAAACTGATGGAAATGGCCCAGGTGCCGATCTATGGCTCTGACTTAACGGGTGAATTAGTGACGCCAACCGGAGCGGCGATCGCTACCACCCTAGTCAAACAGTTCGGCCCTCCCCCTGCCATGACCCTTAAAAAGGTTGGGCTCGGTGCAGGCAGTAAAGACTTAGCATTGCCTAATATGCTGCGACTTTGGCTGGGCAAAGCTCCGAGCGCAGAAATTGCCCAAGCTGTTGCCAAATCGGACCATCGCCATAGCCATGGGACCCATGAGCATGAACCTTTACCGGCACTCGAAACCGTTACAGTGCTCGAAACTCAAGTAGATGATCTCTCTCCCCAAGCGATCGGTTACCTCTATGATCACCTGCTAGGGTTGGGGGCACTGGATGTATTGACCCAGGGCGTGACCATGAAGAAGTCCCGCCCTGGTCACTTGATTACGGTGATTGCCCATCCCGAACAGGCAACCGCTTGTGAACAGGCGATCTTCCAAGAAACCACCACTCTCGGCATTCGTCGCCAGGAACAACAGCGTGTGGCCCTACATCGAGAGCTGCAAACGGTAGAGACGCCTCTAGGCTCCATTCGCATCAAAATTGCTTTTGACCCAAAAACGCAACAAGTCGTGAATGTCCATCCCGAATATGAAGACTGTGCGGTTCTGGCACGCCAACACCAGCTGCCCTGGCGTACGGTTCATCACCAAGCTCTCTGTGAATGGCAAAAGCAGGACATCGCCAAGGCTGATGCCTTTTAAAATCAAGACGCTGAACACTGAACTGCGATGGCCTTACCCACCCCACTTGTGACGGTCGACTGGCTGATCAACCACCGGCAGGATTCGGATGTCGTGGTTTTGGACTGCCGCTTTGCCCTTGCAGATCCCACTCAGGGGCAACGCGCCTATGAACAGGGCCATATTCCTGGAGCCTACCACCTCGATCTCAACCGAGATTTATCCAGCCCGGTCCAAACCCATGGGGGACGTCATCCTTTGCCTGACATTGAAACTTTGGCCGCTAAGTTAGGACATTGTGGCATTGAATCTCAAAAATCAACTCCTGTCGTGATTTACGACGATTTTCGGGGGGCCTTTGCGGCGCGGTGCTGGTGGCTATTACGCTACTACGGCCATGAATCGGTTGCAGTTTTGGAGGGCGGTATTTCAGCTTGGACCCAAGCGGGACAACCCCTGTCAGCGGAAGTACCCAAGGCAAAAACGGCAACCTTTAGTCCTCAACTCCAGGCGGGTTGGATTTTGGACTATGAACAGATTCGGGAGCAACAGGCCAAAGGGCAGGGGCTACTGGTTGACGCGCGATCGCCCGAACGCTTTCGAGGCGAGCAAGAACCGATTGACCCGATTGCGGGGTCAATTCCGGGGGCGGTGAATTACTTTTGGCAGAACCTTGTGGATGAGCAAGGACAATTCCTGCCTGTAGCGGCTCTGCAGAGCTATTGGTCAGCAATTCCCGCCGACAAAGAACCCGTCATGTACTGTGGCTCAGGCGTCACTGCCTGCGTCAACTTGCTGTCGCGGGCAGCAGCCGGTTATGCCATGGCCCCACTGTATGTGGGAGGCTGGAGTGACTGGTGCTCTTACTTGACTGAGGCTTGAGTAGACCGCCCCTAAGCCCCGGCAACAGCCAGTTCCTCAACGGGAAGCTCAAGACAATATCCTGCGCCATACACGGTCTTAATGAACTTCGGGTGGCGAGGATCCGGCTCTAGCTTGGTACGCAGATGGCGCACATGCACCCGAATGGTCTCAATATCGTCATTCGGATCGTAGCCCCACACCTCTTTCAGAATTTCGCTGGGGGAAACCGTCTGACCATGACGCTGCAACAGGCAATGAAGCAGCTCAAATTCTAAGTGCGTCAGCTTCACTGTGCCGTCAAACCAAACCGCCTCAAACCGCTCAGGCACCAACGTCAAAGGACCATAGCTCAAAATCTCACTGTGCTTAGCCGCCTGGGGAATGCGATCAGTGCGCCGTAACAAAGCCCTGACCCGAGCCAACATTTCTTCTAGCTCAAAAGGCTTAGTCAGATAGTCATCGGCCCCAGCATTAAAGCCGTCGACCTTGTCTTGGGTCTGCCCCAAAGCAGTCAACATCAGTACCGGGATATCAGCCGTACGGCTATCGCGACGAATTCGCTGGCACACCGTCAGGCCATCGACCCTCGGCAGCATCAGATCCAGCATGATCAAGTCAGGCAACAACTGTACGGCAAGGGCTTGACCCTTGACACCGTCACCCGCCTGACTCACGTCATAGCCAGCCATCTCTAAGTTAACTGCGACCAGCTCTGCAATAGAGGGGTCATCATCGATTACCAATATACGAGGCATCATTAAAAAAGGTGTAGAAACGCTATTCTGACTAAGCTATGAATTACGAAAGCAGATTAATGTTGCTGAGATCGTTAACGATGACGACCCAAGTATAAGCTTTATATCTAATTATTTCAGCAGCTCTTCAACTTTTCTGAGTTCTTAAATTTTTCTTTCGGTTCAAAACGGTCTGAGAAGCTTCAATTGTGCTGTCACTCGTCAACTTGATTTCTAGTTCCATCACGGTCAACGGGGTTTGCAGCACGGAATCTAGATTCAACTTGATGGAGTCGATTCCCTGTTCAACCCAAAATCTTGCAAGTTCAGGGTCGTACGGGGCACTTGGCCACAGATGCTGATTTTGCGCCCCTTGGCTTTTGCCGTTGCGATCGCCTCAGCCACCCTTGTTTCTGGGCACCTACTTTCCATGCGCTAATCCATAACTCTAGTTAGGGCCGAAATAACGATGCCAATCGGTAGGGTTAGCTTAACCACAACTCAGAAATTGCATGAATTCCTTTGTCCCGAAGCATGTCATCAACCGTATTGCCCATAACGGATCTACTCTTTGCAGATGCAATTGGGGTCGCAGTTGGGGGCTGATCGCCCTTTTATTAGTCGCTTGTGCCCCCAGTCGTATGGAACAGTGCGGACAACTCGGAGAAGCGACCCGCACCGTAATGGATTCCGTAATGGCAGTTCACCAAGATCAAATTGGCAAAAATGCCTACGATGCTGAATACGAGCGGCGGCAAGCGGAAGCTTGGGCCCAGGGTAGCCAAACGATTCAGGCTGTGACCGTTTCAGACCAACGTCTGCAAACGATTCAAGCCGATTTGGCCAAAGCCTACGAATACGCCGGTACCGTCACCCGTCAAGGGGCTGATCTCATTCCCGAGAATGGCTACATGACCGCTGATCTTGAGGCCACCCATAATGCTTACCAACAACAAGCCCAGGAACCGATTGCCAAAGCGGTCGATGCGCTCAATCGCTACTGCATTGGCGGTTCTTAAGGCCCGGTGATGTTTTAAATGTTGAGACAAAAGCGGCTTTCGCTACGATAGCTGAGCAGCCCCATTTAAGCACTTCCACGCTTTGGCATTCTCTCCTCTTCCTAGTGCCCTATACATTGTTGGCACTCCCATTGGCAACTTGGGAGACATCACCTTCCGTGCCATCGAAACCTTAAAAGCCGTTGATTTGATCGCGGCGGAAGATACCCGCCGTACAGGACGGCTGCTGCAACATTTCGAGAGTGCCACACCTCAAACCAGTTACCATGCCCATAACTGGCGCAAACGTCTACCGACTCTGTTAGCCCATCTAGAAACTGGTCAGAGCCTGGCTTTGGTCAGCGATGCTGGTATGCCAGGTATTTCTGATCCGGGCTTTGAGCTGGTAGAAGCCTGTGCCGACCAATTTATTGTGGTACCCATCCCAGGGGTCACGGCAGCAGTAACAGCCCTATGTGCTTCAGGGTTGGCCCCTCAACCATTTACCTTTGAAGGCTTCCTGCCCCCTAAAGGTCGTCTTCGCAAAACGCTGTTAGAGGCTCTGGCCCAAGAACATCGGACTATGGTGCTTTACGAATCACCCCACCGTCTGTTGAAAACGCTAGAGGATTTGGCGATCGCTTTGGAGCCGGAACGGAGAGTGGCGATCGCCCGAGAACTCACCAAGCAATACGAGGAAATCTGGCGGGGCAGTCTTGCCGAGGCAATGGCCCACTATCAAGACAAAGCCCCTAGAGGGGAGTTCACCTTGGTCATTGCTGGTTCCATTTCAGTACAAGAAGAATCGCCACCATCCGAGATAGACCTCAAACAACGATTGCAAGAATTGTTGGAGTCAGGTTTATCTCGATCCCAAGCCAGTCGGCAGTTGGCCCAGGAAACGCGTCAACCCCGGCGCGATCTCTATCAGCTAGCACTCACCTTACCTGAGCTAACGTTGCCTAAAGATAAACCTTAAACAGCCCCTGCAGTCTTTAGACTGCAGGGGCTGAAAAATTGAGCTTACGCGAATTTCTAGACCTTAACCGCCCAAAGCTTCGGCACCACCCACGACCTCTAGAATCTCCTGGGTAATGGCTGCCTGACGAGCCTTGTTGTAATCCAGGGTCAGACTTTTAACCAACTGATTGGCGTTATCGCTGGCATTATTCATGGCTGTCATTCTAGCCGCCAGCTCACTCGCTGCCGACTCTTGCAGCGACCGCAGAATCTGGTTATTTAAGTAGAGGGGCAGCAAGGCATCCAAGATTTGGACTGGGTCCTGCTCAAAGATCATGTCCTGGGGCAGCGACTGCTCTCCACGGGTGACTTTTTCTCGCTCTACGGCAAATTGCCCTCCCCGAGTAATCAGGCGGAAAATCTCATCGTCCTGGGCCTCTAACCCTTGAGGATCAAGGGGCAGAAGGGTTTGAACAACGGGACGAGAACTCACCAAGGATACAAACTTGGTGTAGACAACCTCTACTCTGTCCACTGTTCCAGATAGGAACAAAGATAGGAGCTGATCCGAAATCCGTGAAGATTCCTCAGCGGTGGGAATTTGCTCTAAGCCAATGAAGGACTCACTAATAGGTTGACTACGACGTTTGAAGTACTGCGACGCCTTACGACCTACAAGCACATAGTTGTAGCCAATGCCGGAAGCCTTAAGTTCCTTGGCTCGGTTCTCGGCGCGACGAATAACGTTGGAGTTGTAGCCGCCACAAAGACCGCGATCGCCTGAAATCACGAGCAACCCGACGCTCTTAACGTCTCGCTTTTGCAGCAGAGGTAAATCTACGTCTTCAAACCGCAGGCGGGTTTGCAAACCATGCAGAACCTGAGCCAGACGGTCAGCAAAGGGACGTGTTGCAGTAACTTGCTCTTGGGCACGGCGAACCTTGGCAGCGGCCACCAGTCGCATCGCCTCTGTAATTTTGCGTGTGTTTTTAACCGATTTAATGCGATCACGAATCGCTTTCAGGTTAGCCATTATCTCTTTCTCACCTTACTGGCAGTGCGGTAGGCAGCCCGTTGAGCTGCCTACCGCAAATTACATTGGCTGTTATGCAGCCGCCATGAACGTTTGCTTAGCTTCCTGAATACCGGCCTTCAGGATTTCAAGAACCTCATCCGTAAGTTTCTTCTCGGACTTAATCAGTTCAGCATATTTAGGCTTACTGGTCCGCAAATACTCACGTAATGCCAGGGCAAAGTCAACGACCTTGTCGGTGGGGACATCATCCATATACCCTTTGGTACCCGCGAAGATAACTGCAATTTGCTCTTCCACAGGTAAAGGAGAATATTGAGCCTGCTTCAGCAGTTCCCGCAGTCTGGCACCACGAGCTAGCTGGTCCTGGGTTGACTGGTCCAAATCAGAGGCAAACTGGGCAAACGCTTGAAGTTCATCAAACTGAGCCAAGTCCAGCTTCAGCGTACCAGCCACCTTTTTCATGGCCTTAATCTGAGCAGCACCGCCAACTCGGGACACTGAAATACCCGCATTAATTGCCGGGCGCAAACCTGAGTTGAATAAGTCAGAAGACAGGAAGATCTGACCATCGGTAATCGAAATAACGTTG
>JBHJIP010000090.1:0-120213 GCA_050043365.1 Leptolyngbyaceae cyanobacterium
CCAGTAAAAGTCCACCTAAGGCCTATGCTTCTCAACGAAAACGGCTTGCTTTAGAGCAGCGCATAGAGTTCAACAAGGTGATCAGATTCTCATGGTGAGACTGACTAAGATGCTGAAAAGTTTTCTGCACCACTAAGGGGGATTGCTATCGTTTTTGGGAAGATGTTGATTATGTCGGCTCAATCATCCTAAGTTCTGATGGACAGACTCTTCTTAGCAATCCCGGTAAGATAATTAAGCTGTGGGATCTGGGAACAGGTGAGCATCTCAAAACTTTAGAGGGACACAGCAATTCCGTCACATCATTTGCTTTAAGTCCTGACAACCAGTTTCTTGTTAGCGGCAGTTACGATGAGACAGCAAAACTTTGGAATGTTGAGACCGGTGAGTGTCTGAAAACTTTTCGAGCACCCAGACCCTATGAAGGGATGAACATTACGGGAATTACAGGTTTAACAGACGCCCAGAAAGATTCACTCATTGCTTTAGGAGCAGGCATGTCCGAGTAAGTAGGTTGATTCTGATATGCCATTACAACTGCAATGCAGACCAGCTTTACAGCACATCTTCCATACTGGCCGTATACCCAGTCATTTCGATATAACTCTTGGCGCTAACCGACCCACCGCTAAGCTTGCCATCAAAAGGCATCACCCTCTAGCTCGCTGCAGTCAGCTCAATGGGCTCATAGTAAAGCGGAATCAGCTTTTCAGCCTGCACGGCTAACATAGCGTAGGCTTGCCCATCAGCTTGGGCGAACTCAATCTCAAACGCTTCGCCTTCCCCTAATTCCTCAATCACCGTTCCAACCTGCCCACGCCGAAGCAAAATCGCTTCCCCCACCGGGAACCGTTGCGCCTTGGTGTCTTCCATCAAGGCAACCATATTGTGGAGATGGATTGTAGTCATGGCTCCCTCCTGCCCGATACTCTAAATGGGATAAACACTCGTTAATCTTGGCATTGCTTCACCTTGGCGAATAATCCATGCGCTACGAACCATTGAGGATTTTCCCCCAGCGGTAGTTATCGGAAAATCAACAACATACCGCTGTCCATATCGATCCCCAATTGTCAAGATCGCCTCTGCCTGAAGCACGGCTTCCATCAAAACACTCGCAAGAAATTCTTTACTGCTCAAGGTAATACCTAACTTGGCACGAAATAACCTGGCCTTGTGTTTGCCACTGGGATGATTGAGATTTAAGGCATAGGTTTCAAGTTTCTGTAGCACCTGGCGGCGATCCACCGCCTGAGCATAGGGTAGCTTCAAGATTCAATCCCCCAAACCAAACCCGCTTTAAAGCACATTCTCCATACTGGCCGTATACCCCGTCATCTCGACATAACCCTTGGCGCTAACGGTTACATCGCTAAGCTTGCCATCAAAAGCGATCGCCCCTTCCCAATAAGTATTAGAGACATTTAGCTCCTGATTTGGCATCAAAGATTGCCCCTCTAATGTCAGATCAAGCTTGGGGATCTCCACGTGCCATTGACTGGGATAGCTCGCCCCACTCTCAGGACTGCGCCAGGTCTCCAGCACATCCACCTGACAATCCCCCTTGTTGATCCGCGTGGTTGTGCCATCGGCAGCCACAAACGTACCATCAGCCACGACAACCTCAGACTGGCCCGCCTGGCGAAAAGCGTACAGCATCAGCGCGGTGCCATTATCCAACTGCAGTGAAAACCAGTCCCACCCCACCGTGCCAGCACTGAGCACGCTGGTGGAATATTCATGGTCTTTCCAGCTTTTGCCGGTTACCGCCATTGCTTCGTCACCGACCACCACCGTGCCTTCGGTCTGCTGCTGCACGATCGAATAGTAATAGGAGGCATTCCCCGGTTCTGGCCCCTTCGGGCTGAAGCCGCGATCGCCCTGCAATACCGGCGGCAAGGTTTCGGCCAGCGTTAGATCCAGCGCTACATCATCGGCTTTGGCCACCAAATGCACCTGTCCGGGTGCCACCTGTTCCGCCGACCAGTCCTCTAGCCAGACCCGATAGGGCTCCGCCTGAGCCCCGGCCAAGCTGGCCGACTCGCGGCCAAACCGCTCATGGGGGTAAAACTGCTGATTCTCAATGTCGCTGAGGGTGAAGTGAGAGAAATAGATCTGATTGGTGCGCCAGTCAGAGGCATTTTCCACCGTCTCGGCATCAGAGGTCAGGGCACGGCGAAAGAAGGTGAATTGATAGCCAAACTCGCGCCCGGTATCACTCTCCAAATTACCGGTGTAGTACCACCACTCCGTCTGATAATCCTTATGGGGACCGAGGTCGCGGGGAAATTGCAGCTCCGTCGGCCCATAGACGCGGGTAAAGTCTGCGGCGGCTTCAACCTGATCGCTATCGAGCCATTCGACCGAGGCCTGACCACTGTTGGTCATGGCTGGGCGGGGCCAAAACACAATCAGCAGGAGAGCCAGCAGGGTGGAGAGGACGACAAAGGGAAAGCGTTTCATGGGTTGGGTCAGGGGTTAGAAGCCAGCAGTTGATACACACAAGCCAAATGAGATCTCATTTGGCTTGTGGCCCCCTAAATCCCCCAATTCTGGGGGACTTTGAATTCCGATCTCCCCCCAGAATTGGGGGGCAAGGGGGGGCGAATGTAGCATTTTGAAGAAGCAACCGAGATGTGTGTACTTAGTAGGTCAGGAGACAGAAGATGAGCGCGCCCTACTCTTGGCGGATGGCTGAGGCGATCACCATATTCCCCAGTCGCCAGGCCGGATAGATGCCTGCCAGCAGTGCCGCCACCACCGCCACGATCCAGGCTTGCCAGAAATAGCTGGGTTGGACCTGCATCTGTAGGGTCCAGCCAAAGGAGCGTACGTTGATCACGTAGATCAAAATCCAGGCCAGGACGTAGCCCAACGGCATGGCAAAGAAGCCCGCCAGACTGCCCATAATGCCGGTTTCCAGCAGGGTCAATTTCCACATTTGCAGTGGGGTCATGCCGTTGGCGCGTAAAATGCCCAACTCTCGGGTGCGCTCTAGCTGTAGGCTCATCAGGGCACTGAGTACGCCGATGAAGGCCACCACCACCGCCAGCAGTCGTAATGCCCCTGTAATTGCAAAGGTGCGATCGAAAATCTCGATAGATCCCTGTCGCAACGTTTGATTAGACTGGGCCACCAGATCTTGGCGACCTTTAAATGAACTGCGCAGTTGGCTGACCACATCATCTACATTCACCCCTGGCTTCACGAATAGGCCCAGGGAAGCAATGCTGGGGTCCTGCCACAGGTCGAGATAGATGTCGTCATCTAGCAAAATCGTCCCCCGGTCGGAGGAATAGTCATAGAAAACGGCAATCACCGGGAAGGTGCGATCGCCCACGGGGGTCTCTAGGGTGACGGTCTCTGGCGGATCGTTGACCCCAGCCCGAAGCATCAGTGCTTCTGAAATAATCACGCCCTCGCCTGCATCCAGTTGAGGCCAAGGGTCGGCGACCTTGTCACGAATCCAGGCATAGGGGCGCTGTCCGGCGGAGACATCCCCATCCGCAGAGACGATTTTGGCGGTGCGGTTAACGGCGATGGGGGATGAATTCGCCGTGGTGTCTTCAATGGGATTGTTGAACCCGGTCACCGTCACATCCGCATCGTTGTAGGTGACATAGTGGTCAATGTCGGGCCAGTTTTTCACCGTATCCACCACCCTGGGGTCAATGCTGCCGAAGACGCGATTGGCCGTGGCGGTGGGTGGGGTGACGTAGATGTCCGCCTGCAGAGTTTGGTTGAGCCATTGGACCACGGTGACGCGGAAGGAGCCCACCATCACCGAAACCCCCACAATCACTGAAACCGCCACCATTAGGGAGGCGATCGCCACTGAAGTTCGGCTCAGCGATCGGTTGATATCCCTGGGGGCCATCTTGCCCAAAACACCCACCAGGGCGGTGCCCACAGGGGTAAGGATCTGCATCAAAGCAGCCGTGAGGGGGGGCGTCAGCAGGGCCGCTGCCAGCAACACCGCAAACAAACCGGCGAAGGCAATCACCAAACCGCCCTGTTCCAGACGCAGCAAGCCAATTCCCCCTAGGGTAAACACGGCCCAGGCCGCGACCAATCCAGGCAGTAGCTTTTGCACCTTGCCCTCTAAGCTGGAGCGCTGCAGGCTGGCGTTGGGGGACGTGCGCATCGCCTCAATGGCCGGGATGGCCGAGGCCAGCAGCGCGGCGCTAATGCCGATGGCCATACCCTTGATCAGGGTGAAGCGACTCAGACTGCTGTCGCGCACATAGACCACAAAGTAAAAGTCGTTGATGCTCTGGGTAATCAGCCCGACAATGCTGTGACCCAGTACGATGCCCAGCCCTAATCCCAGCAGGGAACCGAAGATACTCAGCACCAGAGACTCCCCCAGAATTAGCTGAAATAGCTGCCCCTGGGTTGCCCCTAGACATCGCAACGTGCCGAACAGTTGCCGCCGCTGAATCACGCTAAAGGTGACGGTGTTGTAAATCAAAAACATGCCCACCACCAGCGCCAACAAACTTAGGGCAGTTAGATTGAGTTCAAAGGCCGCCGTCATCTGCTGCACGGCATTTTTCTGGGCCTGGGCGGTTTGCAGCTTGACGCCGTCGGGCAGCAGGGCTCGAATCGGGGCTAAATCGGCATCATTGTCAGCAATCAGATCGATGTGGCTGAGGTGCCCCTGCATCCCCAAAATCTCTTGGGCGGAGGCAATGTCGGTAAAGAGAATATTGCTGAGGGCTTCCCTTGTCAGGTTGTTGGCGGGTTGCACTAAGCCGACCACCTTCGACTGCACCGGCTGACCCGCTAGGGTCAATTCCAGAAGATCGCCCACCTGCACCTCATATTGACGGGCAGTATCTTGCCCGAGGATGACGGTATTGGGTTCCGTCAAAAAGGCGGTCGTCGCTGCGATTCCCTCACCGCTGCTGTCCTTGAAATAGTTGCGAAACGGGGCCTCAGCCAGCAGATCAACCCCCACCAGCCGCATCGGTTGGAGATCGAGATCCTCGGCAACCACGTAACCTTCCACAATCGGGGCCGATCGCACGTAGCCCAGGTCAGTGCGAAGGTCTCGGTATAGGGATTCGTCAATACCGACGGGGGAAACCGCCTCAATGCGGTGGGTGGCCTTACCGGCGATCGCATCCGTTGACAATTCAAAGGCACGCTGGGCTGAGCCGTTGGCCAGGTCGATGGAGACCATCATCGCCACACCAATGGCGATGCCCAAAATAAACAGCACGTACTGGAACGGGCGGCGCTGCAGTCGCCGCCAGGCCAACCGCCAGAGGGGTGCATTCGAGATGGTCAAACTCATGCCGCACCTGCCATTAGCCCAGCTTTAACCGCTTCCAGATGACCTTCGTGAACCCGCAATACCTTGTCGGCATACTTGGCGATTTCAGGGTTGTGGGTGGCCATAATCAGGGTCTTATTGGCCTTGCGCGTCAGCTCCAACAGCAACTGCAGCACCGTTTCCCCGGTATCCTCATCCAGATTGCCGGTGGGCTCGTCGGCCAAAATCAAGCGGGGCTCATGCACCAGGGCACGGGCGATCGCCACCCGCTGCTGTTGCCCTCCCGAGAGTTTGTCCGGGTAGGCATCGGCGCGATCGCCCAGCCCCACTTTTTCCAACAGAGCTTTAGCTTTAGCCGCCACATCTTGAGGTGCATTCCCGGCCAGCTCCTGAGGCAGGGTAATGTTTTCGAGCACGGTCAGGGTGGGAATGAGATTGAAAAACTGAAAAATGAACCCCATCTGGTCACGGCGGAACAGGGTGCAGGCCCGCTCGTTCAATTCAGTAATGGGGACACCGTCTACCAAAATGGTGCCGCTGGTGGGCTTTTCGATACCGCTAATTAGGTTGAGCAGGGTGCTTTTACCGCTACCGCTCTGGCCCAGCAGCACGATGAAACTGCCCGCTTCAAAACCAATGGAAAGATCGTCCAGCACCCGGCGCTGGGTGATGCCTTCGGCAAAGTCGCGGCTGAGATTGCGCAGCTCCACAAAGGCTGTGCTGGGTTGTTGATACTGCTGCCAGTTGCCGATGGGCTGAAACCAGCCGGTAATCTGTGAAATGAGCGACGGGTTCCCCATGGCCTGACCTTATTGAGCGTTGCTTCTTTACAAAGCGTAACGCGAATCAGGTTTTGAAAAGGAGAGACTTTCGCAAACGCGCTGCGTACCCGAAGGAAATAGTTCTGAAGGATTGGGCACTTCCGGCTCCCTCAGAATTGATACTGCTGGCGAAATATTTTGCAGACAGGGTGTAAGCCCCTTAAATCCCCCAATTCCGGGGGACTTCCAGTCTTTGCTCCCCCAAACTTGGGGGCTGGGGGGCCTCGAAAGCGTTAATTACCCCGCCGATGTTTCGGTCTGCGTGATTCCGCCATTGGTATCAGAATTGGGGGCCTTGAAGGGCTGCTGACCCACCCCGCCCTATCGCTTTTTAGGAAAGGGGTTTGCATCCCCCACAAGAGCCCATATCAGGGGGTTTGGGGACCTAACACCCCCAAACCCCGAAAGGGAGATGTGGGTTGGGTCGTGAATGCGCACGGTAAGACGACAGGGGCGAGGCTGGCAACAATCCGTTCCTCTAGGGACCGACTTATCCAGAGCATAGGCTGCTCAGCTGACGCTTGCAGCATCAACCATGCGCGGGTTCCACCGCGATCGCTGTTCCTCGACGTGCATGTTCTTCTCATCCTTTTTCAGGTGGCGGGGGCTGCTTTCAAAGGACATAGAAGAGGGCAGAGGTCTGGGCGGGTAGGACTCGCGGATAAAGGCCATCACCGCGTCATAACTGGGTGAAAAGTCCCCGTCGTTTGCATCCACAAACTGCTTCAATGCGGCTGAGAATAACCCCGTGCCGTCATCAAAGAACCGTTCTGTGGTTTCCCCATAGGTGTTGTAGGGGTGGAACGCCAAATCAGTCGGAGCCTGCGCCGCTACCCAGGACGAGTAAATCCAGTACTCGCCAAAGGTGCCAAACTCATTGGCCGATCGCATCATCAGCAACAGCCAATGATCTTCAGATTGGTAATAGGCACCAATCTGCTGCGTTAGCGTGCGCAGTTGCGCTTTCTTAAACCACATGAGATGGGAAATCAAAGAGCCTTCCCCATCGGTTAAAGGCTCTACCCCTAAAACACTGCGGATCCAGGTGGCCCAGGTATTCACAATTTGGGCATTGCCCCATTGGTTGTGCTGCAGCAGCGCAAAGGGATGCTCAGTGCCTGAAGCCCCTTCCTGAATCAAGGGCCAGGTTTCAACGGGAAGCAAATCGCTATCCCAAACCACATACCATTCGCTCAAATCCTCAATGCCTTCAGGGGCACCGAGTTTTAGGAGCTGCTGGTAAAACCAGCCCGGTGTATAGAGGGATTTGCCGAGGTCGAGTTCAGCGCAGATACTGTCCTTGTTGAGCCCCGTTTGCTTTTCAAAAAAGGGCTCCTCGGGATGCACATGGGTCGGAGCAACCTGCCAATGCTGGACTTTTTCTTGGAGCGATCGCGCCTCCGTATCGGGGGTAATGATATGGATGGCGCGAGGGGCGTAATGCTGGGTCAGCCCCTCTAGCACCGCCTGGGTATTCCAGCGGCAGCGATAGAGGGGAATGACGATATCAAATATCGACTCTGACATCGTGCCCTAGACTCCAGATGCCGCCAACCGATCTTCGGTCTGGGCCTCAACCACAGTGTGATGAGCGATTGTAGACGGATCTTCTAAGCCCACATCGCTACAAAGGGGCTCAATACCGATGCCATGTCGGGGATAGTCAGCGCAGATCTGTTGATAAGCGTCAATGGCTGCGTAGAGCTCGGTCTCGCTCAGGGTATTGAGATAGCCACATTGGCCGATTTCGCCCTTCGGCAGGGGTGCCACCAAGTTTTTGCCTCGCTTTTGGACAATCTTCTCTTGGGCCGCCCAGACGGTTGCTTTATTTAACAGCACATCGCTCCAGAGGCTGAGATCAAAGGAGCTGATCAAACGCAGAATCCGATGGAGGGATGCCTCATTAATCCAACCTTTGCTGTAACTCAAATAGGCCCCAAAGCCCATGCCAATGGTCACCGCATGACCGTGCAGCAGTCCGGCTTCAATCTCAAAGCCCGGAGACCAGGTATGGCCATAGGCATGGGGACGACATTGATGGGTTTCGTAAAGGTTGTCGTACTCGGCTTCCACATAGCTGCGCAAGGCCCCGCCCAAAATCTTTTGGGATAGCGCATTAATTGGGTCGCCCGGTTCACAGTCGAGGGTGCCAAATCGGGTGGTGATCAGCTCAGGACCGGCTTGCTCTAGCAGGTCAAATAGCTCGCCATCTTTAACCGCGCCCATTTTGATGATCTCGGCAATGCCGTGGCGGAGCCAGCCCTCGCGCAGGGTCTTAAAGAAAAACCGGTCGGTGAGGGACAAAATCGGGGCGTGATAAGCCCCAAACAGGTTTTTGTAGCCAAACCCGTCACAACAGGTGCGGGGAGAGGGACCGGCATCAATACCCGCCACAATTGAGGTGGAAAGCATCACATAGGGGGTGTTGCGGTGGTATAAGGCGCAGGATAGGCCCCCGGTATCGGCCAAAACACCGCCCCCGACAATCAGTACGGGTTCATTTCGGGAAACGCCGAGGCGCTTAAAGTCTCCGAGCATCCGCTCCACAGTCTGAATGCCTTTATCGACTTCCATGGCCCGGTAAACCAGCTTTTCGAGGTGAATGCCGTGGTGGAAGAAGTAGCGCTCAATTTGTTCACCGTAGTAGCGCTCGACGTTTTGATCGACTAGACAAACGCAGCGTCCGTGGGAGATGTACATATCTCTCAGCACCGTCTGCTGAGGATCCAGAGAATTTTCGACCACCCGCATTGAGGTGAAGGTGCGAGAGGTCATCACCGCTTCGATGGTTTGATCATCCTCGGTGCTGACCACACTAGCCTGGCTCTCGCGATAGCTCGATGTGGGATAAACCGCATGGGGATTCGTCGCAACGAGCTGCGACGCTAATGCCTCATAAAATGCGCCGTCTTGCCCATTGGAAAGCACGGTGAGCAGCTTCTTTTGACCCAAGGCGGCTTGATGAATGCGATCGGCAAAAGCAGACCACTCTAGGCCCGCAGTCGCATCAAAGGCAGAAACCAGCTCAGCCAACAGACCAAAGAATCGACTCAGGGAAGTGTTGAGGCTACTGCGCAGTTGGCGACAGGCAGACAGTCCTTGAATCGCCCCCGCTAACAAAAAGGCTTGGCCCAACTCATCTGAAAAAGCCGGGGTCTGAATCAGGGCCAGCAACAAATCCCTAAAGGCCGTGCCGCCACAAATCACTTCAACCGCACTCGCCAAGTCTTGATAAGTCAAGGGCTTGCTGTCGTAGGTCTCGATAAAAGCCTTAACTGCCGAAGTCGTCTTTGTCATCACAAATTCCTGAGAGGCTTACGTTCAACCTTGTTCAAGGGTTTTCAACCCTTGCCTAAGGCAAGTTAACACAATTGCTCCAGTAAATCTTAAAAGAACATTACATAATCAAAGACACTGAAATTGATATGCTGTTAGGTTAATTCAGCTGTTCATTTTGTTGGGCTACGGCGGCTGATTCAAACTTACCTGAGCAGCCCTAAGCACCCAGACTTGGATGTTGCCAACACCACGCCCTTTTGACTGGGATCAATCCAGTCAAAATCGACTCCTCAGCAAGAACGGTCAGAACAAAAGGACGTAACCGCAGCTACAAAATCACCTAAAGGGCTTTGATAGTCTGTGGTGCAAGTCGCCAACTGGACAGAGCCGGTGGGATCAACCTGTATCCAAATTATTGAAGGGAATCCGCATTTGCGATCGCTGCTCGGTTGGCACCTGCAGCAGGCCAGTTATCAGGTGGTGCAGGCGGCTGACTTATCTGGGGCGCGTCAAACCTTTAACATTCACCATCCCCATTTGGCCGTACTAGACGCGCAGTTACCGGGGGGGGATGGTCTGGAATTTTGCCGATGGATGCGCCAGCAGGGGACCGTTTATGTGCTGATGCTGTCGGCTCGGGATACGGAAACCGATATTGTCTCAGGGCTGAGAGCCGGGGCCGATGACTATTTGACCAAGCCCTTTGGCATGCAAGAATTTTTGGCTCGGGTAGATGCCCTCACCCGGCGAATGCAGCACCTGCAGGCTCCGGCGTCCTTGACCTACGGTGATCTGAATATCGACTTGGTGCAGCGGCGGGTTCGGTACCGCGACACCTATATCGATTTAACCCCCCAAGAATTTAGTCTGCTGTATGTCTTGACCCAGGCTGGGGGAGCGGCCCTCAGCCGTACAGATCTGCTCCAGCGGGCTTGGCCCGATGCGATCGATAACCCGCGCACCGTTGATACCCATGTGCTGTCACTCCGCAAGAAAATCGAGGTCGATCCACGTCAACCCAGCATTATTCAAACGGTTCGGAATGTGGGTTATCGCTTTAATGTTGAGAGCCTAGTGAACTCTGTAGCCGCGACCAAAGCAACCCCGAATCCCCTATCCCAAGCGGTATCCGTAGCAGCCACCCGCTAGGATCAGGCATCCTAATATTTTCAGGCAAGAATATACCTGCGGTGGGTCTGATGACTACCCTCCGCCAATCGCCCCTACACCCACCGATTTCCCGATTCGTGCCATCCGGCATGTTATGAAGGGCACCCACAAGAAGTGCCCCTACATCGGTTATCGCGAGACATAACGCACCAGGGCGTCTTGAAATGTCCTAGAACGCTACCAATAGCTGGGGCCAGAGCCCAATCACCAGCAGCCCTGTTCCGACCAACAAGCCCATGTCTAATAGACCGGTAAGGGGTTGCTGATCACGACCCACCAGCCAGCGCGGGCCTTGCCCGGTCGGAGTTGCCCCAAGTACTGCATCCAAGCAGGCCAGACCCCAGATCCACCCGCTGTGGAGCCCCCAGGCCAGCCCGATTGAGCCTTGATCGGCCCAGCGAGCCATCACTAAAACAAAGCCCAATAGCCAAAGGCCGGGCTGTTGCCACCACCCCACTGGGCCATCCCAAAGCAGGTGGGCCAAGGCAAAGACTGTACTGGCGATCGCTGCCGCCACCCAAAAATCAAACCCAGTTTGCAACTGGGTTTGCATCCAGCCTCGAAAAACCCACTCCTCGACCCCACCCAGCCCTAGACCCAGACCCAGCAGGCCCATGACCGTGATGACTGTGCGCCCTGCTAAACCCTCGATATCCTGCTCAGGAGGAGCCCAGCGGACCCAACCCAAATGGAACCGAATCCCTGAAACGATCGCTAATCCTAGTGCTGCGATCAGGATGCCTAAGGGCACCGAGGCCAACAAAGAACTCAGCCCTGGTAAGCCGTAGCTGGACCAAGGCAGAGGAGACTGCCAAACCTCGTAGCCAAACACAATTGGGGCCAGCAAATAAAGCAGAATTAACAGCGGCAGCTTTTGGGCTGGGGTTGACGCTTTAAAGGGACACCACTGCAGCTTCAAGGCTAAGGGAATTGCAATCGGCAACCATAGCAATATCCAAGCCAAGAAAAATAGAACAACCCGCCCCAGAGTCTCAAAGATGACTCTAATCGAGGCAGATTGTTCTATGGCGAAAAGTCGAGCAATATTCACACTTTACGGAACCCCATAACTTGGGGGTGCCCATATCAGAAAAAGAAAATCCAAGCACACATCTCCTTTAAAAGGACAATCTTGCCCAAAGGAGATGCATTTTAAATTTACTCTTCTGCCGCAGCTTCACCATCGGCATCAAGCTGGATTAAGTGAATGTGCTTGTAACCCAACTTGATCTCAAACTCGTCTCCTGACTTTAGACCCATTTCTTGGGTATAGGTGGCACCAATCACAATTTGGCCATTCTTATGGACGCTCACCCGATATGTAGGTTCACGACCCCGGCCATCCTTACCTTTATCGGGCTCAAGGGTAATACCACGGGCTTCGAGCAGAGCATCATAGAATCCCGTCAGATTAACCCTAGACTGCCCTTCTTTAGTAACGGTAAAGTAGCCACATTCCTTGGCTGTTTCTCGCTTTGTTAGTGCAGACAGCTCTTTAACCCGCTGAAGCAAGGCCTTGCCAGTTAAAGGAGCCTCTTTTGTATTTGCCATTAGGGAAAAAACCTCGTTGCTACGGTCGCTAGATGGATTTGGATAACTGCCAAAAAGGACATGTAAACCGCTAAGAGCAGGTATATCAGCAATACCTTAAGTATCTTTGAAAGATAACCCTGACTTCTATATCAATAGCGGCAAATCCTCAAATGAGTAGGTTCTATTATAGAAACACAATCTGATTTTGGATCATCTAAAAGGATATAAAAATCATAAACGATGAAACAATTTATTCAAAACTTAGTTGAGTAAATTGCTGAAAATACAAGAATCATCGTTTCGATTAGCGATAGTACCACAAAACAAAGAATCAACATCAGTTCTTTTTCCGACCTGAGCAATTACCTCAAAGCGATAGCAGACCGGACTCCACATAAAGATTGGTTATCAATCTATTCGGTTATGCCTTGGAAAAATAAGGGCTGAAGTCAATCTCAAATCCAGGGTTGCTCAAGTCTTTCGGGAGCTTCCATCAAAAGCAAAGGCGTGCCAAGTTAGTATTTCGTGCCAGCACTTTCATGAAAATGACCGGCTTGATGCGGAAAATATAACTGACATTGGCGACACATCTAAGACTTTGAATACGCGCTGTAGATGTCAGGGAAGTTGCTGGTCGAATCTTCTCAAAGCTTTTGAATTCAAGGGCTCTAGCTTCTACTGAAAAGAAAATCTGTACCTGGCTACATTCAAAGGCAGGGCTGAACTGACCTTGCTTCAAGGTGGCTATGGATACCACGTCACGGGAAAAGGCTGCTTACAATGTCGGGCAAGTTTCTGCTGAGGGTTTGAAGTTGACCCTAAGGATTTTATTGAACCTATGACTACCCTGACTGAACCGCCTGCATCTCCCCAGGGCATCGTGACTGAGGACTATCCCTTAACCGCAGTCCCCCCTGAAGCGCGTAAATCTTTGATTTCTCTGGCCCCGATTTTAGCGGGCTTTACCTTGTATTCAGGCACTTTATTTGCCGGAGGCTTGGTCGGTCCGTCCTTTCAATTTTGGCCCAATCTAGTCATTTTGATTGGGATTGGAAACCTGGTCTTAGGGTTGTATGCCGCCCTACTGGGTCTAATTGCCGCAAAAACAGGCTTGACTACAGTGCTCATGGCTCGCTTTAGTTTTGGCAATATGGGCTCTCGCTGGGTCGATTTTATTTTGGGATTTACCCAGGTGGGCTGGTATGCGTGGGGGTCAGCGTTAATGGCTGAGCTGTTAAATAATTTAGCTGGACTTCCCACGGCGTGGAATGGTTTAGTGATTGTTTTCTTTACCTATGCCTTTTGTTCCACCGCTTACTTGGGTTATAAAGCCATGGATTGGCTGAGCCGGATTGCAGTTCCGGCCATGGTTATTTTAATGGGATTAAGCCTATCGGTTGCAGCAGGAGACGTGGGTGGATGGAGCGGATTGCAAGCGGCTGAATTAAGTGATCCGCTTCCTTTAAGCGCTGCCATCACCATTATTGTGGGGACCTTTATTTCTGGGGGGACCCAAGCCACGAACTGGAGTCGTTTTGCAAAAACGGGGCGGAGCGGGTTTATTGCAACGCTGATTGCTTTTTTCTTGGGAAATGGATTTTTGATTTTCAGCGGTGCATTTACGGCTAAGGTCTATGGCAACCCGGACATTGTGCAGGTGATGGCCCAGCAGGGGCTGTTAGTTTGGGGGTTGATCTTGTTTTTCCTAAATATGTGGACGACCCAAGACAACACCATCTATGCCTTTTCGATCGCGGGGTCAAATATGTTTCGTACCCGCAAGCGCACCCTGTTTGTGCTGGGGGGAGCCACCTTTGCCCTGGTGTTGGCCCTGGGGGGAATCTATCAAATGTTGGTGAGCTATCTGATTTTGCTGGGCACCTTTATTCCGCCCATTGGCGGGGTGATTATGGCCGATTACTGGCTGCACCGAGGCGGACAGTTTCCGACCTTAGATACGCCCCAACCGGCGTTTAATTGGGCGGGCATTATCGCCTATGTTGGGGCCTCAGCGATCGCCTATTTCTCCGGTGCCGCGGGCTGGGGGATTGCGCCCATCAATGGGATTATCTCAGCGGTGATTCTGTATGTGGCGTTCGCGAAGGTGCTGACCCAGACGGATTAGCCCGGTTGAGGGCACCCACAAGAGGTGCCCCTACTTGCAGACTAATATTCTTCCTTGTCAGCTTGAGCATCCCATTCCTCAAACACCTTGACCGCTATGTCCCCCATCAACGGTTCCATGGGGATTTGGCGTTCGTCTCGGGGCAGGGCCAGCTCATCGTAGAAAATTTGGCTACTGAAGCCAAACCCAGCCGCCACCTCTTTGGTGTTGCCATAGTAGACGCGATCAATACGGGCCCAATACACCGCCGCCATACACATGGGGCAAGGCTCGCAACTGGCGTAAAGCTCACAGCCTTCTAAGTTCCAATCGCCGATATGGTCGCAAGCTTGGCGAATGGCGGTCATCTCAGCATGGGCCGTCGGGTCATTGAGGGAGGTGACCTCATTCATGCCTCGACCGATAATCTCACCGTCTCTGACCACCACAGCCCCATAGGGTCCCCCACGCCCTGAACGGATAGCTTTTATGGAAAGGGCGATCGCGCTTTCCATAAACGGATTCGAGAATTCTGGCATAGGACCTCAAGCACAGGGACAGTGCCCTGAAGATAGCGAATATTGAGGCGAGTGGCGCATTTCCCGCTAGGGCGCGTCATCAACACCGGGTAAAAGTCTTACCGGGCCAATTGACCGCGCCCGCCCCTGTAGTATTGCTAGGGGCTGGAACCTCGGACTATAAGAATTCTAGTTTTAATTGATGACACCCCCTAGGGCGCTGGCCGCCGGGCTGGTTGAGCAAAGCTGGTTTCCAAACGGGTTTGTCGCTCTGCGGCGGTTTCCGTACCCGGTACCCAGAGGGTCTCGTAGAAAAAGTAGGCAATCCCGGCATAATCGCGATCGCGCACCGCCTCCAATTGGGTTTCTAAAAGGTCGATATCGGTGGGGCGACCCCGCAGACCACTCAACAGCCCAATCGCTATGGGCGTGCTGCGTCGGGCTCTGGCCGCAGCGGGCTTGTTGAGTTCCCAAGCAAACCGGTCAAGATTATCGCGATAAACCTGCACGATCAGCTCATCCAGATAGCCCAGGGATTCCCACTCTGGCCAGTCTTGCAGATAGCGGCTATAGGAAAAGGGATAGGGATTGGGAGAAATAGAGACAACCCCGTCGGGGCGGCGGCTTTTGACCAATTGATGCAGTTGGCCGACAAAAGTAGTAATTTTGTCCGCCCGCCAGCGTTGCCATTCCGCATCGTTTTCATTGCTGGGGGGCGCTGCGCCGTTGTGCTCCTGACGGTAGAGGGCAACGGTATAAGGGTCGTAGCCCATATCCACCGGCATCCCTAAATGATCGTCAAACTGGATGCCATCCACATCGTAGTTTTGCAGCACTTCGTCAACGAGCAGCAGCAGCAACTGCTGCACCCTGGGGTGGAAAGGGTTCATCCAACTAAAGGTCTCAGCCCCTTGCTGAATATCGCCGCTGCCATCTTGCCGTTGGGTAAACCAGTCGGGATGCTGTCGCCTCACCGCGTAGTCCGCCGGAGCCATAAAGCCAAACTCAAACCAGGGAATCACCGCCATTCCAGAATCATGGCCGAGGGTGACTGCCTCTTGCAGCATGTCTCTTCCTGCCTGGGTGGCCTCAAAGGCCGGGTTTTCACCAGGGAAAAGCCGCTGCTCACGGCCTAAAATTCGCCCTGCGATCGCGCTGGGATACAGGGTATAGCCCCCATTCCACACCACTGGGTAGAGGGTGTTGAAGTTTAAGGCTTTAAGGCGCTCTACCCCCGCCTCCAGATTGGCTTGGGAGAATAGCACCTCGCTGTCGATATTGGTCAGCCATACCCCGCGCAACTCTGAGCTGGGGCTGTCTTGGGGTGGTTGGTCTTGGGGGCTAGCAATCCAGGCGAGGTCAAGGGTTTGTCGTAGCTCAGTATCGTCACTGGCGCGGCAGATCAGCGCCGCCAGTTCCCCTCGCCCTATGGGGCGATTGGGCTCTAAACGCTGGGCCTCTGGATAGTTGACAATCAGCCGATTTTCGAGGGCCATGGCCACCCCTTCCCGACCATAGGCGGGCACCTGGGGGCCATCGCTGAGGCTGGCATTGAGCCGCTCATGGGGACGGGCCACATAGGGGAGCGATCGCTTCGCGGCCAAAGCCGTAATCGCCTCGGTGCGGGTAACCATCCGGCCGGGGTCGTAATACTGGGGCGGATAGCTATAGAGGGGATGGACGGGGGACGATAACGTCAGAGCCTGCTCAACCGGGCTGGCCCAGGCATAAGCTGGCTCATCACTGGGGAAAGCCCGATTTAAAAAAGTAGCCACATCTGCCCAAGTTGCCTGCTGGTCGGGATAAAAAAAGCCCTGATCATCTGCTGCAATTAGCGCTCGTTCAGCTAACCCGGCGATACAAGCTTTAGCCCAGTGAGTGTCGATATCTTGGGGGATTCTCGGCGTTGCTAGAGTCGGCTCTGCAGGACCGATCGTTTCTGAGGATGACTCAGCGGGTGAAGCGAGATTACCCGAGTCCTCCTGGGCTAGCAGCGGTACCGCCATTCCTAAGACAAGGGCCAAAATCAGCCCCAGCAAGACGCCAGTCCGAAATCGAGCCCCCGATCGCTGCCGTTTCATCGCCTTTAATGGCGTGCGGGAATTGCTCATCTAGCCTCCACTCCGCTTAGCGGTGTAGCCCCGCTTCTGCAATAGTTCCAGTAGCTTAGCGCCATGATCCCCTTGAATTTCAATGGTGTTGTCTTTGGCGGTGCCGCCCGTGCCGCACTGGGCCTTTAGGGCTTTCGCTAAGGCAGTAAGGGTTTCAGGACAATGCTGGAAGCCACTGATCACCGTAACTGTTTTGCCGCCGCGGCCTTTGCGACTGACCTGAACCTTGAGGGTTTGCTGGGCGGGGGGGATATCGGCAATAGCTCGGACTGTGGCCTCTGGGCGGGCGGTGCTGCTGAATTCGGAATACACCACGCGGTCTCCGACCGACCCTTGGCCATTACCCCCGGTATTCCCCTTCCGTTGGGATGACTTTTTCTTGGCCATAGTTCTCGGTTAATAGCTTGATAGCTCAAACTGCGCCTTCGGGATATTAGTATCCCACGGCATCCTTGTGAAACGATGCCGCCAAACTCATCGGTAGGTTTAGGGGCTGTCATCTATTAAGACTAGAAGCCTTTAAGAAGGGTTTCTCGCCCTAATTCGGATGCGATCTCGCTTAAGCAAATCTTTGTAAGGCTTATCCACCAAGAATGCATCTACTTGTATGGCGTTCATTGGGCGGGTAAATAAGAAGCCCTGAATATAGCGGCAACCTAGCCCCATAATGGCCTGCAATTGCGCCACTGTTTCGACGCCTTCGGTGACAACTTTCAAATTCAACGCCTCTGCCATGGCGATAATTGAGCGAATGAGCTCTCTGCTTTGCGGACGTTCGGCTAAATCTCTCACAAAACTGCGATCGATTTTAATACCGTGGATGGGATACTTGGCCAGATAACTCAGCGACGAATATCCCGTGCCGAAGTCGTCAACAAAAATGCTGAATCCCAGCTCGTTTATTTCGTTTAGATTCTTGATGACGGGTCCAGAATCTGCAAGCAAATAGCTTTCAGTAATTTCGAGCACAACATCCTGGGGCCTGATATTTGACCCGTCAATGGTGCTTAGCAGGAAGGGTACGATATCCGCTTTTTCTAGCTGACTGCAAGAGAGATTGACATTGCATTTCTGATCGGGACCGGCCATTCCATTCCGGCGCCACTGGTTAAACTGGGCGCAGGTTTGCTCGAACACGATTCGGTCAATTTCGACAACGAGCCCCAACTCTTCTGCGAGGGGGATAAACCGACCGGGCGAGATGACGCCCTTTTCGGGATGAATCCATCGCACCAAAGACTCGAACGAGCAGATACCAGGCTCAGTGGTGTCAATAATGGGTTCAAAGTTGATGCAAAACTGCTTTTCGCGAATCGCAATCTCTAGTTCTCGCTCTAGCTCAATGCGTTCTAAATGCTCTGTGCGCATCGCCTCATCGAAGCGTTGATAGCAATTGCCCGTTGCCTTAGCGCGATACATGGCAATGTCCGCATCCCGAACCACTTCTTCAGCAGATTGGTACGATGCATCTGCTAAAACGATGCCAACACTCGCAGAAATGAGAATCTCGGTATCGTGAATCCGCATGGGTTGAGCGAATGCATCGGTAATGCTTTGGGCAAGATGAACCGCTTCGGCCTCCTGCAGCTGATCTATGAGCAAGACGAATTCATCTCCCCCCAAACGCGCTAGACAGATGGCATCACCCACTAGCGCTGATAAACGATGGGCCACCTGAATCAACACGGTGTCACCGATCAGGTGGCCAAATCGATCATTAATTTGCTTGAATCGGTCGAAGTCAATGAAGAAAAACCATAGCCCGATGTCTGCCTCGGTGCCGAGTTCAGCTATGTACCGATTCAGCTCCTGCATGAGCTGGTTGCGATTGGCCAAACCCGTTAGGTCATCGTGAGTAGCGTCGTATTCGAGGCGCTGATTGACCTGTTCTAGATGGAGTTGAGCATTTTGTAGTTCAGTGGTTCTTTCCTGCACCAAGGTCTTGAGTTCTCGCTGGTGCAAGTCGGCCTGGATTAGGCGCAACCTGGATTCAGTTTTTAGATCGTTGTAGGTTTGCTTGAGTTTTAGCGACGTTGACTGCACCGACTGTTCTAAGAGTTTGCGATTGGCGCTGCACTCCTTAAGCGTTTGATCGATCGCTATGACGAAGTCATGCCAGTTTGCAAGATTAGGAACATCACCCATTGCAACGCCTTGCCGCCGCATGAGGCGCTTAAGCATGCGGTTTAGCTCTCTAGAACTGTCATCAGGCAAGGGTTGGGCAGACATGAAAGTGTTTAGTATTCGCGTATTAGAACCAGCGTCAGGGTCTCATTGTGAACCTGTGGCGGTCCCGATGAGGTCGTTGAGATTTCTCCGAAAGCATACATGCCGATTTGATCAATCCCATGACCCAAGCCATCGTGAATGAGGGCAGCTTCTTCACTTGTCTGATCTAGCAACACTGTGCGTCGGCCAGCGCAGCTCACACAAATGGCCAGCGCGTTATTCTGCGGCAGGATCGTTTTGCTCTGCATGCGTTCGATCGCCTCGTCAACCCCATCCAGAATTTCATCTGCCGTCGTGGTCATCACTTGAACCGTCACGCCTTCGGGGATATCTCCCGCCAATTCAATTGCGCCAGAGGTTTCATCCACGCTGTTAACGTCGCGAACGATTTGCATCTCAAGGCCCGGCAACCTAACGGTTAAGGGACAGCGAGTAGATGACTCATGCAGACCAAATCCAACTTCGCCGCCAACCTGCCGCTGATAGACCGCATTGGCGGGTTCACCATCGAGTTCAAATAAGGTTCGCCCAGAGGTTCGCGTTGCCTGACATGCTGCGCCGATCAACCGCCATCCGCCTCCGGTGGCTCGCGTCAATTCTACAGTGTTTCCAATAAAGCCCACTGCGCAGGCGTGAAATCGCCTTAGTTCACCGTCGCAAAGCATCCAAGTATCGTCAAGGGTGTGACCACTTGCCAGACCGCCAGCGATGGTCACGCCCGATGGCAGCTTTTCCTGCAAGCCTTGAACCAGCTCTGTTGCTTCTGTGGTAACACCATCGGAAAAAATGAGAACACCCCTCAGGTGGGTGTCGGCCAGTTGTTCGCCCAGGTGCTGGCCTGCTGTTCGAGACGCTTCGAATCCGTTGACCGATGTAGATGAAAGCCGGATTTGGGTCTTCTCGAAACGGATGATGCCGACGGCGATCGCCCCTGCGAGCAAAGTTCCGTCCCGAATCACAGTGGGCGTGCTGCAACCGATAATTTTTGCTTTTGGAAATGCGTTGCGAATCTCGGTTAGCGGCTCCGGCGAGTCACAATATTCGTGGGCAGCGAACACCACGACCAGGGTGTTTTCAGAATCCAAATCTGGGAAGGGGGATGACCAACCGGTAGCCCAGTCGTAGCTCAACGTCGAAGTGGTCTGCTCTTCGGTTCCCAAATGCGGCATGATTCCCATCGTTAAGCGTTTCTGAGGTTTACTGATCTCCTAGATAGGATGCCTTCATTGGCAGAAGTTGCTGATGAAAATGGCGTGCTGTTGTCCTGCAACCTGTTTCTCAGACGCTATAGTTCTCATTCTGAGAGCGGCAACAAAGGATGTCCGTCTATCCCACTATCGCTTATGTGCCGTCTTCTGCTTGTGCCGGGTTAGCGGCGACCGGGACGACCCCGCAAGTGGGGCGCTGACCGTGACAACTGAGCCTCAAACTCAGCCCAAACTTATGACCAGTACTTGAGCTAGTAGCCTTGCTGGCGATCCATTCGGTTTTGTAGGGGCCGGTTGGTTTGAAGGCGTTGATAGTTCTCAATGATTTGCGCCGCGACTGAGGTGGGCTGAGTAATGCTGGCAATGTGGGGCGTTACGGTGATGTTGGGGTGGCTCCAGAAGGGATGGTTTTCGGGCAAGGGCTCAGTTTGAAAAACATCTAGGCAGGCCCCAGATAAATGGCCTTTATCCACCAGGGTGATCAGATCGGCCTCTATGAGATGCCCCCCTCGGGCCATGTTGATCAGATAGGCCCCTGTTGGCAGTTGCGACAGCGTATGGGTATTGAGAATATGGCGGGTATTCGGCGTGAGGGGTAGCAAGCAGATCAAGATCTGAGTTTCTGCAAGGAAGGTATTTAAACCCGCCTTCCCGTAAAAGCTTTGAATGCCAGGGATGTCTTTGGGAGCGCGGGACCAACCCCGGACCGGAAACCTCAAAGACGCAAAGCGCTGGGCGATCGCCCCTCCGATTTGCCCTAACCCCATCACCCCGATGGTTGTCTCTTGAATGGGTAAGGCCATTAAGGTCTGCCACTGCCGCTGTTGCTGCTGTTGTGAATAGCCAGGAAAGCGACGCACGTGGTTGATGACGGCGGCGATCGCGTAGCTTTCCATATCGGCGACGAGGGCGCTATCTACCACCCGCACAATTGCCACATCAGTGGGAATCTCAGGATCTTGCAGCAGGGCGTCACCCCCGGCCCCCATGGAGGAAATCACCCGCAGATTCGGATACTGCTGAAATACCCCTGGGGGATGAGCCCAGGTCAGGATAAAGTCCACCTGTTCACGGGGTTGATCATCGGGCCAAAGCCGAATGTCAATGCTGCTGTCAACCTGGCGTAATGCCCCAAGCCAAGGGGTTGGGTCCTTGGTGGGGCAAATCAAACTGATGGCCATGGCAATGGGAGATGAAAGTAGGCGTGATGCTAGAGTCGCTCACCCCGGATGGACTTGTCGAGCAAGGTGATTGGATGCATTAAGGGAGCCGATTTGCCCTGTTCCTGGAGGTGTTTCTGGATTTGCAGGGAGCAGCCCGGATTGGAAGAAGCGATTAGGGTAGCTCCGGTATTCAATAGATTTTTGACCTTCATCTGGCCCAGTTCCTCAGCGACTTCGGGCTGCAGCATGTTGTAAACCCCGGCGCTACCACAGCAGAGGGCAGCATCAATGGGTTCCCTGAGCTGCACCTGGGGGATTTTTTTGAGCAACTGACGGGGCTGAAGACTGATCTTTTGACCATGAATCAGGTGGCAGGCGTCTTGGTAAACCACCGTCAGAGGCTCATCGGTGAGTGGTTGAAGAGGTGCGGTCAAACCGATCTCAGCTAAGAACTCCTGCACGTCGCGTACCTGGGCTGAAAATTGCTGGGCGCGATCGCGATATTCAGGATCGTCCTGCAAAATATGGCCGTATTCCTTCAGGGTGTGGCCACAGCCCGCCGCGTTGATAATCACGTAGTCAACATTTTTGTCAGCAAAGCTGTCAATCATCTGCCGGGCCAGGGCTTGGGCCTGGTGGCTCTCCCCCTGATGGGCGGGAAGGGCCGAACAGCAGCCCTGACTGCGGGGAATCACCACCTCACAGCCGTTGGCGGATAGAACCCTCGCCGTGGCTTCATTCACCCCGGAGAAAAACACCCGCTGCACGCAGCCTAAAATCATCCCGACGCGATAGCGTCGCTTACCCTGGGCGGGCACCACCTCCGGCAAATTATCCTGAAAGGATTGGGGGGTGACTTTGGGCAACAGGGACTCCATCGCCGCCAAGTTGGGAGAAAATCGCTTCAGCAAACCACTGCCTTGCACTAGCTTAGAGAGCCGCAAAACTTGGTAGAGCCCCAAAGGCGCTAAAAGTAAGCGAATGCGATCGGGGTAGGGAAACAGGGAGAAAATTAGCCCTCTCAGCAGTCGTTCTGGCAGCGATCTCGAATGGTTGCGCTGCACCTGGGGGCGCACCGACGCAATTAACTGGTCATACTGCACCCCAGAGGGGCAGGCCGTTGTGCAGGCCAAACAGCCCAAGCAGCTATCAAAGTGCTCTACCGAGGTGGGGGACAGGGTAGCCTCGCCTTTATTAATCGCATCCATTAAATAGATGCGGCCCCTGGGAGAATCGCTCTCTTTGCCGATCACCCGATAGCTGGGGCAAGTGGTCAGGCAAAACCCACAGTGAACGCAAGCATCAATTAAAGGCTGTGCAGGGGGATGCTGGGGATCAAACCCGCTGGAAGGTGCGTTAGGCGGTGGGGTATCTGTAAGGGCCATGGGCGAGGCGCATCCCAGTATATGGAGAGGTCTTTTCAGGGTATCGCGCCACCGAGGCCCTCGGGGGAGATGGTGGGGTGGGGTCGTGATCCAAACTCAATGATGACGATAGGGGGCGGGGATCGCCTCACCGCAATCGATCAAGGGTTAACCCAAACGGCCTGGACTGAAGCGGTCTTGGGGATCAAATTGGTGCTTAAGACGTCCCATCAAGGCTTTCACATCGGGGGCCAGCCCCCAAGGGTCCGTGGCTTGTTTGAGAGCCAGCGGTGCTTCTAACAGGGTGAAATAACCGCCGCGATCTCGACAATAATTGCGAAGGGTGCTGACATCTGGCGCAGAGAGGACATCCGTCCGCATCCAGCCGATACCGCTGTTGCTGTGCAGCCGGACGCGGGCCTGGGGCGATAGGCCCTGAATGGTTTGGATTAAGGCGATCGCCTCACTGGGCTTCACCCCCACCTTGGCCAAGATTACAGGGGGCGTCGCGGACTCAGGAAACATCTGATGCTGCAGCTCGACCCAAAAATCATCCTCTACGGCCACAACCTGAACCCCATGGGGTTGGGATAGGGATTCTAGACGGGCCACCTGCTCTGCCACTCCAGCCTCAATGGTTTGAAACTGCGCCGCCAAGCCGATGTTGCCATCTTGATTCGATGTCTGCAGCAAGGGACCGTTGAGCAGATCGAGCTTCACAGGGGTCAGGGGCGATCGCCGCACCACCCCCACTAAATCTGCCATGGCTGCCGATTCCCCCGTAATCACCACGGTTCGAGTCATTTCAGCGACGGGATAGGTGCGAAAGGTGAGCTGGCTGAGGAAGCCCAGAGTGCCATAGGCCCCTGTCATTAGCTTCATCAGGTCATAGCCCGCCACATTTTTAACGACGCGCCCCCCGGCTTTGGCAATTTGGCCATCATGGCGCACAAAAGACAGACCAATCAGCTGATCGCGGACGCCACCATAACGTTGACGCAAGGCACCGGTATCGGCAGTGGCGACGATGCCGCCTAGGGTCGCATCGCCTTCATAGGCTGGGTCCAGGGCTAAAAATTGCCCCGTCTCGGCAAGCTGGGTTTGAACGATGTGAAAGCTGGCCCCTGCTGCCACGGTAAGAGTAAGATCGCCCACCGCATGGTTAATGCTGGCATTGAGGAGATCGCTACTCACCACCAGGTCACAGGGCTGAATCGGCCCGCCCCAGCTCAGCTTGCTGCCGTGGCCACAGGGGAGCACCCGCCAGCCATTTTTATGGGCACAGACCATGAGTTCGGCTAAGGCTGCTTCGGTCTCTGGGTAGGCGATCGCCTCAGGAAAAGCCGCCCCAGATACCATTACTCCAGAGATGCGCTGACCTAAGACCTCAGCTGCCGCCCAATCGACGACCTGGGATTCCCCTAAAATGGCTGCGACTTGCTGGGTAACCCCTGCCATTGCTTGCGACCGTTCCTTAACATCACCCTTCAGTGTACGACGGCGATCTTTGCCCAACGGGGTTGGAGGATGGCCTTACTTGGCCCCATGGCAGTGCTTAAACTTATTGCCACTGCCGCACCAGCAGGGTTGATTTCGCTTTGGAGTCAGGGGCGGCAGCATCTCTCCTTTGAGGTAAAACCAGCGCCCGTTTTCTTTGACAAAGTGAGATCGCTCATGGAGCTGCCCCGGCACCGGGGTACGGTAAGCGGCCACGAATTCTACGATTCCTTTCCTATCGGTGGGTTGCCCTTGTTGGGTATCGAGGATGGCTAATCCGTCCCAATGGGTCTGCTGAATGCTCTGGGCCAAGGTGGTGCGGTCATTCAGCTTGCGCTGGCTGGGATGGTGAGTGGCGATTAAGTAATCAACGTTGCCCTGACAATAGGCGGTGTAGCGCGATCTCATTAGGGCTTCTGCCGTGGGGGCCTGGGCTTGCCCCTGCAAATAGGGTTGGCAGCAGGTGACGGCAGGCTGTAGTTGCCCGCAGGGGCAGGGGGCGTTGCTCAACATGGATGACAGGGCGATCAGCCCCATCAGCATATCGAAGCCCCCATTGTCGCGACTCAGGGTCGGGCGCTAGGATGCGGCTGATGTTTTGCTCACACAACCATGAATACCTGGGCGACCGCTAGCCATGCCCTGGCCTATTTAGCGCGGGCCGATGCCATTCCCCACCGCACAGAAGGGGAGGCGGCACTGCTGGAGCAGGTGCCCCTCACCGCCAACCGTATTCTGGATCTGGGTACGGGAAATGGGCGACTGATGGCCTTGCTGAAATGCGATCGCCCCCAAGCAGAGGGCATCGCCCTGGATTTTTCCGACACCATGTTGGCCGCTGCACGGGAACGATTTGCGGCAGATGCCACGGTGACGGTGATCGCCCATGACTTGTCTCAACCTTTGCCAGATCTGGGGCGCTTTGATGCGATTGTCTCAAGTTTTGCCATTCACCATCTGAACGACGATCGTAAGCGTGCCCTCTACCAAGAAGTGTGCGATCGCCTAGAACCGGGCGGCCTCTTCTGCAACTTAGAGCATGTGGCCTCGCCGACGCCAGAGTTACACGAACGGTTTTTAGCGGCGATTGGCTACAGCCTGGAAGACGACGACCCGGCCAACCAGTTGTTAGCCATGGAAACCCAGCTGCATTGGTTCCGCGAGTTGGGCTTGATTGATGTGGACTGTTACTGGAAGTGGTTGGAAATGGCTCTGCTGATCGGGCGTAAACCGTAGATGCTTTGGGAAGCCCCTGCCATCAAAAACGGCTCTACCTGACCTAGGTAGAGCCGCTAGACGTTTTGCTAATCAGCGAGATTAGTCCTTCTCAAGGTTCTCTTCGCGGAGTTGATCAACATCTACAGCATCCTTATCAAGGTTCTCGCGACGGAGCTGATCAACATCAACGCCACCGGCAACACCTTCAAGTTGCTCATCGGATAGTTGCTCTTTTTCAGTTGGATCCATAGCCATGATTATTTTCCGAATACAAATGGAACAGACGGTCACATCATAGGCAGGTCACTTTTGGGTGTCTGCCTGAAAAAGTCGTAAAAATCCCAGATCCGTTAAGACCGGGTAACTATAGCGCTGGCCACTTTGCTTAGGACACCTAGGACTGCTGTGAGCTTTAGTGCATAAGCAAAGTGGGTCGCAGTCTTGTCCTAACCGGACTGGCGACTGCTATGGGAGGGGCTTAGTCCTTCTCTAGGTTTTCGCGACGCAGCTGATCGACATCGACGGCATCTTTGTCGAGGTTTTCGCGACGCAGCTGATCAAAATCAACGCCACCGGAAACTTGACCGAGCTGCTCGTCAGAAAGGGCATCTTTGTCGAGGTTTTCGCGACGCAGTTGGTCAAAATCAACGCCGTCCTTGTCGAGATTCTCGCGACGCAGTTGATCGAAATCAACGCCACCGGAAACTTGCTCAAGCTGTTCGTCAGAGATGGGGCCGGTTTGCATGTTGGTTTCAGACATGATGGGTTGCCTCCAGGGCTGTGGTTTGTTGCGAACATCCTCACAATAGCCAGGGCCACTAGCGGCTGAATGATGCTTAGGTTAGAAGTCCCGGAGTTTGCCTAAGCCCGTCCTCAGCAAGGACTCACCCACCGTTGAATTGAGGGGCGAAAGCAGTTTCACGGGCAAGTCTATGAGTGGTCTATCAATATCGAAAACTGGAGTATGTCGTAGCGTGGGTCAAACCTAGTGCGACCCACGAAATGTAACCGATTAACCGAGACCGTGGGTCTCGTAACCTCGCCACCACGCTACACCAGCTCTGAATCTTGACATTGCCCTAAGCCGCCACGGGGGTGAGTCCTCGTGCCTTGAGCAATGCAGCGGTGCTGGGCTCCCGCCCCCGAAAGGCCTTGAAGACCGTCATCGGGTGTTGACTGCCTCCCAGGGACAGCACCGTATCCCGGAAACGGCGACCGGTTTGGGCGATCGCCTGCTCGTCGTCCAATCCCGCATCCTCAAAGGCGGCAAAGGCATCGGCACTGAGCACTTCGGCCCAGAAATAGCTGTAGTAGCCCGCCGCATAGCCCCCAGCAAAAATATGGTTAAAGGCACAGAGAAAGGCGTCTTCAGGCAAAGGCGGAATCACGGCGGTTTTTTCGGCGAGGCGATCGCGCACATCCCAGATGGTCTCGTCACCCCCAGGTTGATAGCGGGCATGGAGCTCAAGGTCGAGCCAGCCGAAGGACACCTGGCGCAAAATTGCGGAGCCGGTCATAAAGTTGCGGGCCGCCAAAATCTTTTGGAACAGCTCCTCCGGTAAAGGTTTGCCCGTTTCATAATGGCGGGCCAGTTTCAGCAAGGTATCGCGGTGGTAACACCAGTTCTCCATAAACTGGCTGGGCAGCTCCACTGCATCCCACTCCACATTGTTGATGCCCGCCGCCCCTGGGTAGTCCACCTGGGTGAGCATATGCTGCAACCCATGGCCAAACTCATGGAACAGGGTCTCCACCTCGTGGAAGGTCATCAGGCTAGGCTGGCCCGCCACTGGAGGAGATTGGTTGCAGACTAGATAGGCCACCGGTAGCCGCAAATGGTTGCCAAATCGGCCCCGATTCAAGCATTCATCCATCCAGGCCCCGCCTCGCTTTTCCCCGGGACGGCTATAGGGATCCAGGTAGAAGTGGGCCATCTCAGTGCCGGTCTCATCAGCCACGCGGAAATACTGCACATCGGGATGCCAGACCGGTGCGGTACCTGATTCAGGCGTAATAGTGATGTCAAAGAGGCGATTCGCCAGATCAAACAGACCCTCTAGAACCTGAGGCAGTGGGAAGTAAGGGCGCAGCTCCTCATCGTTGAGCCCATAGGCCGTCTCTCGCAGCCGTTCCGCCCAAAAGGCAATGTCCCATTGCTTCAAATCGTTTGCTTCTGTCGCCCCTTGCTTTTGGGCAAAGGCTTTAAGTTCTTCCAGCTCTTTCTGAGCCGCATCGTAGCTGGCTTGGCACAGCTCTTCCATTAGCTGATCCACTGCCGCCACTGAGGGGGCCATCTTGCGGGCAATGCTGAGATCCGCATAGGTGCTGTAGCCCAGCAGATTGGCCATCTCCTGCCTGAGGGCCAAGATTCGCTCGATAACCGGATTATTATCGAGTTCCCCCACAGCCGCCCGAGTGATAAACGCGCGGTAGACCTGCTTCCGCAAATCGCGACGCTGACTATGCTGCAAAAAGGGACGATAGAGGGGGGCATCAAGGGTGATGTGCCAGGGGCCAGCTTCTGCTGTAGCGGTCTCTTCCCCGGCGGCGCGAGCAGTTTGAGCCGCTAAGGCCAGCAGGCTCTGGGGTAAACCAACAATATCTGCCTGAGTGGTGAGTGTGAGCTCAAAAGCGGCAGTAGCATCTAGGACATGGTTTGAGAACTGGGTTGAGCGTTCCGCTAGCGCTTGCTGAATTTCGTTAAAGCGCACCTTTTTATCGCCGTCTAACCCGACCCCAGACAGATCGGCATCGCGGATGGCAGCTTCAATAATCCGTTGTTGAGCCAGAGCCAAAGTTTCCCATTGAGTACCCTGCTTAATCACCTGGAACCCTTCATAGATGGGGCGACTTTGACCCATACGATTGCCAAACTGCACCAAGTCCGCCTGGATCACTTCATAGGCGGTGCGTAGTTCCGGACTGTTTTTGACCCCCATCAGATGGCCGATAATGCCCCAAGTCCAGCGTAGCCGCTCTTCGAGACGGGTAAGGGGTTCCACCAGACCGGACCAACTGGCCTCAACATTGGCTTCGATCGCTTCCAACTCCTGGGTCAGCGTCTGGAGCAGGTCCTTGACCCCAGGAACAATATGGTCGGTTTGAATGGATTCAAAGGGGGGTAATCCCTCACCGATGAGCAAGGGATTTTTTAAGGCAGTAGCACTCATATCTATATCAATGGCTAAGGAACACCAGTCGCAATTAGCTTAACGATTGCAGCCCCATCGGACCCAGATCTGAAGCAGGGATGACCAAACCATGAAGCGAGCAGCGTAGGGCGTATCAGACTTTTAGCTTAAGCCATTTGGCGCCTAATCAGTTGCTGAAATAGACCGGGCTCTACAGCCAGTTCGTCAAACGACCCCTGCTGCTTGACGGCGCCGGCCGCTAACACATAGATGCGAGCGGCATTGCGAATAGTGCTGAGGCGGTGGGCAATCACCACCCGAGTGACATTAAGCTGGTCGAGGCTCTGGGTGACGATCTTTTGGGTGCGGTTGTCGAGAGCACTGGTGGCCTCATCCATCAGCATGATTTTGGGCTTCATCGCCAAGGCTCGGGCAATCAAAAGTCGCTGCCGTTGCCCCCCGGAGAGGTTGCCGCCCCCTTCACTGACCACCGTATGGAGCTGCATGGGCATAGATCGCAGGTCATCGGCAAACCCCGCCATCTCGGCCGCAGCCCAGGCATCGTCCAGGGAAATCAACGCGCCCCCCGCAATATTTTCAAAGACGGACCCAGCGCCAAGACGGCTGGTTTGCAGCACCACCCCTAACTGCCGCCGGATCGCCACCACGTCCAAGCTGGCCATATCCTGGCCGTCGTAGTAATCCGAGCCCGCTTGGGGCGTCTCAAACCCGAGTAAAAGACGCATGACGGTAGACTTGCCGGAGCCGGATGGACCCACCAGGGCAATAAATTCCCCGGCTTCAGCATGGACGCTGACGGTGTTCAAAATCAGCGGCGTATCTTCTCGATAGCGAAAATCCACCCGATCCACGGACAAAGCCCCGGACAATTGACCTGGGTCTGCCTTGTTGGGATCCACTTCGGGCTCGGCATGGAGAATAGGTTGGGCCCGCTGCCAGAGGGGCACCACATCTAGGAGGGACACCAGCGTATTGCTGAGGCTGGTGGCACCAGCAATGAAGGTGCCATAGGCGACGCTAAAGGCTAAAAAGGAGCCGGTCGAGAGCCCTGTACCCCCAAATACCCCCACCAGATGGCTGGCCAACCAGAACAGAATCAAAGTGGTGAAAACGGGCAAGACAGTGTTGAATACGGACACGCCATCTTCGAGCTGCTGGGTACTGAGGGTGATGCGCAACTGCTCGCCATAGCGTTGGCCCCAGGCAGCAAAGGCCCGCTCTTCGGCCCCCGCAATCCGCAGTTTCGAAACGCCGATGCTCAGCTGCACCACCAGGCCATAGAGCTTGCCCTGAATTTCCAGTAGGGGCCGATATTTGCGCAGCAAAATCAGCCCCGAGGAAAGGGTCACGACCATAACCACCACGGCCACCAGCAGCGAAATCAAGGCAAGGGAAGGACTGTAATAGATCAACAGCCCCAGGTTCAATAGGGAAAATAGACCGGTAAAGATGCCCTGCAAGGCGGTACCGCTGAGTTTGCGACGGATGGTGTTAATGCTGGAGACTCGGTAGTTGAGATCGCCGATCGCATATTGCCTGAAAAAAGCGGTTCGCAACTTCAGCAGCCGGTCCCATACAGCGGCTTGTAGAGCCGCATCAGAAGCCGTCTCCACCCGGAGGCTGGCGCTCGCCTGAGCCAGTTGAAAGCTCGCCACCCCTAAAGACGCCGCCAACAGTCCTAGCCCCACCTGGACCAGGAGGGCAACATCACCATAGGGAATAATTGTGTCCACCAGCGCTGCTGTAGCTTGGGGCACCAACATCCCCATCAGGGTAGCGGCTACCCCCGTTAGTAAGATCGCGAGCCAGTCCCGTCCCTGCCCCCGAAACGCAAACTGGAATAGGGTCCAGGCGGATAGCTGCCCCATGGGCAGGGGCCGATAAAACATGAAGGCCACTGGCGCAATGGTCTGGGCCACCTTAGGGGTAACAGTCACACGCTGGGGTTGGCTCGATTTACCTGCTGCTAAACCGGCTGGATTCAGCAGCTCATAGCCTTTGGTGCCCACCGGGAGCAGCGCGACAGGCTGGTGATCCTCACGGGTATAGGCCACCAGGGGACCTCCGTCTTGGTGCCACCATTGCCCCCTTAGCAGGACCCGCCGCAGTCGAAGTTGCGAAGCCCGAGCGATCGCCTCCAAAGGCTCCTTCACCCGGTCGGGATTCTCAGAATGGGCGGGGGGCTCGATGGTAACCCCTAGGGCTTTACCCACGGCCCCTGCCGCAGTTAGCAGAGGGGATTCATCGTCATAGCGCTCCTGGGTCTCGAGCACCCCGGCCAGGGTGCGGATCACCTTTTGGGTGACGGTTTGATTGAGTTCCTGCCGCTGCTGAAACCGCTTCAAATCTCGCCGCTGACGCACCGCATCCTGTTCGGTGAGGGTTTCGAGGAAATAGCGGTGGAGGAGCTTTAATCCTCGGACGATAATGATCCGGTTCTTGACCTGGCTCGTATCTCTAGCAAAGAACTCGATGTGGTCCTGGGCTTCTAAAAAGGTGCCTTCTGTAATCGGGAAGCAGCCCGACTCTGGGGTGATTGGAAATGCAGACTGCCCCATCCAATCGGCAGACCCCTGCTGCATGCGCTCCCACAGCACCTGAGCCGCTGAGGCGTGACAACGCTGGCCTTTGGTTAGAGAGATGTAATGGATATCCGGTGCCATCGTCCCTTTTGGGACGTTAAATACCCCTTCCACTTCACTGAGGTGCTTGATCCAGCTATCGCTCAAGGTTTTGAGTACCGGCAGCGGCAGCTGATCCGATTCCACCTCTTCCAATGGCGTACTGCTAACGCCAGCCGGTTCGACGGCGATCGCCATCAGCCCCAAGCCCGTGCCCTCGGGCAGTGCGGCGCTGAATAGGGCTTCACCAGGTTGCACCGTAAAGAGGTAGCGGCGATCGCCCACCGGCTGGCCCTGATGCAGGGGCACAGAAAACACGGCCACCGCCCCGCTGTGGACCCGCCACAACACCTTGGGATCGGTCAAGAATAGGGGCTCATTCCCCTGAATGGTGCGGGTCTTGGTTTCAATAGCCACCGGGGGATTCATGCCTGCTCCTCCTCGCTGCGAATCAATTGGGCATAATGGCCCGGTTGCTGCCAAAGCTCATCATGGGTGCCGCGCTGCACCACCTTGCCCCGCTCTAGGACTAAGATTTCGTCACTGTCGCGAATGGTGCTGAGGCGGTGGGCGACGATGATGCAGGTGCAGCCCCGCCGCCGTAGGTTTTGGTCAATGATTTTTTCGGTTTCGGTGTCTAGGGCACTGGTAGCCTCATCCAAAATCAAGATTGAGGGGTTGGCCACTAAGGCTCGGGCAATTTCCATCCGCTGTCGCTGGCCCCCGCTAAGGTTACTGGCTCCTTCCAGTAGCTGAGTCTCATAGCCGCTAGGTTGAGCCAAAATGATGTCCTCAATGGCCGCATCTCGAGCGGCCCGCACCAAGTCTTGATCGCTAATGGTGGTGTCCCAAAGGGTGAGGTTGTCGCGAATGGTGCCCTCAAAGATCAAAATGTCTTGCTCTACCACCGCAATGGAGTTGGTCAAGACAGCCCGAGGAATTTGGCGACGGGGGATACCATCAAAGCGGACCTCACCAGACAGGGGCTGATATAGGCCGGCAATCACTTTTGCCAGGGTGGATTTGCCGGAACCGCTCCCTCCCACAAAGGCCACCCGTTGACCGGGCTCAATCGACAAGTTTAGATTGTCAATCAAGGGTGGCGCCAGGGGGTGGTAGCCAAAGGACAGGTTTTCGAGATCGATCGCGCCCCTGAGGCGATAAAGCGGTGCTTCAGACACCCCTGGTAATTGGGGACGTAAGGGCACAACCTCTGGTGTAGCGGCTACCTCCAAAGTCAGTTGGGGATCAACCTCATTGCCCAACACATCATCCAATCGCTGCAAGTTGCCCTGCAGGGTCTGGAGGGTGCTACCAAAGCTCACCAGCCGGTTCACCGGACGCTGGAAGCTGACCATCAGCAGTTGGAACGCCACCAGCATACCGATGCTGAGGCTGCCATCCACCACCCGTAAGCCCCCCATCACCAGCAGCGCCATGTTGGTCAGGGTAGAGAGTAGCGACGGCAGCACCGAAACCATCCGGTTGAGCAAACCCAAATCTTGCTGAACGTTAATCCCTTTGGTGTAGTAGCCCGCCCAACGGGCAAAAAAGTCGGACTCCAGCCCACCAGCCTTCAGGGTTTCCATATTTTGCAGACCAGCGATCGCCACCCCTGCAGCCTTACCCTGCTCCTGCACTAGGCGCATGTTGGCATCGACCCGCTGCCGCGAACTCCACTGCAAAACGGCGACATTAATGGCCGAAAAGCTAATCACAATCAGGGTCAGCAGCCAATCGTACTGGGCCATGGCAATTGCATAGAACAGTACCAGCACCAGACTGATTACGGTCGTCGTCAACCGCCCAGAGAGCACCGAAGCCACTTCATCGTTGAGACGAATACGGCTGGCAATTTCCCCCGCTAAGCGTTGGGCATAGAACCCGACCGGTAGTCGCAGTACATGCCAGACATATCGACTGTTCATCACCACCGAGAGCTTGATACGCAGCGCCCGCAGGTAACGGAGCTGTAGAGCCGTTAACCAACCCTGGATACCTGCCGTCAGTAGCAAGCCCCCCAACACATAGGGCAGCCATTCTGCACGCCCGCCAATCAAGACGGAGTCCACAAACAGTTGACTCAGGGTGGGCAACACCAAAGTCGGCAACACCAAAAACAACCCCGCCACCACCGCCAGAGCCAGGGCTCCTTTGGCATTCCGTAGCCTTCGGGTTAAGGCTCCCACCAGGCTGGGTCGCTCGCCACCGGGCTCGAAGGTCGGGCTGGGCTTAAAGGTCAGGACAATGCCGGTGTAACCTTCGTCAAACTCCGCTAGGGTGACGCGACGGGGGCCAGAGGCCGGATCATTCAAGTAGGCGTGATGGTGATCAAAGCCTTCTAGCACTAAGAAGTGGTAAAAGTGCCAACACACCACCAGCGGGGGCTCTAGCTCCATCACCCGCTCCAAGCTTTTTTTGAAGCCCTTGGCCTCTAGGCCATATCGGCGAGCCGCTTTGAGCACATTGGCGGCGGTCACCCCATCCCGCGAGACGCCGCAGGACTGGCGCAGTTCCGCCAGGGGAACGGTGCGACCAAAGGAACCCAAAATCATCGCTAAGGCGGCGGCCCCACATTCCACCGCCTCCATTTGCAGCACGGTGGGGGTCTTTGCCCGACGGGGGGCAGATTTGAACCAAGCTTGCCAAGGGGGTATCAACATGGGGCGATCAAGTCCTGGACGGCGTTAAGGGCGTCGGTCCGGGCGCAAGCCTTGCGCCCCTACAAAATGGCAATCACTAAGGGACTCAGCGATCGAAAAAGGGAAACACAAAGGCAATCGGAGCTTTCTCCTCAAGGGTGATCCGACCCTCAACGGCCACCCCCACCACCAGACTGTCTTGGGGCAGCAAAAACGCTTCAGGGGTCATTTGGGCAATCACCTCCAGGCGACCGTCATTATTGGCTTCCAGAGCTTGAACATCCATTTCCTGGGCTTCGAGCATCCCCTCTTCAGAGCGGCTGGTGCGGACATCGTTCAGGGTTAAAGCTGGTGGTTCGACGACTTCCTCAACTTCGGCAAGGACGCCACGGTCGTTATACAGCCGCAAGGTTTCAGGCATCAGCACCACCGGCATACCTGCCCGAATCTGGCCCCGATAACTGTTTTCAAAATGCAGCAGCGCCACCAGCTCCCCTGAGTTGGCATCACGCTGTACCAACGTGCCTGGGCCACTGGTAGTAATAGGAATGCGACCCACAAAGCTCCAGATCAAACCAGCCCCTAGCAAAGCCCCAATCGTACCGAGGGGAAGCCAGCTTTTAAGGTTGACGACCCGCATCAACTCATCCAGCCGCTCAGGGGAAGACAGGCGCTCAAGGGCTTCCTGACGAAAAAGCGGGCTCTGTTCCTTGGCGGTTGTCTCTTGTTCAGCCATAGTTGACGCCCAATTGGTTCAACATCCAATTAAATTTCTTCGCCCCCTCCGACATCTGATCGAGGGCGTCGAAGTCGAGTTCTTCGTCATCATTTAAATCAGCATTGGCGCTGGTGCTTGCCATCCGCTCACAAATCGTTTCTAAAAGTTCCAGAATTTGGATGGCAATCACGCGATAAAACCGAGAGGCGAAGCTGGCATCCACTTGCAGCTTAGTGACTAGGGTTTGGCGGGGGACCGCAAAGACCGTGGCGTTCTGCATGGCGCGTACGGTGACCGGCAGGGGGCGGAAATCGAGGAAAGAGATGATACCTGGTAGCCCGCCTCGAGAGAGTTGGGCAAAGACTTGCTGATTTTGAGTATTTTCATCTAAACCGGCAAAACACAGCAGCAAGGCGTTGAAGCTCCCCCCCGGTGCAGACAGACCAAATTGGCCATCCAGAATGATGTAGAAAGCATCGACGGGACGACCCACCTGCAGTAGGACTTGGTTGGCATTGACAGGTTGAATCTCCCCAAAGGACACCAGCCAGTCAATATCGCTATCCCGCAACTCACGAAAAACCGCAAGGGCTTCTTTAGCGCTGCGCTTGCCCCAAAGTTGAATGCGGTCCGGCGCTTCAAAGATGCGCCGCAGTCGATCAGACAGCATCACCGCGATCGCCCGATAAAAGTGGGCGGCAAAGTCAATATCGGCCTTTAGCTTGGCTTGAACCTGGGCAATGGGTAAAGAAAGAATCAGCGATTCTGACAACGTACTGACGGTTGCATCGTTGGACAGCCCCAACAGAGGAGAAAGCCCCACGAATTCCCCTTGCAGGACTTCTTCCGTTACACCTGGGCCAGTTGACTGACTGGGGGGCAGGCCAAGCCGTCCCTCAATTAAGAGATACAGGTGATTGGTGGGGTTCTGGGCGTCGAATAATGGCTGACCGCTGGGCAAACGCTGACGCTCCCCGCTGGCGATCAGCCAATCCAAATCGGTATTACTGAGTTCTTTAAGTAAGGCGTCTGCCATGAAATGCCCAGCGCAGCCCCCCAATAGTAAGACGGAAATTTGGGGGATAACGGGACTGGGGAAAAGAGCCGATTTTTCCCAACAGTGAGACCTACTCCAACCCCCTTACTGAGCCCAAAATTGACTCGACAAGGGGGCTAATCACTGATCTTGAACAGCGTCAAATGACGGCTCTAAAGGCTTCCGTCGATTGTTGACACCATGCCCTAGGCCATCAAGGTGGTGAGCTTTTCAGAGATCGCATCCTGAGGCACAACCCCCTCTGTGCGATCGATCAAATTGCCATCCTTAAAGAACAGCAGGGTTGGCACCCCCATGATGTGATAGTCACTGGCCAAGGCATCGTAGTCATCAATATTAATCTTGGCGACCTTGGCCTTGCCTTCGAAGGACTCTGCCAGGGCATCCATAATCGGATTCATCAGACGGCAAGGGCCACACCAAGCCGCCCAAAAATCGACGACCACGGGGACTTCACTTTTGAGGACCTCCGCCTCAAAGTTTTCATCGGTTAGGGTAATGTACTTGGCGTCGGCCATAGTCGGTCTCTCCTGAGCGATAATAGGGGTCAAAGGCAGCAAAGCTGGGTGGCCTAAAACATAGATACCGATGGCCCAGCCTCGCCCATATTAGGCAGCTGCAGGCATCCCCTGCAAAACCTCTACGATCCTTTCAGGATCTTCTCGCTGGGTGTAGTCGGTATTCACAAAGCGGTGCACGACTTTGCCGCTAGCATCGACGATATACGTGGCGGGCACTGGCAGTTCGAAGGTGTCATCGCCATTGGTCGCGGGCAAGTCGATGCCGAAATTGGCATAGAGGGGGCGGAGCGTTTCCGGCAGGGTAAAAACCAGCCCCAACTGACGGGCGGCTTGATTACCCTGATCGCTCAGCACCTCAAAGGTGAGTTCGTTCTTTTCTTGGGTGGAGAGGGAGTTGTCTGGGGTTTCTGGGGTGATCGCCACCAGTTGCGCTCCCAAAGCCTGAATTTGGGGTAGGGCTTGCTGCAGCGCCCGCAATTCCAAGTTGCAGTAAGGGCACCAGCCGCCGCGATAAAAGGTGATCACCACGGGGCCTTGGCTCAGCAGATTTGAGATCGCTACGGTTTTACCTGTGGCATTGGGCAGGGCGATCTCGGGCAGTGATGCACCCACCTGCAGGCTTTGGGCCTCTAACCCTAGGGCGGCAATCGCCTCCCCTGCCTCAGCCATAGTGGCCTGGGCCTCAGCCGGAGCGTTTTGACGAAACTGGGTTTTGAAATCGATTAAGTCTTGGGTCAAGCTCATCGGAACAATCTCCCAAAGGTCTACAGCCTTATTTTGGAACGATCGGTTAGATATGGAATGAGAATTCCCTGAGCGTTGGTGGAGCAGTGGATTTGAGTCTCTAGGTGACTTGTTTTGATAGCAAGGTTCGCGAGCCGGGTTTCCGTGAACCCAACCCGTTGTAACTCAGAGGAATTACAGAGCAAGTCTATCGGCTGAAGCCAGATTGATCCGGATCTGGTTGGTTCTGACTAGAAAAACGTAGCAGGGATTACAAAATCCCGTTCCTGAGTTTCCTGTCTCGTTTTCCTGAATCGTCATGCAACCTATACCCGCGTGGTCTCAAGCCGCATGGGGCGTGCTGGCAGGCTTTAGTCTGGCGCTAAATCCCGCGATCGCCCAAACCTCCGTCACCGCCGCCACTGACTCCACCGGCACCACCGTTGACTACAGCGCCGCCACCCAGACCTACATCATTAATGGGGGCACCCAAGTTGACGCCAATCTCTTTCATAGCTTTCAACAATTGGGCCTGAGCGCTGGAGAAATTGCCAACTTTGGGGTCAATCCTGATGTGGCCAATGTCTTAGCTCGCGTCACTGGGGGCCAGGCTTCGATCATTAATGGCCTGCTCCAGGTCAGCGGTGGCAGCAACCCCAATCTTTTTATCTTGAATCCGGCTGGGGTGTTGCTCAGCCCCAACGCCCGCCTGAATCTGGCGGGGTCTTTCTCTGTCAGCACCGCCAGTGGTTTGGCCTTTGAGGATGGGGTTTTTCGGGCGATCAGCAGCAACGATTATGGAGCCTTGGTGGGCGACCCCTCCGGCTATGTCTTTCTGGGAAACGAAGGGGTACTGCTGAACGAAGCCGATCTGGCGGTGAATCCCGGCGAAAGTCTGACCCTGACAGGCAATACGGTTCTGAATACGGGCACCCTGACTGCGCCTGAGGGCAATGTGTCGATTGTGGCGATTCCCGAAGAAGGGCTAGTCCGCATTTCTCAAACCGGCTTGATTCTCAGTTTGGCCCTCCCGACCGATCAACTCCAGAGTCAGGTTGAGAATGGCCTGACCGCCCTAGACTTACCGGAGCTACTGGCCGGAGACTGGGGTGGCGCGGCCACTACCGTGCAGACCCTTGCTGATGGCACCGTTGTTCTGAGCAGTGGCAATCCCATCAACGCTCACCCAGGAGCCATCGCCTCAATCGGAACTGTGGATGTTTCGGGTGATCAGGGCGGGCGAGTCGTGCTGCTTGGAGAAGACATTGCCCTGCCCGAAGGCTTAATCGACATCTCCGGCACCAGCGGCGGTGAACTGGCCATTTACGCAGATGGCGAACTCACCCTCGGGACAGGGGTAAATGCCGCAGGTCAGGGCCATGCCCTGTTTGACCCCAACACCTTCACCATCGGCACCGCCGAAGCAGCCACCCTGGTCAGTACCTTGGCGGGGGGTGACGCCACAGTCGAGGCGACAGAAACCATCAACGTCAATGCGGCGATCGATAGCAGTGGCCAGCGACGGCGTAATACCCTCACCTTCCAGGATGAGAACAGTGACAACAATCTCACTATTAACCTGAATGCATTGATCACCTTGGGTCGCCGCCAGACCCTGAACGGTGAAGGTACAACGATTAATGTGAACGTGACCGATCCCGGCATCGTTCAAAACGCGGTGGCTTTAGCGGCAACGGGGGCCACCGTGAATTTGGGGGCGGGCACCTACCAAGAGGGCTCCGAGGTGCGGTTGAGTCGCGATATCACCTTGACCGGAGCCGGAGCCGGGAATACCCAGCTCGATGGCAATAACGCCCATCGCGTACTGCGGGTTAATCGCGGCGTCACGGCTCGGCTGAATGACCTCACCCTCACCCAGGGGCGTAGTGGACGGGGAGGCGGCATCTATAGCCAGGGCACGCTCATTCTGAATGGCAGCGCGATCGCCAATAATCAAGTCACGCGCAATGGCGGTGGCATTTATAGCAACGGCGAAGTCACTCTGATTAACAGTGCGCTGACCAACAACCGGGCCAGCGGCAATGGCGGTGGCATTTTCGCCAATCGCGGTAGCCTCACCCTGAATAACAGCTCAGTTACGGGTAATCAGGCTGGTCGCGATGGCGGCGGCATTCGCAGCAATAACACTGTGCTCACCGTTGACGGCAGCACAATTGCCAACAACCAGGCCCGGTTTGGCGGAGGGCTTTACACGAATCGCGGCACCCTCATCCTGAATAACAGTCAAGTTGCGAATAACCGGGCCAATCGCGACGGTGGCGGCATTCGCAGTAACCGCAGCCTTTTAACCCTCAATCACACCCAAATTTTAGGGAATCAGGCCAATCGCGATGGCGGGGGGCTACGCAGTAATGGAAACACCGTCACCCTCAACACGGTTCAAGTCTCGGGCAATCGTGCAGGCCGCAATGGCGGTGGTCTTTGGACTGTGGGCGCGCTTGTTGTCAACAACGGCGCGATTTCAGGCAACCAGGCAGGGCAAGACGGTGGCGGTATTCGCACCAATAACAGTACGGCAAACCTCAGGATCACCACGATTACGGGCAATCAGGCCAATCGAGACGGCGGTGGACTCTATACCAATCGTGGCACCACCACAGTTGACCGCAGCACGATTGCAGGGAATATGGCCCGTCGCGATGGTGGGGGTATCCGCAGTCATCGCGGCACTATCACCTTTAGCACCAGCACCGTTGCTAACAATGATGCGACCCGTAACGGCGGTGGTGTCTATGCCAACCGCACCAATCTCACCTTCAATGGCAGCACAGTTTCTACCAATGGGGCGCAGCTGGGGGGCGGCATTTATAACAATCGCGGCACCGTTACCGCCACCAACAGCACCCTCTCAGGCAATACCGCCAATCGAGATGGCGGAGGGGCCTACAGCAGTCGCGGTCGTTTTACCCTGGCAAACAGCACGGTTTCCAGTAATCAGAGCGATCGCGGTGGTGGCCTTTATGGGAACCGAGCTACCCTCACCTTCAGCAACAGCCTGGTTACCGGCAACACGGCCCTAGGCGCAGGAAACGAGGTTTTTCGCTGGCGCGGCTCTGCCGCATCCAACCACAGCCTCTTCGGCTTTAGTGGTGATGCAGGCCTTTCTGGACTGACCGCCAATTTGGCCAATGGTGATTTGGTGCCAACGGTGCCCCTCAGTCAAATCTTGAGCCCCTTAGCCAGCAATGGGGGACCGACCCAGACCCATGCGTTGGTGGTCGGCAGTCCCGCTCTAGATGCCAGCGGCAATAACGCCACGGCGTTTGACCAAAGGGGGATTGCCGCGATTGGTCGCCGCGATATTGGGGCTTTTGAGGGAACGATCCCCCCCGAAGTCGTTCCCTCCGTTGGCTTTGAGAATACCTTGTTCAATTCCCTTGAACCGTTGGATGAAGTTGAAGGGGTGGCCTGCCAGACCCTCGACCTCTCCCCTGAACTTAGGGAGCGTTTGGGGCTGGTCGAGCCTGATGCTGCGGAGATAGAAGCAGTTGAAACCGAGTCTTCTGAAGCGACAGTAGCCCTTCGCGCTGGGGCCAGCCCCCAATGCCTCAGCACGGTAGAGCAGCTACAACTAAATGACACTGTTTTTGACTAGGCCAGATCGGTCGTTGGGGGAATTAAAGTTACGGCTGAGAGGGCTATGAAAGCGATCGCCGCTCCTACAATGGTGAAAATCCATGCTGCCATCTACCACTGTGACTGCCTCCCTGCTGCGAACGGACGATCCGACCGATTTACTCGAAAAAACCCTGGCCTCCCTTGATTTGCCTGCCGATTGGGTAGGCATTCGGGTGGTAAAGGATGTAGGCACTTGGAGATCGCTCAGAGACGGTCATCCTGACACTAACCTCCGGGCTCGGGATCACGGGGCCATGGTTGAAGTAATGGTCGATGGGCAACTGGGCTATGCCGCAACCCATCACCTCACCCCAGCAGGGCTGCGGGCGGCAGCAACTCAAGCTTGCCAGCAGGCCCAGGCGGCTGCTCCCTGGCAACTTCACCAATTTGCGCCAACGATTCGCCCCCCGGTCAAAGGCATTTACCATTCCCCGATTCAGCGATCGCTGCCCAGCCGCACCGCCGGTGACATTAACGACCTGCTGGTGAAAGGGTGCGATCGCCTCAAGGTCTCCGACCAAATTGTGCAGACCCGCGCCAGCGCCAATACCCGCGAGGTGGATACCTGGCTGGCCAGCACCAGCGGTACCCAGGTGCATCAGCGCTTTGACTTTTTGATGCTGCATTTTGGGGTAACGGCCCAGGATGGGGCGGTGGTGCAGACCCGCAGTCATAACGGCCCCGGCGCCCACTGCTATCAGGGGGGCTGGGAACTGCTGGACGAAGCGCAGCTCTGGCCGAAACTCACCCAGGTGGGTGAACAGGCTGTGGCCCTGCTCACTGCCGAAGATTGCCCTGAGACCACCACCACCCTGGTACTGGCCCCCGACCAGATGATGCTGCAAATCCATGAGAGCATCGGTCACCCCTTAGAGCTGGATCGCATCCTCGGCGATGAGCGCAATTATGCTGGGGGCAGCTTTGTGAAACCCAGCGACTTTGGGCGGTTGCAATACGGCTCCAAAGCCCTCAATATCACCTTCGACCCGATGGTAGACAGCGAGTTTGCCAGTTATAGCTTTGACGACACGGGTGCCGTGGCCGAGCGGCAGTACCTGATCAAAGACGGGATTCTGCAGCAGGGGTTAGGCAGCCACGAAAGTCAGGCCCGCTTAGGGGTGCCGGGGGTGGCCTGCGCCCGCGCCACCAATTGGGACCGCCCGCCTATTGATCGCATGGCCAACATCAATTTAGAGCCGGGCGATCGCAGCTTTACTGAGCTGGTTGGGGCGATCTCAGATGGCGTTTACATGGAGGCCAACCGCTCTTGGTCCATCGATGACCAGCGCCACAAGTTTCAGTTTGGCTGTGAATATGCCCGCCGCATCCGCAACGGTCAGTTGGCTGAAGTGCTGCGCAACCCCAACTATCGGGCCACCACACCCCAGTTTTGGCATAGCCTCGTGCAAGTGGGCAATCGCGCCAGTTGGCAAGCCTTTGGCACCCCCTTCTGTGGTAAGGGAGAGCCCAACCAAATCATTCGCGTCGGCCATGGTTCCCCGGTCTGCGCCTTTGAGAATATCGAAGTCTTCGGGGGGGCCAGCTAATGACGATTTCTCTGTGGGAAGACCGCTTTAACGGCTTAGCCGATCGCCTATCGAGCCAGCGCCATGACGGGGAACAGTTCAAGCTCTCTCTGGTCGCAGAAGACAGCCAGTTTACACGCTTTAACCACGCTCAGGTCCGGCAAGCCGGTACGGTAATCCGAGGCACGCTCACCCTGACCTGGATGACCCCAGATCGCACCGCCAGCGAATCGATTCCCTTCACTGCTGACCCCACCCTTGATGGGGAAGCCTTAGCGGCGGCAGCAGCAACCCTGCGGGCAGAGCTGCCCCAATTACCCCCTGACCCTTATCTGGTTCATCCCACCGGTACAGCCACTAGCCGCGAGGTTTATGAGGGTGCGCCCCTTCCGGTTGAAACTGCTGTCGAGACGCTGCTTCAGCCTTTACAGGGCCTAGATGCCGTGGGGCTTTATGCAGGCGGCACCTCTGTTCGGGCCTATGCCGACTCCGCAGGGCAGCGCCACTGGTTTGCAACCCAGACCTTTACCCAAGACTATTCGCTATATGCAAAGGACGGCCAAGCGGTAAAAGGCACCTATGCCGGTCGCCATTGGCAAACGGACGCCTATCAAAAGGCCATTGACGCCTCAAAAGCCTTACTGGGGCGTTTAGCCATGCCCCGTAAAACCCTCGATCGCGGCCACTATCGCACCTACTTTGCCCCAGCCGCCGTGGCAGATTTGGTCAGCATGCTGTCCTGGGGGGGGCTGGGGGAAGGGGCGATTCGGCGTGGGGGCAGCGCCTTTGGGCTGCTCAAGCAGGGAGAGAAACCCTTAGCAGAAGGCTTTACCATTACCGAGGATTTTTCCCAAGGGCAGGTGCCCAGGTTCAACCAGTATGGGGAGTTGGCCCCGGAGCGGTTGCCGCTGATCGAAGCTGGGAAGTTGGTCAACACCCTGGTCAGTGCCCGCACCGCCAAGGAATACGATATTCCTTCGACCTATGCAGAGGGGGGAGAGTATTTGCGATCGCCCGTCTTAGCCCCTGGCAACCTGCCCAATGCGGATATTCTGGCTGCTTTGGATACGGGTCTTTATGTGTCGAACCTGCATTACCTCAACTGGAGCGATCGCCCCCAGGGCCGCATTACCGGCATGACCCGCTATGCCTGCTTCTGGGTGGAAAAGGGCGAAATCGTCTCCCCGATCGAAAACCTGCGTTTTGATGAAAGTCTCTACAACTTCTGGGGACCAAACCTAATTGACTTCACCCAAGAAACCATCTTGGTGCCCGAAGTGGGCAGCTACGACTATCGGGATTTGGGTGGCACTCAGGTGCCAGGAATGCTCGTGGAGAAGTTCGCCTACACCCTATAGGAGCTGAGTTGGTCAGGCTTTACTCTCTGGATCTGAATGACTGAATCGAACGGGCAGGATTCCACTTCAGTCAATTCTCTTGGGGCGCTCAGCGATCGCTCAGCCCACCCCGCGAGAGTAAAGACAATGGGATCAATCAAGGAGCGTAACTGTGGTCAATCTAAATTCTGTTGGGGGTCGCGTCCCCCTCGTACTTTTGTTACTGCGTCTGAGTATCTTTCTGGTGATGCTCGTTTGGACCTTAGACAAATTTTTCAACCCTGCCCACGCCAGCAAAATCTTTGAGTTTTTCTATGGCGTCAGCGGAGTAGGTTCTGCAATCGTTTATGGCATCGGGGTTATCCAACTGCTGATTATTCTGGGGTTCGTGGCCGGATTCAAGAAAACTTGGACCTATGGAGCAGTATTGGCCATGCATGGGCTCTCGACCTTGATTTCCTACCGTCAATATCTCGATCCTCTGGCTGTTCCCAATATCCTATTTTTTGCGGCTTGGCCGATGTTGGCAGCCTGCTTTGGCGTATTTTATCTGCGGGATTTAGACAATATTTGGACCCTTGAAAAGCATCATCCTGGCACCCAAGTTAATACCTAAGGACAGCAATGAATCAGGGCTGGACCTATCGTAATCAAGTTCAGCCCGGTGATCAGGGACTGTCGCTGCTGGCCTACTACAGCCAACGGTATCGCCACTCCACTGAGCAAGACTGGCGATCGCGCATCTTAGCAGGGGAAGTACGGGTGGATGGGGCGATCTCGGCTCCTGATTCACCACTCAGACCGGGACAGCAACTCAGCTATCAGCGCCCGCCCTGGCCAGAGCCCGAGGTGCCCTTAGGCCTATCGATTCTTTACGAAGATGCAGACCTGCTGGCGGTGGCCAAACCGGCTGGGCTACCAGTGCTGCCGGGTGGCGGCTTTCTAGAACATACGCTGCTGCACCAATTGCGCCAGCGCTACCCCCAAGACACGCCGATTCCCGTCCACCGTTTAGGGCGCGGCACCTCCGGGGTCGTACTGCTGGGGCGATCGCCCTTAGCGAAGGCAGACCTCAGTCGCCAACTGCGGGAAGCTACAGCTCAAACCAGCTCACAGGTCAAAAAGATTTATCGTGCCCTGGTGACTCCAGGGCCATTGCCAGATGAATTTACTCTAACCCTGCCCATTGGCAAAGTTCCTCACGCCACCTTGGGGTATGTGTATGGCGCTAGCCCCGAAGGAAAACCAGCCTACAGTCAGGGGCGAGTCTTGGAACGCAGAGCAGCAAGTACCTTAGTCGAAGTAGCGATCGCTACGGGGCGACCGCACCAGATCCGAATACATATGGCGGCTACAGGTTATCCCCTCATCGGTGACCCGCTGTATATCGTCGGTGGACTCCCTAAAGCCCCTGTTCAAGATCAGCGCCAAGCCGTTCCGGGAGACTGTGGTTATCATCTTCATGCTTATGAACTCCGCTTCCGCCACCCTCGCACCCAAGCCGCCATGGCGATTCACTGCCCAGCTCCAGCCCACTTATGCACCCATGACACAAGCGTGTCGTTGCTGTAAAGCCCTTTAATTTCAAGGGCTTAGAGGGTTAGAGATCGGGGCGTGATAGCCTAGAGATTCATTTAAGCGAGGCGCACTCAAACCATTCAGGCACCGTAGTCGCATCTCAGCACTGCCGGTCCAAAAAGGCAAGATTCCTGAGTGCCGGTTGAAGTAAGCGGTGATTTGGGCTCAGCATTTGGCACAGACGAATGGGAGCCGCATAAACTGAGGAGATCGCCAGAACGTTAATGTCTGGCAAAAGGTTAGCCGCATATACATTTTTAGGGACTCTGACCCTTGTAGGCTAGCCAAGATGACAGGATATGTTGCACTGGGAGAGTAAATGCCAATGACTGTTTGTGACTATCGACCCGGCTTAGAGGGTGTCCCTGCAACTGAATCATCTGTAAGTCATGTCGATGGTCAGCGCGGCATCTTAGAGTATCGAGGCATCCGAGTAGATGAGCTGGCCCAGCGCAGCACCTTTCTCGAAACCGCTTATCTATTAATTTGGGGACGATTGCCCCTGGAGTGGGAGCTGAAGGAGTTTAGTGACGACATTCGTCACCACCGTCGCCTTAAATATCGCATTCGCGACATGATGAAGTGCTTCCCTGAGGGCGGCCATCCGATGGATGCATTGCAGGCCTGTGCGGCGGCGCTTGGACTGTTTTATTCCAAGCGGGCTCTGGATGATCCGGCCTATATCCAAAAGGCGGTGGTTCGCTTGCTGGCCAAGATTCCGACCATGGTGGCCGCTTTCCAACTGATGCGGAAGGGCAACGACCCGGTGCAGCCTAGGGATGATTTGGATTACGCGGCCAACTTTCTCTACATGCTCAACGAGCAGGAACCCGACCCACTGGCTGCCCGCATCTTTGACGTGTGCTTAACGCTCCACGCTGAGCACACCATTAATGCTTCGACCTTCTCCGCCATGGTGACTGCCTCGACCTTGACTGACCCCTATGCGGTGATCGCATCGGCGGTCGGCACTTTGGCGGGTCCCCTTCACGGTGGGGCCAATGAGGAAGTGATTGAAATGCTAGAGGAGATTGGCTCAGTGGAAAATGTGCGTCCTTACATTGATGCGCGTATTGCCAAAAAAGAGAAGATTATGGGCTTCGGTCATCGGGTTTATAAGGTCAAGGATCCAAGGGCGACTATTTTGCAAAAGTTGGCAGAACAGCTCTTTGATAAATTTGGCGAAGATCAGTACTACCAAGTTGCCCTAGAGATGGAACAGGTGGTGACTGAGCGGTTGGGAGCCAAAGGGGTATACCCCAATGTGGACTTTTACTCTGGTTTGGTCTATCGCAAGCTCGGCATTCCCACCGATCTATTTACGCCCATATTCGCGATCGCGCGGGTGGCGGGCTGGCTCGCCCATTGGAAAGAGCAACTGGCTAAAAACCGGATCTTCCGTCCGACCCAGATTTACGTTGGCCCCCACGAGCAGCACTACACCCCCATGGGCGATCGCCGCCCCATGTGGGATGCTCAACCGGCAGAGACTCCACCCACAATAGAAGGACAGGTTTCCATGGCGGGGCCGGTGTGACGGGTCAGACCCCTCTTGGCAATATCCGACTCTCTGGCCATACTTTCTGAAGTGACGATTTTCAGGAACTCCAGTCCCTCCGGCGATTGCCGGGGGGTTTTTTTTAGGCTTGCGTTAACGCCTCAATTGCTTCGGCGGCGGTGGGTAGTGCTGCGGTCAGAACCTCATGTCCCGCCGCCGTAATTAAGACATCATCTTCAATGCGAATGCCGGGTACATCGGCAAACTGCGCCAGCCTGTCCCAATTGACACAGTCGTCATAGCGCTCCCGCCGAAACGGATCATTCAAGATACCCGGCACTTGGTAGAACCCCGGCTCAATGGTGACCACCATCCCCGGCTGGAGGGGGCGATCCAGGCGTAAAAAACTAAGACCAAAGCGATCGCTCCGCTGGCGACCGGGGGCATATCCCGCTAAATCCCCTAAGTCTTCCATATCATGGACATCTAAACCCAGCAGATGCCCGACCCCATGGGGAAAAAACAGAGCATGGGCATCCTGGGCCACCAAGTCATCGGGCTGTCCCTTAAGGATGCCGAGATCTACCAGACCCGCCGCCAGCACCCGACAAGCGAGGAGGTGTAGGTCACGATATTCCACCCCTGGTGCCGCCTCGGCAATGCAGGCATCGTGAGCTACCAGCACCACGTCATACAGATCCCGCTGTGTCGCTGAAAACTGTCCCGAAACCGGCCAGGTGCGGGTAATATCTGAGGCCCAACCCGACGCGGCCTCGGCCCCCACATCGGCCAACAGCAATTGCCCTGGCTTCAGGGCATGGTGATATTGCTCGTTGTGGAGGACCTCCCCATGGATGGTGACAATGCTGTTGTAAGCACAGGGCAGATTAGCCGCCATAATCACCTGCTCCATGGCGGACCGCACCTGGGCTTCGCTGGTGGCGGTCGGTGTAGCGGCCATTCCCGCCCGGTGAGCCTGGATGGACACGGCCACCGCTCGGCGAATTTCAGCGATCGCAGCGGCGTCATGGCTGAGTCGCAGCGCAATAATTGCCTCCGCCAGGGCCTTGTCACGACTGGGTTCAATGGTGTCCCGTAGGTGCAGTTGTTCGGCAGCCGTAGCCGTATCTTGTACTGCCACGGTGGCAACCCCAGCAGTGAACTGAGATAGCTCCGCCATGGGGTAAGCCGCATCAGCCCCCATGGCGGCGGCTAGGCTGGCTCGGCTTGGGGTCGGACCATGCCAGAGGGCGGCTTCCACCGGGGCTTCATCCATAAACAGAGTGAGGCGATCGCCATCCAGCCGAATGGCGGCATTGGCGAGGGGCAACCCGGCGAAATAGAGAAAGTGACTATTCGCCCGAAACCGATAGGTATTGGCCGGGAAGTTGCGGGCAGAGGGCTGGCCAGACCACAGCACCACGGGAAACTGAATGCGAGTTGCAAGCTGTTGGCGTCGTTGATGGAGGGTGGCGGCAAGACCTGAGGAGAGTTTGACCGGGGGCATAGCTGAGAGAGGCTGGGGTTTTCTTGATGCTAAGAGTTGTGGGGTCAGATGGGAAGGTCAGGGGAGTGGGGGGTGAGGGGGATGGGGTGGAAGGGTGAGGAGGTGGAGGAACTGCAGTCAAAAACATCCTCCACCCATAGATCACTGAGTAGGGGCGCAAGGCTTGCGCCCTGGCCATGTGGGTGTGCTAAACCGCAAGTTCCTAAGGGAGTGGAAGGGTGCAAGGATGATGGGGTGGCCCGAGGGGCGTTAGGATCAGGGTGGCGACAAAGATAACGAGGCCTGAGGCAATGGTGGCCCAACTGAACCTTCCGGAAACCCAACGGGATTGGCGACCGATTGTACGGGACTTTGAAGCGGCCCTGGGCAAGCGATCGGTCACCCGCCGCAAGGAAGAATTGTTGGTGTATGAATGCGATGGCCTCACCAGCTATCGCCAGCGCCCCGCTGTGGTGGTGCTGCCCCGCACCACGGAACAAGTGGCTGAAGCGGTCAAAATCTGCGATCGCCACAACGTCTCTTTTGTGGCGCGGGGTGCCGGTACTGGCCTGTCGGGAGGGGCACTGCCCTTAGAAGACGCGGTCCTCATCGTCACCGCTCCGATGAACCAAATCCTTGATGTGGATCTAGACAACCAGCGGGTGACTGTGCAGCCGGGTGTGATCAACAACTGGGTCACCCAAGCGGTCAGCGGGCAAGGGTTTTACTATGCGCCTGATCCCTCTAGCCAGACGGTTTGCTCGGTCGGGGGCAACGTGGCCGAGAATTCTGGCGGCGTCCACTGTCTCAAATATGGGGTCACCACCAACCATGTGCTGGGTCTAAAGCTGGTGCTGCCCAATGGCGACATTGTTGAGATCGGCGGCACTGTACCCGAGCAACCGGGCTATGACCTCACTGGCTTGTTTGTAGGCTCTGAAGGCACCCTCGGCATCGTCACTGAAATCACCCTCCGCATTCTCAAAGCCCCGGAAGTGATTTCGGTACTGCTGGCGGACTTTACCTCGGTGGAAGCAGCGGGTGCCACGGTCTCGGATGTGATCGGTGCGGGCATTATCCCAGCCGGGATGGAGATGATGGACAACTTCAGCCTCAACGCGGTGGAAGATGTGGTGCAAACAGAATGCTATCCCCGCGATGCTGAGGCGATTTTGCTGATCGAAATTGACGGGCTCCCCGCAGAGGTGGCAGCCAGTCGTGATCGCATTGAGGCCCTGTGCAAGGCCAACGGAGCCCGCCAGGTCACCGTGGCCACCGACCCAACCGAGCGGCTGCGCCTGTGGAAAGGCCGTAAAGCCGCCTTCGCTGCCATGGGCAAACTCAGCCCCGACTACTATGTGCAGGATGGGGTGATTCCCCGCACCCAACTGCCCTATGTGCTTCAAGAAATTGCCGCCCTGGGAGAAAAGCACGGTTACCGAGTGGCGAATGTCTTCCATGCTGGGGACGGCAACCTGCATCCGCTGATTCTGTATAACAACCAGGTGCCGGGGCAACTGGAGCAGGTGGAGGCATTGGGGGGCGATATCCTCAAGCTTTGCGTGCAGGTGGGGGGCAGCATTTCCGGGGAGCACGGCATTGGGGCCGATAAGCGCTGCTACATGCCAGAGATGTTTCAGACACTGATCTGGACACCATGCAGTGGGTGCGTTCCAGTTGGAATCCGAAGGGACTGGCAAACCCCACCAAGATCTTTCCGACGCCGCGAACCTGCGGGGAAGGGGCTAAGTCCTTGCCTCAAGGAGCGTTTGAGGACGTAGAGCGGTTTTGAGCAGCGGACCGGTAAAATTTCCACAGCTCAATGTTCGAACATCTGTGGGTGTTATGGTCCTTAACTCGCCCCCGTCGCCCCAACAAGCCGCTCAATTTCAGAACCTGCAAACCCACCTCTGCAACCTGTGGCGGCCTTCTGATCAATTTGATGCCCGCGATTGCCAGGTGTTGGTGGTGCCCTCCCTCAGTCTTGACCAGGCCGAACTCCAAAAAATTGACGGCGTTCATTACTACGAAGAGCGGCTGCTATTTTCGCTAATTCGGCTGCGCAATCCTAAAACTCGCCTGATCTACGTCACCTCCCAGCCGCTGCACCCCAGCATTGTCGATTATTATCTGGAGCTGCTGCCGGGGATTCCCAGCTCCCACGCCCGCGATCGCCTCACATTACTCTCTACTTACGATGCCTCTCACCAGCCCCTAACCCAGAAGCTGTTAAAACGCCCCCGACTGCTCCACAAGATTCGATCGCAGCTGGATCCCAAGCGGGCCTACATGGTCTGCTACAACTCCACCACCTTAGAGCGAGACTTAGCCCTGGCTCTAGGCGTGCCGCTGCTAGCCCTGGACCCAAGTCTGTTGTACTGGGGCACCAAGGGCGGCAGTCGCCAGATTTTTCAGGAATGCAACATTCCCCACCCCGACGGCACGCCATTGGTGGGAACCCCAACTGAGTTGGCAGAGGTGGCGGCAGAACTCTGGCAGCGACAGCCCAACTTAAAACGCATGGTCGTCAAGCTCAACCAGGGGTTCTCGGGAGAAGGTAACGCCCTGCTAGATTTGCGCCCCTGGGCAGAGCAAACGGTGGGGCTGAGCAGTCACCAGGAGCGGGCCTCGCTACTGCAAAAGGCGTTCAGGAGTCTGCAATTCCAATGTGCCAGCGAGACTTGGGAGACGTTTGAGCAAAAAATCCACAGCTTAGGGGCGATCTCAGAGGTGTTTATCGAGGGCAGCGAGAAGCGATCGCCCAGCGCCCAGGGCCGCATCACCCCTTTAGGCGAGGTGGAAATGCTCTCCACCCATGATCAAATCTTAGGAGGACCCGATGGCCAAATCTTTTTGGGCTGCTCTTTCCCTGCTGACTCAGACTACCGATTACCGATTCAAGAGATGGGGCGGGCGATCGGCGAGAACCTGGCCCAAAAGGGCGCTTTAGAGCGCTACGGTGTGGACTTCATTGCCGTGCATCAGCCCGGTCAAGATCCGGCCTGGAGCTTACACGCGATCGAAATCAACCTGCGCAAAGGGGGGACCACCCACCCGTTTATGGCCCTAAAGCTGCTCACAGACGGCGAGTACAACCCCGAAGATGGTTTGTTTTACACCCGTCGCGGCCAGCCCAAGTTTTATCGCGCCTCTGACAACATACAAAAAGATGCTTACCGGGGCCTCCTGCCCAGTGATCTCATGGACATCATCGTCAGTGAGCGTCTGCACTTCAATAGCGTTGAGGGCATCGGGGCGGCTTTTCATCTAATGGGTTGTCTATCGGAATATGGCAAGCTCGGGCTGACCAGCATTGGCAATACCCCTGACCATGCCAATGAAATTTACAATCGCGTCGTTGAAGCCCTCGATCTCGAAGTGGCGATGCTAGATTGAAAAACGGTTATGGTTCTAAACCTCATCCAGCTAGAGCCCCCATATGAGATGCATCTCATGCCTCGTCTCGACCCGTCCCCCTTCAGCTATCCGACCAAGAACGAGAAACCCTTCACGCCCTCATTAATCGCCATAGTACAGCGCAGCAAATGCCCTTAGGGGTCGCATTATCTTGCTCGCCGACGAAGGAAAAAATAACCGAGAAATTGCCCGCGAGTTGAGCATTAGCCGAGATATGACCAGACTCTGGCGTAAACAGGACAGTACCACTGAGAGTTAGGATACCTTTCCATACAACAACTATCGTTCTATTGCTGAAGGCCATGACGCTCGGAAACCCATGCTAAGGTGGCAGCAGTCAAGAGCTGGATAGCATGGTTGCTGTTGACCTGGTGCAGGCCCATGCTATCCGACAGATACCTGCACTTTCCAGACCAAGGTATTCTGTATGCTTGCCAAACCCATGTATGCAAAAGAGCTGGTGAGTCGATATGCCGCCGGTCAACGGGATTTTAGAAACCTCAATTTAATTGCCGCTAATCTGCGTAACATCAATCTGAGCGGGGCAAATCTGAGTGGAACTAACTTGGCAAAGGCGAATCTCAGCAACAGCAACCTCAGCCGTGCCAATTTATCTGACACGGTTTTGATGGGGGCAAATTTAGCGAATACTGATCTCACCCAAGCCAATCTCACCAATGTCAATCTGGAAGAGGTCGATTTGAGCGCCGCGATCGTTCGCAATACAACTTTCTCGCCGACTTAGAGTCAATAAATTAGTAAGAGGTGCTCGAACTTGTGTCCTCGGGTATTAAGTGAATTGTTTCAGGATTGGGGGGCTGCACATCTCGTGATTTGGGATGAATGCGAATGATGAAGACCGATTTGCGATCGCACGGCTGGGTCACAAAGTCCTGGCTCGTGAGCGGATACCAGTCCAACGGAAAGCAAAACCGGTTGTAGAGACTAAAAAATAACTCGTGGGTGTCGAGCAAGCTCTCCGGCAGCTTGATATTCAGGGATTCCCCTGTTTGCAAGGCCCCGTAGTGGAACTGGGTCTCTGGATTCGGCACCGGCAAAAACACATCCCGCACAAAATCCTGCGGTAGCCCTAGCGGGTAGCGCAGCAGGGGGTACACATAGCCATTCAAGGCCTTGTGAATCAGCCCCTGCCGCTTAATTAATGAGCGATAAAAGCGGTTGGCATCGGGCGGGGCCACCATCGGCTTTGCCGCCAGGGCATCTTGGCCGTCCACCCGGATTTCTGGCAAAGTAACCGGATCGGCCCAATGGTAGTGACGCAGGCCCACCAAATACCGCCCCGGTGGCAGAGTCACCGTCTCCCACTCGTTTTCCCCCGAGACGCTCAAGGAGCTGATGTTGGCCAGGGTCTTGAAATCCCCTAGGGTATAAAACCCAGCTGTCAAGGTGGGGGTGGCTTCGTCAATGGTGGCGAACCGAATGCTGATGGATTGGTTGATCGTAAAGGGACCGGCGATCGCGATCAGGGCATGGAGGTTCCAGCGGGCGCGACTCATCGCCCACAGCAGCTTAATCGGGCGCTCTAGAAATTCGTCAGAGACCACCTGCCATTGGGGCACTTCCTGGGTGTTCATGGGGTTGTAGTAGCGCCCCAGGTTGGTCAGGGTAGACCGCAAAAGTCGTGAAAATCCGAAAGATACCAGTCCCAAGGGGACTTCCCAGATTGCTTCAAGCTGCTTCAACCCTGACCTCCTAATTCAACAGCTACCACTTTGACAGCTTAGGAAGTTGCGCAGAAATAACATTCCATCCACCCTTCGACTCCGTTGCTCCTTTGGAGCCGCTGCGCGAACAGGGTTCATCGAACCCATCCACCCATCCACCCCTTTCCCCATCCACCCCACCCACTGCTTTATATGGGTATTTGCCCGCCGATCCCCTACTGTTCTGCCAGCAAAGGGTTGAGGTCTAGATAGGCATCAACCGAATCTGCCAGCAGATCTAACATCATTTCCCGCTGCTCACGGTAGTTGTTGATGCCCGTCGGCAAGGAGCCTAAGCCTCGCTGCTGACGCAGCCGATTTAGCCAAGATCGCCGCCAGGGACCATTGTCAAACAAACCATGCAGGTAAACGCCCCAGACGCTTTGGCTGGAGTCCACCAACCCTAAGCCTTTGTCATCAAAAAGGTTCTCATAGGTGGTTTCGTCCGCCTGGTTAGAGGCCACCATCTGGGTGCGCCCTTGATGCAGTTCATAGCCTGAGACCGGTAGACCCATATAAGGATATTCAGAGGTGACGAGCCGCTGCCGCGCCACTTTTTTAGACGAAATAATTGTCCGAACCGGCAGTAGCCCCAGCCCCGGATAGCGGCCATCCTGCCCTTCGATACCTTCCGGGTCAGCCATATACTCACCCATCATCTGGTAACCGCCGCAGATTCCCAAAACGGTACCGCCTGCCGATGCGTAGCTCTGGATTTCCTCTGCCATGCCCGTGCGCTTCAGCACCATCAGATCTGAAATCGTGGTTTTGGTCCCTGGCAAAATCACCGCATCCGGGTAACCCAAGGAATCCTTAGGGCTGATGTAGGAGACATTTACTGAAGCCTCGGCTTCTAGGGGGTCAAAGTCAGTGAAGTTAGAAATATGGGGCAGCCGAATCACGGCAATGTTCAGCTCAGCAGACTTTTTCTGGCTGGAGGGCTCCATCAAGGACAGGGAGTCTTCAGCCGGGAAGGATTGAGCCAGCCAGGGAACCACCCCAATTACCGGAATCCCGGTGCGCGCTTCTAACCATTCAATGCCCGATTGCAGCAGCTCCCGCTGTCCGCGAAATTTATTGATTACGATGCCCTTAATCAGGGCTCTTTCCTCGGGTTCTAACAGCTCTAAAGTGCCGATGATATGGGCAAACACGCCACCCCGGTCAATATCGGCAACGAGTACGGTGGTGGCATTCAGATGTTTGGCGACCCGCATATTGGTCAAGTCACGGTGCTTGAGGTTCACCTCTGCAGGGCTACCGGCCCCCTCACAGACCACCAAGTCAAAATCCTGGCCGAGGCGAGTCAGGCTTTCTTTGATCGCCTTCCAGCCCGTATCAAAAAATTTCTCGTAATAATCTTTTGCGTTGGTGCGGCCCACCGCCCGCCCCTGCAGTATCACCTGGGAGGTCATATCTCCCTGGGGCTTCAGCAAGATGGGGTTCATTTCTACCTGGGGCGCAACGCCTGCGGCCCAAGCCTGTACTGCTTGAGCATAGCCAATCTCGGCCCCGGTGTTGGTGACATAGGCATTCAGCGCCATGTTTTGCCCCTTGAAAGGGGCCACTCGCCAGCCGCGACGATTTAGGATTCGGCAGAGGGCAGTGGTTATTAGGGATTTGCCAGCATGGGAGGCAGTGCCTACAACCATAATCGCCTTCATCTCAGGCCTCCAGAAAAATGTCCGGTGTAGCTGCCACCCAGGGTTCCCACCTGGAGAGTCCTAAGCCGCTTATGGGCGACTACTGCAGCCATTCCGGCAGGCGAAACCACCGGCTCCAGGCATTATATAAGTGATCTCGGAACCCAGGCTTTAAATCCTGCACGCCCTGGGTCGCCCATTGATCAAGCAGTTGACGCCCTAGGGGGGTGAGCCGAAAGCTATCGGTCAACCCTTGGCCATCGACTTCCCGCCGCAGGAGCCCCACCGCCATTAGCCAGAGCAGTTCATTTTCAGCGGCGAGTTCTGACAGGGGCTGCGACAGGTAGCCGTTGTAAATGCCGGCATTGTCGGCAATATCTTGCAGAGCAACGCTATGTTCTCGCAGCTCATGGAGCAGCTTCAAGCGAAACGGCGCGCAGCGAATTGCCCGTTCGGCCCGCGATCGCGTTTGCGGTGAATAGTCAATGGTGGGGGCTGGGGCCAAGGTTCCTTGATGGGCGTCCATGGATTAGGTCCTGCCAGAAAGGATAGGTCTTTAGTAAATTGTAAAGCTCTATGAACCTGTCTGAAGTCAGGGCCGTTCGACTAGGGTTCCGTAGCGGCAGTTACGGTTACAGGCTGTGAGGTCTTGGTAAAAATTCTTGCAGGGTCTGACCGAGGTGCATGAACTCCGTTAGGTTAGCCCTGAGTGAAATTAATAAATTAGAGCTTCTAGGGTTCCGGCTTTGTGGTGATCGCAGGGTGTCTGGTCCGAGAGAAGCGCCCAGGGAGCTTGGTGAGAGCAATTTTGCCGATCAATCTGGTACACGGCGGGACAAAAGCCCGGGAGATGATGCAGGGTCGTAGGGCTTTCATCTCTTCCGGGTTTTGCATTGCCAGAAAACCGGTGGAGGCACTCAAAAGCGTGCCGGAGGCTTTCTGGCCTTAGTGATATAGGGCAGATCTGGCGGATCGCCCTGACCTGAGAACGATTAACGGAGACCGTAACCATGGCTGATGAGCCCCTCTTTCAAAATCCCAGCGAAGCCAGTCAGGCCCTGGAAAAAGAAACGCGACTGCCGATGACCGGCTGGCAACAGGAGGTTGACCAGGGGTTGGAATATGGCCTAAAAGCGGCGGCTAGCATTCGCGATCGCACCATTCCCACCTTTTCTCGCGGCGAGCTGCCCCACTATGCCGGTATCAATACCTTTTTAAAAGCCCCCTACCTGGAAGACGTACGCAAGGTGGGTAACTACGATGTGGCGATCGTTGGGTTCCCCCACGATTGCGGCACCACCTACCGCCCCGGCACCCGCTTTGGCCCCCAGGGGATTCGCCGCATTTCCGCCCTCTACACCCCCTATAACTTCGAGTTCGGGGTAGACCTGCGGGAGCAAATTACCCTCTGCGATGTGGGGGATATTTTCACCAGCCCGGCCAATAACGAAAAGTCTTTTGATCAGATTTCTAAGGGGGTGGCCCATGTGTTTAGCTCTGGGGCTTTCCCGATTTTGCTGGGGGGCGATCATTCGATCGGCTTCCCCACAGTGCGGGGCATCTGCCGCCATCTCGGCGATAAAAAGGTTGGCATCATCCACTTCGATCGCCATGTGGACACCCAGGAAACCGACCTGGATGAGCGCATGCACACCTGCCCCTGGTTCCATGCCACCAACATGGTGAATGCCCCTGCAGAAAACCTGGTGCAGCTTGGGATCGGCGGCTGGCAAGTGCCGCGTCAAGGGGTGAAGGTCTGCCGAGAGCGAGGCACCAACATTCTCACCGTCACCGATATCACCGAAATGGGCTTGGATGCGGCGGCGGATTTTGCGATCGCTAAAGCCACCGACGGCACCGACTGCGTCTGGATCAGCTTTGATATCGACTGTATCGACGCGGGCTTTGTCCCCGGTACCGGCTGGCCGGAACCCGGTGGGCTCCTACCTCGCGAGGCCCTTTACCTGTTGAAGCGCATCGTTCGAGAAACTCCAGTTTGCGGCATGGAAGTGGTCGAGGTTTCCCCGCCCTATGACATTAGCGACATGACCTCGCTAATGGCCACCCGCGTCATTTGCGACACCATGGCTCACTTGGTAGTGTCAGGCCAACTGCCCCGGCAAGAAACCCCAGCCTACATCCATGAGGAGGCGAATATGGATGTTGATCCGGTTTGGGAGTGAAGTGGTGTGAGGGTGTATGGGTAGATGGGTAGATGGGTGAACTATGCATGAATCCGACATGACTAAGGCCCTAATCCTGACGGTGCGGGACTGGTGGGAGTCGCAGCCGGAGCAGCCACCCGTGGCCAAGGTGTTCTTGACCGTGGGCCAGTTTACCTGTGTGGAGCCTGCCGGTCTGCAGTTTGCCTTTGACGTGCAAACCCAGGGCACCTTTTTGGATGGGGCGGAACTGGTGATTGAAGAAACGCCGTTGATTGCCTTTTGCCATCAGTGCCAGACTGAGTATCGGCCCAAGGTGGAACAGCGCTATGGCTGCCCGACTTGCCAGGGGCCGATGGAGGATATTCGCTCGGGTCGAGAGCTAAAGATCGATCGAGTGGAATATGCGGCAGCGTAATGGTCTGGGCTAATGGCTATGCGCCCTGCTGGAGCATGCCCTGGCCAGATAATCATTCAGCCGATCTGCGGCCCCATTGATGTGCAAGGCAGCAGCTTGAATGCTGGGATCCATATAGTCCCTCATTCAAGCAGTGCTCTAGATACCCCAATTCAATCACTAGGCGCTTGACTGCTGTCCGTAACCGTCGCTGCTGTGCTCCGTGGTTGGTGTTTTTAATGGTGTGCACTCTCATTGAAAGCCTTGCCAATCAATGGATGACAGGACTGCTCCTGTTGCATTAAGGGACAAAATTGCAGCGTCTAGTCCGTTGCATTGCATCAGGGTTGCAACTTTGTTTGCGCCCAAAAGGGGGGCGCTGTTTTTAGGGCTATGAATAAATCAGTTACCTACAGAGCAATACGATGTGCATTGCTACACAAGGGAGTTAAGCACAGATTCGTTACCGCAATAAAACTTCCAAAACTTCCCGTGACTTCCAAATAACTTCCGAGTAACATAGATATGTAGTATCTGTCGCATTGAATTAGCAGATACACGAGCCAAGGTGCCTTCTACTACCTAATCTTGTAGCTTCTGATACCAAAAGCGATTGTTAGGTGACTTATTGATACTTGAGATTGTGATTTTAATTCTGGTATCAGCTGGTTTTTGATAACTAGCAACTTGCGCTACATATTACTCTTCTGAGGACACGACCCATGAGCAGTCCAAACCTCGAATGGTTTAGTTTCTTTAGCCTAGAAGGGCAAGTTATTTCGAAGGAAAAGGAGGAAGATGATGAGCCTGGAGGTGGCTCAAGATCGTCATCTATATGGTGGTGCAAGTATTGATTCGACCAATTCTTTCCTCAAACTAATGCTTGAGGTATATGTTGATTCATTAATGCACCGAAGAAGTTCCCCATAAGCGTATACATGGTCTTCTAAAGACTGATAAGCATTCGCTGAAAAGGGATCTTTATATCCAATATTGAACTTTTCCTTCATAAAATCATTAAGATCAGCTATCCAGGACTTCCAAGTCTCTAGAGATGTGGAACCTATGGGTACGTTTTCTTGGAGTTTCTTTAAAGCAGAGCTTATTTCACTTGATTGTGTTTCAGAAGCTTTGTCAGTAACCCGCTTGAGTTGCTGTGCCAAGCTGGTCCTTTCAGAAATAACTAGAATTTCCTTTACATACTTAGGAATTTCTTGAAGTGGAAGTAAATCTTTGACATCACTGCTATTTTCTACAGATAGCTTTGCCATCTCTTCATTGGCAAGAGCATCAATAATGACTAATCGGAGAGCAATAATCAGTTTAGGTGTCTTATCGGTGGTTTTTTGGCGGACAACATTAAATTGTTGTATCCCAAGTTCTAAATCTAGAAAAGGAATGCGGTTGACATTATCATCTTTTTTGGTCAATCGACGTGTGTATAATGCAGTGTCTAGATCAAGCAGGGCTATAAGCGCGGCCCAAGAAGATGAGGCATCTTCTTCAAGAAGAGCACTAGTCATTTCATTAAGCCAATTGAGATACTTGACCATTACAGAAGAATTTGCTGCATCACTTTTGATTTGGGTGTCAACAGCCCTCAAAAAGTCATCAGAATTATTCAAACGGTCAGTAATAAGTGGGAATACTTCAGACCAATAGCGATCATAAAGATGGTTTTCTATAACTTTCCCAAGCAAGATATCTGAACGTTGCTCAACAATGTGAAGAGCCGCAAAATATTCTTGTAATGCCAAAGATCGGAAGACGAAGATATCAGTACTGTCCTCAAATATAAACCCATTATTTGCTTCAATAGCAAGTAATATCTTGTCTGGATTTATCTTCTCATCAACAACTCGCTTTAAGAAATCTCGAATAAGATCTTCAATCTCAAAGCGACTCCAGGCAACCTTTCGAGGTGCACCAATAAATCCTTCATAAGCAATATGTGACAGCAGTCTAACCAGTAGTTCTTCATCCAAATATGAAATCTCAGTAACATCCTCCTGTAAATCTCTTCTTTTGATTAGTCGCGTATTATCCCAGCGGTGGCGGAAAATCTCTACTACTTGGTTGAATACAGTAATCTTGCGTCTAGGCATAGATGCCATGTTTTGCTCATAGTTATAAAGTAAATAAGTCAGAATTAGCGGATTCCTGGCTAATTCTGCAAGGGATGGCTTGTCATCCAAGTCTTCCATAAAACGCGATCCCGTCAAGAGTTCACCATCAGACAGCTCTATCTGCCTCGCTTCAAACCATCGATGAGCCATTGAAGAAATTTCTTTTCTGCTAAATCCAGCCAACTCGACATCTACAAAGGACGAGAACTTATACTCAGTAAAGGATTTAGTACGGCAAGTAATTACAAATCGGTTATCTGGATATTTTGTAGTGATTTCGTCAATACCGTGGACTACGAAATCAAATGTTTGGGCAGATACCTCGTCAAGAGCATCCAGCAAGATGAGTAACTGTCCCTTTTCAAGCAACATCTCGATCTTGCTTTCAAGCACAGGCATATAATCAACGAACTCTTGCCGAATAGCATCCATCAGACTTGTATAGTTCCGACGGGATATAGCTCTTAGTTCTATATAAAGAGGCAAGATATCTTGTTCTCCTAGAGAAGCGTCTAAGTAACGCAAAGCCAGATGCTTTAGAAAAGTAGATTTACCGGCTCCAGGTAGTCCCAAGATCATTAGCTTGGAATTTTCAGCCACCACTCTATCTGCATCTTGGAAAACTTGCTCTCCGTCCTCTGCCAATCTATATGGATCTGGAGGTTGATACCCTCGACTGAAAGCGGCATCCATCTCATGAAAGGTAGCGGCCGTCTCACGTTCAGCACGACTCCTAGGGCTTTCTAAGAAACGAGCTTCCGTATAAATTTTGGCCAGCTCAATATTTTGATTCATATCTAGGACACAAATGTTTCCACACTTACGCTCCAGGTGTTCTCTATACTTTTGAAGTACTGTTCGATCTGATAATGCGACACTATAAAAAGATTCTGCTTCTTTATAAGAAATCTTTAGAAGAACCTGGCATAAGTAATCCAAGTTATCTGAGCGCATTCTTGGTCTACCCTGTTGATAGGCATCTCCTTTACCCAAACCTTTATTAAAGTACTCTCGTATCGAGCGAGATGAAAGAACTCCATTTCCTTTCTGGATCTCTTTCTCTATGTACTCAGCACCTTGGCTATTTCTATATGCATCTAATAGAGCTTGAAAAACCTTGGCGTCGGTAAATATCAACATCTCAAAGCCCTTCCTGTTGATCTACAAAAATAAGCAGCAAAAATATTATAACAATTTCATGTGGTTTGGTCTGGAAGTGTTTCGGAAGTGTTTCGGAAGAAAAAAGAAGTTCCAGAAGAACTGGTCGCGAGATCAGAGATCTATTCCAAAACTTCTGTAAGCAAGAATTTTATTGCTGTAATTCTTCCGATCAATAGCGGATTAACGTTGCTAAATTGTATCGCAAGGGATTTCGGTGGCCCTACTGAAAAATGGAGATCCATGATGAGTAAATTTAAATTGAGTGCATTGGTGAATTTTTTTCAAAAGCCATGCTCGACCATTTCTGATCGTAATACATACATCGAAAACGACTTCCTTCTCATTCCCACATTGGTCCAGGACGTCACTGAGAATCGAGTGAAGTTAAATGGTGTTTGGTGGCTGTTTCGGATGAATAATGGAAAACACCCTGTCAAGAGACAACCTGTCAGGGTGGTTGACCGAATAGGGTTAACATTAATCCTTTCCCCTGAACCCGATCGTTGACTTCCTTTTAGGACTTTTATTACAAATTTGATGTTCTAAAGATTGAAAAAAATTCTGGAGTTATACTCATGACCCGAAATGATTTGCATACAGACGTACGTCTAAATCAATACCAAATTGAGCAATTGACAAAAAGCAGCAGTAACCTAAAAGAAGATCTAAGTGATCTCAGAATAAAATTGCAAAGACAGGAGGTATCTCATGCTAGAATCACTTGGCAGATGCAAATGATGTTGGTTGCATCTACAACAATTTTCAGCTTCTTACTGCAGTTTGCAGTAAGCTATTTCCCTTTTTTTGTTGCAGAGCCTGCAGAGCCTGCAGAGCCTGCAGAGCATTATCAAGATACGCCTATCTATCCCCAGAATTCAGAGCATGCCTTTGTTGTATTAGCTACAGTTTTCTATTAGGTGGTCAGGCTGTATCACAGTACCTGAAAAGGAGTTAAATACATAGGCAAGGTGAACACAAATATAGAAATCGAACCAAAAAAGGCAGGAATTAGTTTCCCTGTCTTTTTTGGTTTTTAAAATTTCTGAAATGGTTTCCTGTTTCAATTTCTTCTGAATTTGTATTGACTTTTTTGGAAAAACTGAGTCAAGCATTCAGCAATACTGAATGCTTGAGAGAACTAAAAGCCAAGAATTCTTTGCTATTAAAAAGTTGCAGACGTTTTATGATTCAGCCCTCCCTGAAAAGCTGATAGAGCCATCAGTTTTTCAGTATTCAGCGTTGCTCTGGTGGCCTCGGAAATACCCAGTGCTCCTTCTTCACTATCACGCTTCTAGTTTCTGTTATTTCATTCCTAGACTCACCTCGCCGTCACAGGAAGGGGATTTCAGTGTTCTTCAACCTGCCTGGCTGATTCGCAAGGTGGCCAGTTAATTCGCCTCAACGACATTCAGAACTTCTGGTTAAAAAGGTTTAAGTGCTTAGCTCCACCCAAAAATGGGATTGTTTTGTATTACGGCTTGGCCCCGTATCTTGGGTTGTACCAATTCGACAGACATAGTCCAAATTTAGGCCAGTGGTTTTGCAACCCCTCTGATATGCACCTTTGAATTGCAGCAGCAGCTTTTGCAGCCTAAACTCCCCACCAAACACATTGGCATTACTCAGCCAACATCAACTCCTGCACCAACGAAAGCGTCATGTCTGATTGGCTGAGCACATTGGCAAAGGTAGGGTCCAAATACTGGCGATAGCTTTCATCCCCAGCCAGATGAGTCTGAAAAAAGGCTAGCCCCATAATCCTGAGGTAACGCTGGGCTAATTCAGGATATGGACCAATCACCGCCCCTGACAGAGGAATTGCTTCTTCCCCAGCCTGGGCATTGTGAATAGCTGAAAAATGGGTGCCCCCATCCCAAAGCATGAGGTGTCGCTCAACAGACTGGAGCCAAGTAAAGAGGCGAAGTTGCTCCGCCAAGGCTAGGGTCACGGTATCTGCTGTGCTCGAAACCATCATGATCGGCACGATGATACTTGCGACCGATTTGTCTATTGAGGGGATTGATGGCCTCTATGTAAAATTAGAAACATCTCGATCACTAAGGCCCATCGCCTTGGCAGTCCTTGACCGCTTGCATCAGTGATTCTGTCATCAGGGCACGAATACGAAACTCAGTGCGAAAGTTTTCCTGCAGATCCTCAATCGGTAGCGCGACATCATCTGCCGAGCCGGGAATCACATTCACGTTCCAATCTGGAAATTCACGACTGAGGGCGTCCTCTAAGTTACGGGCGTATTGTTTGCCGATTTGGAGGGTTGTGTATGACGTGTTGATGCGTATGGTTGCAGTCGGTCGGGTCATTGTCGTGTGCCCTGCGGTGCTCTGGTTGAAGCGTAGCGCAGTAAGTAGGGTGCGTTGCCTTTAGGTAAACGCACCATTAGATAGGTATTTTGATCCTAAAGATGGGGCGTTCTCGTGATGTAGGTTCAGTGTGTCAGTGCACAAGCGGATAAGAACGCACCCTACACTTGCTGCAGCGGCAGCTTGGGATTACGGACACGCCAAGCCCCCAACAAATAGACCGTGGGCTCAATCGTGACCCGTATCACCCGCTCTCAGGGGTTTGCACCGTAGCTCTCAGTTTTCTCAGTTAGCCATTAAGGTCAGCTTATTTAGGGGTCAGAAGCCCCTCAGAGACAGCCGCGATAGTAGGACTCAAGATGATTGAACAAACAACACATCCAAGGAGTCCAAGACTATGAAACGCTTTGCAATCGCCCTCACCGCTTTGACCATCGCTTCCGTTGCAGTCGCACCCACCACCTACGCCGCTGTTGACTTCGACCAGCTCCGCCAAGAGAACTTAGACAAAGACGCCGTTGATTTCGACCAGCTCCGCCGCGAGAACCTCGATAAAGATGCTGTGGTCGAAATCGAAGTCAAAGGGCTTGATTTTGACGAGCTGCGCCAGGAAAACCTGGATAAGGATGCAGTCAACTTCGACCAACTGCGTCGTGAGAACTTAGACAAGGATGCAGTCGTAGCAATCGACATCAAAGGCGTGGACTTCGACCAACTGCGCCGGGAAAACCTCGATAAGGACGCTGTTGATTTCGATCAGCTCCGTCAAGAGAACCTTGATAAGGATGCCATCGTTGAGCTGCAGGCTGGCGTGGACTTTGATCAGCTTCGCCGCGAGAACTTAGACAAGGATGCGGTGGATTTCGATGAACTGCGTCGTGAAAACCTGGAAAAAGACGCGATCGCATAAGGGAGGGCTTCACCATGGCCACGGCTCAATCTTCCTTAACGCGGGTGCATAACCTGCTCGATCAACTGCAGGAAGAGGTAAGGGCTGACGGTGCTACGAGTCACCCACCCGCCAAGCTCAGTTCTGGTAAAAGGCCCGGTTTCGATTGGGCCTGGTGCGAGTCCCTTTAGTTTTCTTTCCGAGCCCTCTTGATGTCGTCATCGAGGGGGCTTTGATAAAGATTTGGTGTGGGTTCTGGCTCCTGATGGGTCAATCATCTGGCTCACACCACTGCGTCAGTCGGTTACGGCTGGCGCTTTTTCCGTTGCAAACGGAAAAAGCAGCGTTATCGTTAACGGATGCCTGGAGCTCAGCCGATGCCGATTATCAAAGCCCGGTATCCCGATAACTGGCCAGACATTGCCGCCCAAGTGAAGCAAGGGGCGAATTGGTGTTGTCAGCAATGCCAGCGACCTGGTCGTCAGCCGGGGGAAGCCATGGAAGACTTCCTCAAACGGATCAATGCTTGGCGTCAGCGCCATACGCCCCAGCCGCCGAAGTATGAGGATGCGCCGCGTCGTTATCTGTTGACGGTGGCTCATCTGGATCAATGTCCTGGCAACCAAGCCCCGGAGAACCTCAAGGCCCTTTGCACGGTCTGTTATCTCCGATTTGATCGGCCTTATTGCGCTAAGCAACAGCGGCTGAGAGCTGAGTTCTATGGGCAGTTGTCTATTGATGATGCTTGGCCGGAGGGGTTACAGCTCTCCTTGATGCCGGGGCAAGTGTCGCCGTTTAGCGTGCCCCGGCAGGGTGAGGCCCCAATGGAAGGGCGCAAAGCAGATTAACGGCTATGCAGCTCGCTGGGTATGACGTGCCCCAGCCAGGTAGTCGTTGAGCCGATCCACGACTCCATCGATGTGCAAAGCTCTTTTACTTAAAGCGCGAACTGCACCCCCTGGATGCTAATGGTTTAGCAGAGATAGCAGTAACGCATGGGCTTAGAGCAGAAGACTTTACCAAGGCGTCCATCCAACGGAGCCTGGATGATGAAGGATGAACTCTGCATCACAATCAGTCAAACTCTGAGACTAGCGACCAGACGCCTCACCCTCGCTATGCAGACGGGCAAAACTGTTGAAGATGCTACATGCATTCGCGCTCTTAGTTCTTCCGTGGTTAGAAATAACTTCGGCTTGCGTCAAATAGAGGGTGACTGATTGTAATATTGCAAAATTATCACCTTCTCTTTCAATCAATTAGACCTTTATTCCTGACAAATTTAAATACTAATGAATAGGATGCAAGTTTCTAGCATATGTCTTGTAAATCACTTCATAACGATGCATAGATATGTATTAACAGTAGAATCACCCAGTATAAAGTGTGGTTAATTCTACTGTTATCCATAAAAGGCAAAGCTACCAACAAAATATGTGTTGGCAAGACTACTTATTTACCGGACTTTATTTGGATTTAGATGTAGGATCTAGTTAGGGTGCGGTAATACATAGGATTGGAATAGGCTTGTGTGATCAGTAGCAGCATGGGCTTTATGTTGTTCCACATGAATCCCTCCCCTTAATTGCTGTACCCCTTTCTTTTTTATCAAGACATATTCCGCTCAGGTCTACGTGCCATAAATAGAAAGTGAGTTTCGATACATAATTAAGGACGTTTATTCCTCGATCCCCCCCAGCCGAATGAAAACAATCTTTCAAAGCGTGGGCTAGTGAACCTCAACGCAATAGTTCACTTGAACTATCAGCCCTTATGTTTTAGCCTTAAGGACTGAAGCTATAAGCCAAGCTTTTTCTTCCGTTCTTGGTCAATTATTTGCCTCATTGGCATCAATGGGTTCAGGTCTAATGGAGAAATTCTGCTCCCAAGGGCTTCGGATACTTTTTGTTCAAGTATTGCTGAAAGTCGGTTAAGTCCTTTTTTGGTGGAGATTCTTGTAAAGAGTATTTTATCAAGCTCCTTTTTCCTTTTTTCTAGAAGATTCTCAAAATCTCTATTAATAATAAATAGAATCGTTTCCTGTTTCTTTCTGTAAGCTGAATTGTCTTTTGACTCAAGACACTCGAAAAAATAATCTATTTCATTTGCCCATGAATCATAATCGACATACATGAGCCCTCCAATAAGTAATGCCTCAAGCTTCTCTAGATTATTGACATTAAAATGCTTTACTTGGGCTAGCTCAGCATATAGAAATGCCTCTGGTATTTTATTTTTTTCTTGTTCTGGTATTTTATTGCTCTTATCATTAACGTTTAGCCAAAGCTCTCGGAATTTGGCAAGTCCATACTTTACAAGCTCTAATCCTGTGTATTCTAGGTATCTATCCTGACAGAGCATGTGGATTTGTCCTAGAGAAAGTCTTGTCTCTATCCTCAGTTTCAGGACGTTGAGCGCGGCGTTTGGTGAATCTGACTTTACGAGCTTTCTTCTAGCTGAATATATTGTTGATATGCAGATTTTCCTCTGTTTTTCTGCCGCGCTGCCGCCGATCGTATTTCCAAATCTGTCGTTCAGGTCATAGGTTAAATTTGGGTTGGCATCTCTAGCTTTTAGGATGTCTTTTGCCTGGCATTTCAAGATCTGAAGAACATACCAGCGGAGCCATGTAGCGATTGGATCAATATAAATATCTGGTTGCAAGTAGTCCCGATAAAACAGCATTAGCATGGCCTTCATAACAACCGCACTAAGCTCTTCCTCATTAAGACTTATGCCAAGTTGCGAAGAGACACGATCAGCGAAAGCTAGAACAGACCAGAATACAGCTACAGGATCCTGATAAAGACGATGCAGTCTATTCTGCATCGTCATCTCGTCCTTTGCACTCTTTCTGTTGACATCTACTGACTGCAAGACTACGTCTCTATGAGCGATCTTCTCTAATAGATCAGATGCGCTTTTTGCCCCAAAATCCTTTGCCAATGTCTTCAGGGCATCGTTAGCTTCATCTGTAATGTAAAAAGATCGACTGCTTTTGTCCCCATATGCGGACTTTGGACGACCTGGTTTTCGATAATGCCCTGGTTCTTTTGTCATGAGACTATAACATTGAAGAATCAGTAGATAGCAGCAATCTACATCTGTAAGGTGACGGAAATATACTTGTCTGCACCTATATAGAGGCGTTGCTGGAATTTTCTAGCTAAATACAAATCTTGGACTGAATCGACTTTAATCCTTTATGGGTAAGGGTTTTGAGACAAAATTAAATTTTCAATACATTGATTTGTAGGCTTAATCTAGCATTAACCAGGCCTATTTATAGGTTTCTTTAGGTTTTCTAGCTAGTTAATACTGGGATCTTCCCTTGGGGTAGCTTTGCAACCCTCTCACCACAAGGGTTCCTAGAGTAAAAAAAACATGCTTGAAAATCCCTTCACAACCATAGCTGGATGGCTTAGAGTAGTACAAAGCCCATGTTCGCTGACTGTTCTCAAGCGAAGCCTAAGGGGGGGATGTTTGTTTTGATGTAAGACCGGAGTCGAGCAGTTCCTGAGTCTCAGCCGAAGTTTTTAGCTGTTGAATAGGATCTGTGGCTGCGATACAAGCATCTTAAGGACTTAAGCAATAGAGCTACAGCCCAAGTTCCCTGCGTTCGGATTGCAGCAATAGTACCGTCACTATTGCTATTAAACAATTCTGCGTTCTGGTTTCGTCGAACAGTTTCTTCTTCGTAGGAAGAAGAAATTTTTTCGTAAACCTAACGGAGGAAAAAGAAATGGAATTAGTTCCAATCCTTGCTCTGATTATTCAACTCCTGGAGTTTGGTTTATCTATTCTAAACTACCTGGATAAGTAAACTAAGGTCCCTTGGCAATATTGCCAAGGGACCTTAGTTTACTCCAAAGGTTTACGCTCTTTATGCTTGGTGGTCTTTGGTGTAGGTACCCAAAGCTGAATTTATCTTACTAATTTGCATTGTGCCTTGGCCGAGAAATGGGTGATCAGGATCAAGGGCACCAGACCCCTAGATATCAACTAAGCAGCCTGCCTAAGATCCCTCCCTCCAGCTAAATAATCATTCAACCGATCTACCGCGCCATCGATGTGCAAAGCAGCGGTGTGAATATCGGGGTCCAGTAGTCCCTCATCAAGGCATCGCTCTAGATAGCCCAGTTCAATCACCAGGCGTTTGACTGCTGTCCGTAACCGTCGCTGTTGTGTGCCGTGGTTAGTGTTCTTCATGGTCCGTACTCCCCTTGAAAGCCTTGCCACTAAAGGGATAACAGAGTCTGAACAGAGTCTGACTTGTTGCATCAAGGGGTAAATTTGCAGCATCTGCGCTGTTGCAGTGTAGCGGGGTTGCAACGTGGTATTTGCAACGATTTTGAGTGGGCAGGGTTTAATAGGAAGCAAGTAAAAAGCGATCGCTAACTGTCCAAGCCGCGACCGCTTTTGAAAACTAAGTTGTTGGTCTCATATTAGCTAATGCCGAAGTCCTTATCAGCCAGTGACAGGCTGAATTTGTCCCGCCTACTCAGTGGCCTTCCTGGCAGTCAATTCAATGAGTTAATCACTGCCATCCTGCCCCCACCTGGTGTAGTTTCCCCCCCATCAGCGTCCCAAGGCAATAGAGTCTATGAATTACTGCAGTGGCTGGGCTCTCCGACTGGTGAAGACTACTTCAATGATTTCCTAGAAACGCTAGAAATAATTGCCCCAGGAAAGTTTCAGCCATCACCACCAACCCCTACATCAGAAACTCAGGCCCCACAACCAGAGCCCATACCTCAACCTCGACCCGCACAAGCTACGACATCAACACCAGCCTCTGAACCTGAACCCACTTCAAAAGATTTTCAGGTTGATTTAGGCGGCGGCGTCACTCTGGATATGGTCTACATTCCTGGCGGTCGCTTTTGGATGGGTTCTCCAGAGAGTGAGCTAGAGCGACTTGAGAGTGAAGGCCCTCGACATCAGGTCTCTATTCCTAGCTTTTACATGGGCAAGTATGCTGTTACCCAGCATCAGTGGCGGACAGTATGTCAGCTCGCTTTTGATGTAGACATTCATCTGGACAAACCCGATCCGTCCTATTTCAAAGGCGATGAATTGCCTGTCGAGAAAGTCACCTGGAATGAAGCCGTGGAATTTTGTAAACGTCTTTCAAAACGCACAGGGAACACCTATCGCTTGCCCAGCGAAGCGGAATGGGAATATGCCTGTCGAGCAGAGACGTTAACACCATTTTTCTTCGGGCAAGAAATCACAACTAGTCGGGTCAATTACGGCGGGGCTGACCCAAAAGGTCTGAAAAGCAAGAGAGAGCTTGTTGAGAGAATGGCAAGAGAAGACTTCCAATCGGGTGTAGTATCCACGGAATTTATTGTTCAGGCACGTGGTCGCCTTTGCTCAGGGAGTTTGTCCGAAGAATTTACTAGCCAGAGCCGCGATGAACTTCTCAATGAACTTAAAAATACGCAAGCAGGCACAACAACCAAGGTAGGCTCATTCCCACCCAACAAGTTTGGCCTTTATGATATGCACGGCAATGTCCGTGAGTGGTGCCAGGATGTTTGGCATGACAGTTATGCTGGCTTGTTCAGAACGGCTCCTACCAATGGAAGAGCTTGGTTAGAAGGGGGGAGTCAGAAACTTCGCGTTGTACGCGGCGGCTCCTGGGACAGCAATCCGAGAGATTGCCGCTCTGCGTCTCGCTTCAACGCGGATGCCAGCGAGCGCTTCAACGTCATCGGTTTTCGAGTATGTTTTCGTCCCTAGGGCTCTCTAACGGGTGTCACGGCACTGGGCTTGTGCTTTGATGAACTGATCCCCCTGAATAGCTGCTGAAGAAGGCAACTAGGCAATGCCTTCCAGCGGCGGTCAAACCTATTGTCATCATGTTTTCCAGGCTTTAATTCACCCCTGCAACTATATGAGCTCGTATTACACCTAAACCATTAATTCTTGGTTGTGCCAGTTAGGCTAAATTGTCCAAAATTAGCCCAGTGGTCTAGTATCCTTTGTCATACGCGCCATTACATTGCAGCTACACCTTGTGCCTAGTAGCACGTCAGCTTCCTCGCTCCCAAGAAAAATTCACATTACTCAGCCAACATCAACTCCTGCACCAACGAAAGCGGTAGGTCTGATTGGCTAAGGGCATTGGCAAAAGCGGGGTCCAAATACTGACGATAGCTGTCATCCCCAGCCAGGTGGGTCTGGAAAAAAGCTAGCCCCATAATTCTGAGGTAGCGCTGGGCCACCTCAGGATCTGGGCCAATCACCGCTTCCGGCAAAGGGATGGCCTCCGCCCCAGCTTGGGCGTTGTAAATGGCCGAAAAGTGAGTGCCCCCCTCCCAAAGCATCAGGTAGCGCTCAACAGACTGAAGCCAGGTAAAGGGGCGGATTTGCTCTGCCAGGGCTGGGGTCACCGTATCCGCCGTGCCCGAGACCAACATAATTGGCACAGTGATATTGCCCAGCCCCTGGGGGCCAAAAATCTGGCTGTTGAGAGGATTGATGGCGATCGCCGCTTGAATCCGATCATCTTGCAACGTGGGCAACGGTTCAGGAGCCAACAGCACCGAGCATTGCAGTAGCAACGAGAGGTTGAGCTGGTCGATTTGGGGCGGGCAGATCTCTAGTAGAGTGTCTCGATCGACCGTGGCCCCCGCCAGCGCCAGGCTGGTGTAGCCTCCCAAGGACTGCCCCAAAACACCAATCCGGTTGAAATCTATACGGCTGCGAAAGGCTGCATCCCGTTGAGCCATGGCTTCCAGCTCGTCCAAAAGGGCCTGAATGGCGACGGGGCGGTTAACCAGATCAACAGCCTCTACCGCTTCTTCGGCTTGGCCAACGAGTAGCGCATTGAGCTGATTGGCATTGCTGCCGGGGTGCTCCACTACGGCCACCGCAAACCCGTGGGAGGCTAAATGCTCAGCTAGGTAGGCTAGCGTAGTGCGATCGCCCCCCAACCCATGGGAAATCACCACCAGCGGTGCATTTTGCCCTGCGGGCAAATAGAGATCGGTGGGCAGTGGGGCCTGACCCAAGACCTGGCGACTCCAGGAATAAGGCCCTGCTGCAGCCAACTGAATTTGGGAGGAGATAGAGCGATCGCTGCCAGACTCAGCAACGGCAGCAGCAGCCTGTTCCTGAATCAAACGAGTGGCCTGCTGGGTTTGATTCAGCTCACCCACCACCGCATCCGCCACCCCTGAGAAGCGCTGCAGATCGAGGCGAACCCCTTGTGTAGGAAAGGCTTTCAGCACATTCAGCAGGTTCAACCCACCCTCATCGGTATTGGCGGCGGCCAAAATCACAGCGGCCCGAATCGAACGAGCCCCATTTTGCCGCCCCGCCGTTTGCACAATGTCTCCCAGCCAGTCCAAAATAGCTTCCCCCTGGGGGGTATAAAGAAACTGAGAGACGGCCACCACATCCAGATCGGCACTGACCAAGAGCCCCATGCGAAATTGCTCTAGCTGCTCTGGGGTAAAGTAGCGGCGGTAATACTCCAACTCTGGAGGGAGCTCACCCGTGTAGGCATAGGTTTCAAGGGATTCAACCGAGACGTAGCGTTCTAGCAAACCGTAGTTAATGTAAACGCGCTCACCACTCACCCCGGGTAGCGCCAATAACAGGGACTGCAATAGGCTCGTCCCTAGGGAAATTGCCCCAAATCTCAACCAACGCTTCGTCCGCAATTGAGTCGCCATAGAGAAGACCTAAAACCTTTTTATAAACACAGATGTAATCGAAGCAGATCCAAGGTGGATTAACCGCCTGCTAGCGTACAATCCTTCAAGCCCGAGCACTGCTTTTCAGGGACACTTCAACTGATTTAATTTTGCTACACGGTTTAGTAAATACCTTTCTAGAACTCGACCATTATTGGTACAAGCTAACTTGTCTAGAATTCTGAATTTTCGCTGAATCGTTACAGGTCATTAACGCTGCCATTTATGCGGGTCAGGATTCTTCCTTACGGCTAGGGGCTATCATCAATTAAAGCTAGAATCCTGGTGGTGCGACGGTTTCAGCCCCTAGCAACATTAGGGGAACGGGCGTGGTAATGCTTACCCAGGAAGGCTTTTACCCGTAATTGATGACGCGCCCTAGGGGAGTTTGCAGACGCTCTATGATGCAGGGGCTGATTGGGGGGTGGCCCATGGTAAATGTAACGCTGGGGCTGACGATTCTGGCAGGGTTGATTTGGCTGGGACTCTTGACTCTCTGGGGCCAGTTTTGGCGAGCCGATCAGCGCCTTGATCCCAATCAACCGCCGCCTGCCCTTTGGCCTCGGGTAACGGTGGTGATTCCAGCCCGAAATGAAGCGCCCTTGATTGGCACAGCGCTGCGATCTCACTTCACCCAGACTTATCCAGGCGACCTGTCCATAGTTCTTGTCGATGACCAGAGTACGGATGGCACCGCCGCGATCGCCCAATCAACAGTGGCCTCACTGGGCCATTCAGAAAAACTCACCCTACTCTCTGGTGCTCCCCTGCCTGTCGGTTGGGCCGGAAAGCTCTGGGCACTGGATCAGGGGTTCCGCCATTTGCAACAACAGCCGAATCCGCCGGACTATGTGCTCTTTACCGATGCTGATATTGAGCATGGGGTAGCTACGCTGCAGCAACTGGTGACCCAGGCTGAGACCAATCAATTAGATCTGGTTTCGCTAATGGTGCAATTGCGGTGTCAGAGCTTTTGGGAGAGGCTGTTGATTCCAGCCTTTGTGTTCTTCTTTCAAATGCTTTACCCCTTCCCCTGGGTAAATCAGCCTGAGAAAAGCACAGCAGCGGCAGCGGGGGGCTGCGCTTTGATTCGCTTCAGCGCCCTAGAGCGCATTGATGGGTTGCGGGCGATCAAGGATGCCTTGATCGATGATTGTGCCCTGGGGGCAGTGGTCAAAGCGGGGGGATCCATTTGGCTGGGTCTGAGCACCACAACCCACAGCCTCCGCCCCTATCCGGATCTCCGCAGTATTTGGAACATGATCACCCGCAGTGCCTATACCCAGCTCAACTACTCCCCCGGGCTGTTAGTCGGCACGATATTGGGCATGGGTCTGACGTACTTAGTCTCACCTTTGGGGGTTATGCTAGGGCTGCTTTGGGGACAAATGCTGCTGGTGTTGGTCGGTTTAGGCGGCTGGCTGTTGATGGCTGTGGCTTATTGGCCAACGGTGCAGTTGTACCGAGGTAACTGGCTATGGACGTTAGCGCTGCCGTTGATTGCGGTGCTGTACACGCTGATGACGGTAGATTCAGCCCGCCGCCATTGGCAAGGGCAGGGGGGCGCTTGGAAGGGGCGGGTTTATAGCGATATGGGTTGACCGGGTCGTATCGCCAATGTCGCCAAGTCAAATCTCACATTAATTCCATGCCTCCGTACCCGCATCATCCGATTTTGCAAACGAGCTTTGCCATCATCGATCGCGAAATCGACCCCCACAGTTGGCCAGCCCCGGAATATGCAGTGCTGCGGCGGATTATTCATAGCACTGCCGACTTTGAGTTTCAGCAATGGCTCAAGTTTTCACCAGGGGCGATTGAGATCGCGATCGCGGCTTTGCAGGCCCAGGTGCCGATTATTACCGATGTGGGGATGGTGCGCCAGGGCTGTCAGGGGGTGGTGCAGCGCACTTTTCAAAATCCCTTAATTGCAGCGGTGGATCTGGCGGATGCTGCTGAGCCCGGTCGCACCCGCACCGAAACGGGTCTGCTCCGGGCTTGGCAACAGTATCCCACGGGGATTTTTGTGATTGGCAACGCCCCAACCGCCCTGCAAGCCCTCTGTGATCGCGCCGTTCACTCCCCGCAGCAACCGGCTTTGGTGATTGGTGCCCCCGTTGGGTTTGTGGGGGTAGAAGCGGCCAAGGCGGCTCTGGCCCAGACACAACTCCCTCACATCCGGATTGAGGGCCGCAAAGGCGGCTCCCCTGTCGCCGCCGCGATTATCAATGCCCTATTGATTTGGGCCTGGGAGCAGCAGCCATGACGCCCATTCAAGTGGTGGGAATTGGTTTGGATGGGGCGGCAGGGCTAGCCCCTGACCTTGTGGAGCTGGTGGCCTCAGCATCGGTGCTGGTGGGCAGCGATCGCCATCAGAGCTATTTCCCGCACCATCAGGGCGATCGCTGGCCCTTAGTGGGCCAACTCGATGAATTGGCGGTGCGACTCCAGGACTGGTTGGAGCGGCAGCAACCGAGCCCTCTGGTGGTGTTGGCTTCAGGGGATCCCCTCTTTTTCGGCTTGGGTCGGTGGCTACTCACGGTCTGCCCGCCGGAGGTGTTGACCTTTCATCCCCATACCAGTGCCATGCAGTTGGCCTTTAGTCGGGTGAAATGCCCTTGGCAAGGGGCGACGCTGATCAGCGCCCATGGCCGTTCGGTGGAAGTCCTCACCCAAGCCTTGAAGCAGGGAAAAAGCCCGATTGCAGTCCTGACCGATCACACCCACACCCCAGGCGCAATTGCCCGTTTATTGGCCGACTTGGCCCTACCCGTCACCTATCAACTTTGGGTCTGTGAAAATCTGGGTAGCGATCGTGAGCGGGTCCAGCCTTGGTCCTGGGCAGCGGCCCAGGCGGAAAATTTTGCCCCCTTGAATGTGGTTATCTTGCAGCAGCAGGGGGCTGCACCGATGCCAGACCCGCTACCGCCGCTGGGCATCCCGGATCATCTATTTTTGAGCTTTCCCGATCGCCCAGGGCTGATGACCAAGCGGGAAGTACGGCTATTGATCTTGGGGGAACTGGCCTTTCAGCCCGGTCAAATTCTGTGGGATATCGGTGCGGGCACCGGCAGCGTCAGCATTGAGGCAGCGCGGCTTTGTCCTCAGGGTCGGGTCTACGCGATCGAACAAACTGCCATGGGCGTTGAGCTGATTCGCCGCAATGCCCAGCGGTTTAGCACCGCTGTACAAGCCGTTTCGGGCAAGGCTCCAGCCGTGCTGGCCGAGCTGCCCGACCCCGACCGTATTTTCATTGGGGGCAGCAGCGGGGCATTAATCCCGATTCTCGACGCCTGCAGTCAGCGGCTGAGGGCCGGTGGGCAGATTGTTTTAGCGATCGCCACCCTAGAAAACCAAGCTGAACTCACCCAATGGCTCCGCCACCATCCCCAGTGGCAGCTTCAGGGCTACCAGGTGAACCTCACCCGCACCATCGCTGTCGGTCCCCTGACCCGCTGGAGCCCGCTCAACCCCGTCACGTTATTTCGATTGACGCGGCCTAGCCCAAATACCCATCGATCAATTCCCCCTATCAAATTGCCGGAATCGATCAGCAGATCGAATTTACTATAGATCGCCTGTATTTAGGATCTAATGTACTGCTACAGTGGAACTGTGTGGCGGCCCATCTTTGCTTTTGTACTGGGAATCAGAGTGATTTGAGGTGCCTGAAGCAAAGTAGCTAAAGCTATCTTTGCCATGATTCCACGACAACTTACCCTGCGAAACTTTCTCAGCTATCGAACCGCAACGCTCGATTTTCGAGGGTTGCATGTGGCTTGTATCTCTGGGCCGAATGGGGCAGGTAAGTCTTCGCTGCTAGAGGCGATCGCCTGGGCCGTTTGGGGGTATGGTCGCGCCGCCACCGAAGATGCCGTTATCCACCAAGGGGCCTTAGAGGCCCAGGTGGATTTTGTGTTTAAGCATCACCATCAGGTTTACCGAATCTTGCGCAGCCGTTATCGCAATCAAGGGGGCAATCTAGAGTTTCAAGTCCAAACTGATGAGGGGTTTCGGCCTTTGACCCGCCGCACCATGCGGGCGACGCAGCAGGTGATCATTCAAGTGCTCAGGCTCGACTACGACACCTTCGTGAACTCAGCCTACCTGCGTCAAGGGCAAGCTGATGCGTTCATGGTGAAGCGTCCCCATGAGCGCAAACAGATTTTGGCCGATTTACTCAAACTGACCCAGTATGACGCGCTGGCCGAACAGGCTAAGGAGCGGGCTCGCCAAGCTAAAGCCGAAAGCACTGTCCTCACCCCATCACTCCAATCCCTTGAAACCCAACTGACCCAGCGCAGTCAGATCACCCAAGCCGTGGCCGACATAAAGCACAGGCTGCAAACCCTAGAGACTCAGCAGCAAGAGACCCAGAATCGTCTGACCCAAGCCCAACAACAGCGTCATCAGCGGCAACAGCAAGAACAGGCAATCTCTCTGCTACAGCAACAAGCCCAGCATTTAACCGAGCAAAAGGCTCAGTTGGCCCAAACTCTGACCCCTTTATCGGAGCAACAGCAGGCTCTGGAACGGCTACTGCAAGATGCCGACGCCATTGAGGCGGGGTGGCAGCACCTGCAATCGCTTCAAGCCGAAGAGGACCAGCTAAATAGTCAATCGCTCCAAGTACAGCAGCTCCAGGCTCGGCATCAAACCCTGACCGAGCAACATCAGGCTGCCGCTCAAGCCCTAGCGCAACGCCATCAAAGGGCTCAAGCCGACTTGGCACATCTGGAGCAACAACTTCAGGGACTCGAACCGATTTTGCAAAAACAAGATACCGCCGCTGCCGCGATCGAACGCCTCCAATCTGCCCGAGCCCGTTTACGGTCACTAGAAGCCCTGCAGGCCAAGGTGAGTCCCTTACTGAAACAACAGCAGACCCTGCAACAGCGGCTTGAACACAAACAGGCTGAACTCACCACCCGACTGACCCTGGTGAGCCAATCCCAAGCGCAGTTGCAGCAGCAGCAACGGGAATACCCGCAGCTTCACCAAGCGGTACTAACCGTGGGGAAAACCCTAGAAACGCTAGCCACGCGCCGGATTTATTTAGAGCAGGTCCATGAAAAGGGACTAGAGCGTCGTCGGTTTATGGATCAGCTGCAGGCACAGCAACGACTCTGTGAGTTGAAATTGGCTCAACTGGCCCAGACAACGGCGTTGCTTTCGGAGCCATCAGCCCTCTGCCCGGTCTGCGATGGGCCTTTCAACGAACAGCATCGGCAAAATAGCCTAGGACAACACCGCCAAGAGCAAGCCGAACTAGAGGCAGAAATCTGGGGGATTCGTGAGCAGCTTGCTGCTTCAGAGCGAGAAATCCAGGTGCTGCGGCAAGAGTATCGTGATGTGGAAATAGAGCTAACCGCCTATGACCAAGTCCTTGAAACGCGGGGTAAACTGCAGGCCCAAATCACATCAGGTCAAGCCCTGCAGCAGCAATTAGCCGAGCTTACCACCGAGCAAGCCCATTTAGAGCGCTGCCTTGCAGAACAAGCCTATGGGGGCGAAACCCGCCAAGCCCTAGAGGATTTAGCGCAGCAACTGGCCGATTTAGCCTACGACGAGCGGGATCATGCCTTGGCCCGAGGACGGGTTGAGCAGCTCCGCTGGGCCGAAATCAAGCAAGCCGAAATTCAGCGGGCAGAGCAGCAGCAGCGCCAATGGTTGAACCAAAAACCAGCCCTAGAGCAGGCTCTATTAGAGATCGAGCGAGAGCATCATTACCTTGAAAACTCAGAAACAGTCCAAAAGCTGAAAGCAATCGATACCCAAATCGAAGCCATTGGCTATGGTTTAGATCATCATCAACAGGTCCGTGCCGCGCTCCGAGAGACTCAGCCCTGGGCCTTAAAGTATTCATCTCTGCTGACGGCCCAACAGAGGCAACCGCAACTCAAGGCACAAATTGCCGCAATTCAAGCCCAACAAAGTGACCTAGACCAAGCCCATGGGGCGATCGCCCAAAAGCTGCAAGCCCAAACCGAGCAGCTCACCCAAGCGAGCGATCCAGCTACCCTTGCGCCATTAGAAGCCCAACTCCAGCAACAACAACAACAGCGAGAGGCTGCGTTGGCACAGAAGGGGGCCTTGCAGCAGCAGTTGGCAGCTCTTGAGCAACTTCAAAATCAGTTTGAGGCCCAGCAAGCCGCCCAGCAAGCCGCCCAACGCCATCAGCAGGTCTATCAAGAACTGGCTACTGCTTTTGGACGCAATGGCCTGCAGACGCTACTAATCGAAAATGCCTTGCCTCAGCTTGAAACAGAAACAAACCAAATTCTCAGCCGCCTCAGTGCCCATCAGCTGCAGGTGCAGTTTGTCACCCAACGGGTTGGACGCAATCGCCACAAACCCATTGATACCTTAGATATCTTGATTGCCGATGCCCAGGGAACCCGCCCCTATGAAACCTATTCCGGTGGTGAAGCCTTTCGAGTCAATTTCTCGGTTCGTCTGGCTCTGGCGCGGCTGCTGGCCCAGCGCTCTGGTACGCCTCTGCAGCTCCTGATCATTGACGAAGGCTTTGGAAGTCAAGATCAAACCGGCTGCGATCGCCTGATTGGGGCCATTAACGCGATCGCCTCAGACTTTCAATGTGTCTTGGCTGTGACCCATGTGCCCCACTTTCGAGAGGCCTTTCAAACCCGCATTGACGTGGTTAAGACTGATGATGGCTCCCAATTAACCCTTTCGATGTAGGGGCACCTCTTGTGAGTGCCCTCGATAACCTGCCGGAGGGCACGAAAAACAAAATGCCATCCAAGACTGCCTCAACACCCTCGAACAACTGGGCGTCATCGCCGTCCACACCGAAGACGACACCCCCCGCTGGTACATCGCCGACTTGCAGAAGGCCGCGTAGAGCCGATCATGTGAGAATCGGTAACTCAATCACAAACTCTGTTCCCCGCCCTAATTCGGAGTTGCAGGTTAGGGTGCCGTTGTGTTTTTCCACGACGGTTTGATAGCTAATCGCCAACCCCAACCCAGTTCCCTTCCCTGGCGGCTTGGTGGTGAAAAAAGCATCAAAGAGCTGAGCCTGAACCGCCTCTGGGATGCCAGGGCCGTTATCGGCGATCGCAACACTCACCCGATCTGCATCCAACATGGCCGTGCGGATGCGAATCATCGGCACAAGGGTATCCAATCCCAGCGATTCAAAATCCTGCTGCTCCCAAATCGGAATCGCCTCCTCTAGGGCATCAATAGCATTGGCCAGCAGGTTCATCAGTACCTGATTAAGCTCACTGACATAGCAGTTAACCAGCGGTAGCTCCGCGTAGTCTTTGGAGATCTGAATTTCAACCCGATTGGGCTGGGCTCGCAGCCGACTTTGCAAAATAGTCAGGGTGCTATCGATGCCATCGTGAATATCGGCCGCCACCCGTTCGGTTTCATGGGCACGGGAAAAGACCCGCAGGGAGCGAACCATCGACTGCAGTCGATCGGTACCGAGCTTGAGCGACGCCAGCAACTTAGGAAAATCTATCCTCACAAAGTCCAGATCTAGATTCTCCATTTCGGCCTGAATACGCGGAGTCGCTTCAGGAAAGTCCTGCTGGTAGAGGTCAAGCAAACCCAACAGCCCATTCACGTAGCTGTCGGCATGGCTCAAATTGCCCGCAATGAAGGTGACTGGATTCTTAATCTCATGGGCCACCCCAGCGACCAATTCCCCTAGGGCCGCCATCTTCTCACTCTGAATCAACTGCAATTGCGAAGTTTTTAGATGTTCCAGGGTATCGGTCAGGGCAGCGGTGCGTTCGGCCACTTGCTGCTCTAGGGTGGTCCTCAAATATTGCAGTTGCCAATGGGTATCTAGCCGGGTTAGGACCTCCTCCTGCTGAAAGGGCTTGGTGATGTAGTCGATCGCCCCAAGCTTGAGTCCCTTCACCCGATCGGCGGGATTATCGAGGGCAGTCATAAAAATGATCGGGATATTGGCGGTGATATCAGAGGCTTTGAGACGGCGGCAGGTTTCAAAGCCATCGATGCCCGGCATGATCACATCGAGCAAAATCAGGTCAGGCTTGAGCTTTTGCAACTTTTTGATCGCTTCTTCACCACTTTTGGCGATCGCCACATACCAGCCCTGTTGATCCAACAGTTCCAGCAAAATCTGTAGGTTGGTGGGGCTGTCATCCACCACGAAGACCAACTTGTAAGGCTCTGTCATGAATGCCTGATTCCCCTAGGGATGCCCCTGTAAACCTTGATGCCCCTGCAAAATTGTCTCAAACCACCGCTCAAATCGCTCCCCCAGGGCAGAGAGTGAAAAGTCCTGCTCTGCCTGACGGCGGCAAGCATGACGGTCAATCTGGTCAATACGGCCAATGGCTTCTACTAAACCGGCAACGCTATCCGGCTCCACCAGCCAGCCGGTTTCACCAGGGCGGACAATTTCGATCGGTCCACCACGTTTATAGGCAATCACCGGAACCCCGCAGGCAAGCGCTTCAATGGCCACATTACCAAACGCTTCGACCCAGCGGGGGGTCATGATTAAGGCGCTACAAGTCCTTAAGGCGGCTTGTAGCCCTGAGGTGTCAAAAAAGCCCAAATATTCAATCGGAGCCTGGGGATATTGGCTCTGCAGGTCTTGCCAATAGGCTGGGTCTTCTAACTTGCCCATGATTTTCAGGGGTATCTGACTCTGGGCTGCAGCGGAGATCGCATCCTCTAGGGCCTTTTCGGGCGAAATGCGACCCACCCAGGCCAATTGATTTTGGGGCTCCGCACAGTAGTTGTACAGGCTGAGGTCAATGGCGCTGCCCAAAATCCGATAGTTGGCCTTTGGAAAGGTCTCAGCCTGTACCTGGGTATAAACGCCAATGGTGCCGGGATGGCTCTGGGCGACTTCCACCATCACCGCATCCATACTGTCGTTGAGGGAGCCCATGCTGACGAAATGGGCGATCGGGGTTTGAAAAAACGGCGTCAGGTAAAAGGGCAGCCAGTCATAGGCAAAATGAACAATCAAATCGTAGTCTTGCTGGCCCTGGCGGGCATAGCCCCACATGGCTGACAGCACCGAAGGCTCGGGTTGGGTGACAGGGGTTTGACGTCCAGCCGTCTGGGCCGTGGACTGCCATTGCCCCGGTAGCGTCACCAGATTGACATCCACAGACAGGCTGGATTTTTCGGGGGCGACTACGGTGAGCTGGTGGCCCCGTTGATGCAAGATCCGCACCAGGTTGGTCATGGTCAACTCCACGCCGCCCCCGAGGCCAGACCCAAGGGGTCCCACCGGAGTGGAAATCATTAATAATCGATACCCCATCGTCCTCGTTCTGCTCCTGAATGATTGACCCTACTGGACGACCGGGATTCTGGTGGCTATGGCGGTAGATTGAGACAGCTGGGTGACCTCTAGATAGATATGCTCTAGCCGCACCGGATGGCGAGCGATGGAATCGATGGGAATGCCGTCAAATCGATCTAGCAGCGCCTTCAGATCGAGCTGTTCGGGAACCCAAAAAGCCAGGTCAGATCCATAGCGACGGGGGGTGAAGCCGCAGGCTTTGCCGCGGGCGATCGCCGCCTTAGGATCGTGCGTTTCCACGGTGACAATTTCCTTTGCCGGGATACGGCGGCGCAGGTTGGCCAAGGTGCCCTCGACCAGTAATTTCCCCTGCTTAATAATGCCAATGCGATGGCAAAGCCGCTCCACCTCATCCAACAGATGGGTGGTGAGCAAAATCGTCATCCCCTCTTGGCGGGTGAGACGACGAATCAGCTCCCACACATCGTGGCGGGCTTCAATATCAAGGCCGGTGGGGGGTTCATCCAAAATCAAGAGTTTAGGGTGGTGCACCATGGCGATCGCCAAACTGAGGCGACGCTGCATGCCGCCACTTAGCCGTTCCGCAGGGGTTTTGGCCCGCTCTAAAAGGTTCACGGCAGCAAGACAGTCTTGGACGCGCTGAAAACGCCTTTTGCGGGGCAACCCATAAAGCTTGGCAAAAAAAGCCACATTCTCTTCGCAAGAGAGGCTGCGATAGAGCAGGTTGGCCTGGGGCATTACCCCCACCCAAGGTTTTGTGGCATCTCCGGCGGGGCGGTTATTGATCCAAACTTCTCCCTGGTCAGCCCTGAGCAGCCCACAAATCACGTTGATCGTGGTGGTTTTACCGGCACCGTTCGGCCCTAAAAGGCCATACACCTCGCCAGACTGAATCTGTAAATTCAAGTCGTCTAAAGCCCTATAGCTGCCATAGGCTTTAGAGAGGTTTTGAATAGTAAGCATCAGGCCCTAAACCCAGCAGGTCTCATTATGACCTCACTTGCAGACTTTATATGCCCTTAGCCGCTCAAACTCTGCACCCCCGCCCTTCAAAACAGGCCGTCAAGTACTAGTGGTCGTAGCGTGGGTCAAACGTAGTGCGACCCACGAAATGTAACCGATTAACCCAGACCGTGGGTCTCGTAACCTCGACACCACGCTACACACGCTCTGAATCTTGACATTGCACTAACGCTGATCAGGAGATGGCTCCGGCGATTGGCCAAATAATTGCATCACCACCGCCCAACGGGAACAATGCCAGTGATCAATGTGAGCCACAATCTGTCCTTGTTCGTTGAGGCGATAGTCCGTCCAGCCTGAAATGGCCATGGCGGGCTTCCAAGGGAACGGGGCGATCCAGCTTAGGGTCCAATGGGTTTGAAATGCTTGCTCCCCTTGCAGATCGAGTCGGTGCAATTCTAGGGTTAGGTTTTGAAACCAGCGCTGGATAAAGGCAATCATGTCTCGATAGCGCTTCACCCCCTGGAAGCGATTGAGCGGATCCTCAAAATACACGTCCTCAGCGTAGAGGTCGTAGCTCTGGTTCTGGGGAAAGCAGGCGTAATCTTGGCGGATGCGATCGCCCACGGTTTGCACCTGACTCATCCCTCTACCTCAGGCCAAAGTCGCTCTAGCTGCTGCCGCCAAGCCCCCAAGACTTTGCTCTGGTAATCGTTGCCTTGACTGAGGTCCCCCATCACCCCTTCGCTGTAGAGGCGATCCAGGGTTTGCATGGTGGCCTCTAGGGACTGCCCCTGGCGCTTGGAGGCATAAACGATCTGACGAATTTGCGATTCCATCATCACGTTGAAAAAGGGCTCAACTCCCTGCTGCTTGATCGCCAACAAGCGGGTCATGGCCGCATCAAAGGCATCCGGTTGCAGACTGGCCACATCGTGATGAAAAACGCTCCACAGGATGTCTTTGTGGAGCGCGTAGCGGCCTTCTAGGGTGTCTTCAAAGTTGGCGGCTAAGAGCTGCTGCAAAAAAGGCTGCACCTCTTGGGCTGGGGCGATCGGCACCAAAATCCTGAGCCAGCTGTGATCGGCAGAGAGCAGAACCAGCAGGCGGAATTCGGAGGTCTCGACCTGCCAGGAATCAGCGGAATTGATCTGGAGGTCAGCACCAAATCTGGTTTGGAGAATGGGGGTAATGTCTGTGGGTGTCATGATTTCACCCTAACAGGTTTGCCCTTACTGCAAAGCGGCTGCGCAGCACAGCAGCAGCGCCTCGGTCCATTCCACCACGGCCCCATAGGTGTCGCCCGTGTGGCCCCCCAATTGGCGGTAAAACCAGGCCCCGATCGCGATCGTGGCCAGATTCACCCCAACGACCCATCGCCAACTGAGCTACCCAACGGTCGCCCCAATCAAACTCAGCCCCATAATCGAGGCCCAGCCTAGGATCCAGTCCAACTTGGGCTTTGCGTGGGTTTTATGGAAAGCTCCTTTGCCCTCTGGCTTGAGATAGGGATACCGGTAGATCGCCACCACCTGTCCCCAGCGCCCCCAGGCCGCGACCGCCATCAACGCAAACCAGCGCCCCTGGTGCAGATCGATCAGCGCCATCAGCTTGAGTGCCAGGATCGCGATCGCCGCCATCACCCCGAAGGCCCCAGAACGGCTATCGGCCATTACCTGCAAGCGACGCTCCGGCTCCATCACCGCCAATCCATCCGCCGTATCCATCGCCCCATCCAGATGTAGCCCGCCCGTCAGCCCCACCCAAATCACGATTACAAACGCACTCCGGGTCCCGGCAGGAACCCCCAAACCCATCAAACCCAAATCCCCAAGACCCAGCAGCCCCCCCATCCCTAGGCCAACCAAGGGGGCGTAACGGGCGATGCCGCGAAAATCAAACGGCCAATGACTAGGTAATGGCAAACGGGTATAAAACACCACCGCTGCTGCCAACTGCCTTACCCAACGGCTAAGCGCGTTCCACGCACGATGCATCGCAAAGCGCCCGTAATCGATCAATTAAACATATATATAGTGCTGATCACCCCTTATTCAAAGTATTAGAACCCTACAAATAGAGTGCTTTTTACTTTTATTTAATTTCCTCACAATTGCGATGTATACAAATCTATCCAACTAAAATTATCTGGCCAAAATTAAATTAAGAACCAATTTCAGAACAAGCTTACTGGTGTGCGCTGGGAAAACCGTCCCCGAGGGTTTGAGCACTTGGAAGATGCTGGCATGAAGCTCAGAGCCCTTATTTGTCAGGGATTTCGGGGATTTGGATGGCGACTCGCTTGGGCCGCGGCATGGGCAATGTTTTAGAAAATCGTCCCAATAATGAGATCGATCCCCGGATGATCGACTATCGTGAGAATAGTCCCGTAGGTCATCAATGCTGCGCTGTAGCATTTGCTGATCGTTGTCTGCAATTTGAGACAAACCTATGAGCTATGATTTTGCCGCTTCTGGCCGTACCCCTGCACCCTGTTTGGTTGACAACGGTACGGTGATAAACAAGGCGGACATGTTGAGGCTGCTGAATGACCTCGGGCAAGTGAATTACTCCGATGTTCATGACGGCACGGTGATGAGCCAGGGAACCGGCTACATCATGGATGTCTTTGCGGACCCCGCTATGGCCACCTTAGTGGCAAATCAAAGTCTTTACCTGAATGTGCATAGCTTTGACTGCTTGGAGTTAGAGCGTTTGCCGGACCAAAAAACCTGCTTTAACCTGGTTCGGGACGATCGGCGCTTACGATTGCTGCCGACGACCACGCCTCTCCATGAGCAGGCTAGCCGTAATGTCAATGTTGCCGCTTTGGAGGCCATGGTGGCTGAGGCGCTCTCTGCCCAGCTAGACGCCTGTCTAGATGATGATGTTTCCCTAGGCTAGCGGCTGTCATCCATTGACCGACTTTACCTATACTTGCGAAGCCCGCTGCAGCCAGACTCAGGCGCGGGCAGGGGTTTTTACGACGCCTCACGGGCTGGTGCAGACGCCTCGGTTTATGCCGGTGGGAACCTTGGCGAATGTCAAAACCGTGACCCCTGAGCAGCTCAAGCCCACGGGGGCGCAGATGGTGCTGGCGAATACTTACCATCTGCATCTACAACCGGGCGAGGATATTGTTGCCGCTGCGGGGGGACTGCACCAGTTTATGGGCTGGGATGGCCCCATGCTCACCGACTCAGGTGGGTTTCAGGTGTTTAGCCTCAGCGAAATGCGCACCATTTCAGAGCAGGGAGTAAAGTTTCGCTCTCCTAAGGATGGTCGGCAGATTAATATCACCCCGGAGGAATCTATTCGCATCCAAAACCAGTTGGGGGCGGATGTGATTATGGCCTTTGACGAATGCCCGCCTTACCCGGCCAGTCGAGAGGCGGTGGTGGTGGCAACCGATCGCACCTACCGCTGGCTGAAGCGCTGCAGGGAGGCCCACAATCGCCAAGATCAGGCCTTGTTTGGGATTGTGCAGGGGGGCGTCTATTTAGATTTGCGCGCCCAGGCCGCCGCCGCATTGCGAGATCTGGATTTGCCTGGTTATGCCATTGGTGGCGTCAGCGTGGGAGAGCCTCCGGAGCTGATCGAAAAAATTGTACGGGCCACCACGCCTCTGTTGCCCGAGCATAAACCCCGCTACCTGATGGGGGTAGGGACGTATCGAGAGATGGCCCAGGCGATCGCGGCCGGGATGGATTTATTTGACTGCGTCATCCCCACGCGGCTGGCCCGCCACGGCAGTGCCTTAGTGCAGGGCGAGCGCTGGAATTTAAAGAATGCTCGATTCCGCAAAGACTTTGCGCCTTTGGATCCCACCTGCCCCTGTTACACCTGCCAAAACTTTAGTCGAGCCTATCTGTGCCACTTAATCCACGCCAAGGAGTTACTGGCGTTTACCTTACTGTCTATTCACAACATCACTGAGCTGGTGCGGTTTACCCAGCGCATACGAGCAGCGATTTTGAGCGATCGCTTCGTGGATGAATTCGGTCCTTGGCTCTCAGGTAAAACACCCGTCGATGAATGAAGCGGTAAGTCGCCGTGTTACAATCCATGGCAATTATGAGAACCTGTGTTGAAGAGGTTGAACCGCCAATGGAAGTTGCTCTCCTGCTTGCAAAACTGCCCGAGGCCTACTCAATTTTCAATCCCCTAGTGGATGTATTGCCCGTGATTCCGGTGTTCTTTTTGCTGTTGGCATTTGTATGGCAAGCCTCAGTCGGCTTTCGCTAAGGCTCGCCCATACCATCACTGTCCGAACCGATTTAGGCGCTTAAGCATTGCTTGAGCGCCTAATTTTTTGGAGATGTTGCATCAATGAGGGATGATTTGCCCCCCTAGCCCCCCAATTCTGGGGGGAACTCGTGCATCGTCAACTTTAGAAATCAGAGTTCTATAGGTTGGGTGAAACACAGTGGAGCCCAACAATCATGGGCCGTGTTGGGTTTTGCTATCGCGCCACCCAACCTGCAAGAAGAACTAATCGACTTTTGATCGGCACGCATTCATACAGGGGAACCGGAGCACGTAATGGCAACGAGCCTTGAGCAAGTAATCGGGATTGATCTAGGGGGCACGGCCATCAAATTGGGGCGATTTAGCCAAGACGGGCAGTGCCTGCAGTCCTTGACCGTGCCCACGCCACAACCGGCAACCCCAACGGCGGTTTTAGAGGCGATGGTAACGGCGATCGCCCAGCTCGATCCTGACCAAACGGCTGGGGCGATTGGGGTGGGTACCCCTGGGCCTGCCGATGCAGCGGGGCGCATGGCCCGAGTCGCGATTAACTTGGCGGGTTGGCAAGATGTGCCCCTAGCGGACTGGCTAGAAACCCAAACTCAGCGCCCCACGGTTTTAGCGAACGATGCCAACTGTGCAGGGCTAGGAGAGGCTTGGCTGGGCTCAGGGCGGCAATTTCAAGACGTGATTTTGCTGACCCTGGGGACGGGGGTCGGGGGCGCAGTGATCCTGAATGGCAAATTATTTGTGGGCCGGTTGGGAGCAGCCGCAGAGCCGGGCCTGATTACGCTGAATCCAGAAGGGCCGCCCTGCAATAGCGGCAACCAGGGCTCCCTAGAGCAGTACTGCTCGGTGCGGGCGGTACGGCGAGAAACCGGCTGTGAGCCAGGGGACCTAGCGACCCAAGCAAAAGCAGGGGATGAAAGCGCGATCTCCTTTTGGCAAACCTATGGTCGCCATCTCGGGGTCGGGCTCACCAGCTTGATTTATCTGTTTACGCCCGAAGCGATTATCTTGGGGGGCGGCATTAGTGCCGGGGCAGACCTGTTTTTGTCGGCCACTTGGGCCGAAATTGAGCGGCGAGTCTTGCCCAGCTCTCGGGAAGGCTTGCAGGTGCGCGTGGCAGAATTGGGCAATCAGGCGGGGATGGTGGGGGCAGCTCGCTTAGCGTTTCAGACCTATGGCCCATAGGGGCTTATCTCGATTCGTCACTGGCTAACGCTCATTTTGGGGCTTGAGTCCATCTGCCGCCTGATCGCGTTGTTTGCAGGATGAGGTGTTCTCAATGATGTCTTTAGCGTCTTTATTGCTTGCGTTGGTCCTGATGCTGGTGCCCACGACCCTACTCAGCCAGGGGGCGATCGCCCAAGCAGCGGGCGAAGTGTCAGCCCCTGCAGAGAACATCACGCCAGGACAGGTTTTAGAACGGCTATTGACCACTGAATCCCTCACGTCCGACTGGTTTGCCCCCAGTTTTTTGCAACAGATCCCGTTTCCCCAGATTCAAGCCCTGTTGACCACCATTGGGGCGCAACTCGGCCCGCTACAAGCCATAGAGGTCCGTGGAGACGGGTTTTATCTCACCTTTGAGCGGGGGGCGGCTGAAGCCCAAATTGTTCTGGATGCCCAGGGGCGAATTGCGGGTTTACTGATTTCCCCTGCCGGTCCGCCCCTGTCTTTAGACGAGGCGGTTGACCAGATTCAAGCCTTTGCGGGGGATGCCAGCCTGCTGGTGCTTGAGGAGGGGCAGGTTCTGGCTCAGGTCAGTTCGGACCAGCATTTGGCGGTGGGTTCAGCCTTTAAACTGGCGGTGCTGGCGGCGCTGCAGTCTCAAATTGAGCAAGGGGTGCTGAGTTGGGGGGATGTGATCACCTTAGAAGAGCGCCATGTCAGCTTGCCCAGTGGTCTCCTCCAAACCTGGCCCGTGGGCAGTCATCTCACCCTCGAAACCCTGGCCACCCTGATGATTTCGGTTAGCGACAACACCGCCACCGATGCCCTGCTCGATCGCTTGGGTCAAGATGCGATCGCGGCTTTTGCGGGTAACAACTCACCTCTACTCACCACCCGCGCCTTTTTTACCCTCAAAAATCCCACCAATGAAGCGCTGCTCACCCAGTACCGTCAGGGGGATGCTGCCGCCCGCGAGGCGCTCCTGGCTGAACTGCGCACTGCCCCACTGCCCCCGGTTGGCCTCTTCACCGGCGACCCCGTTGCGCTGGATGTGGAGTGGTTTTTTTCCGCCCAGGACCTCTGTGAATTGATGGGTCAGGTGGCTGACTTGCCACTGATGGGGGTGAATCCAGGGGTGGCCGTACCCAGCGATTGGCAGGAGATCGCCTTTAAAGGGGGCTCAGAACCCGGAGTCTTGAACCTAACCACCCAGGTCCAATCTCCAGAAGGGCGCACCTATTGCGTGGTCGCCACCTGGAATGATGCCAGTCAACCCTTAGATGAGGCCGCCCTGACGCAGCTCTACAGCGGCGTGCTGGCTGGACTGGCCAATCGCTAGAGATTGCAGTGGCCAACGTCAGGATTTGGGCGCTTGAGCCCTTGGTTCCATCCATCCAAAACTCAATTGTTCAGGTTGGACAGGGTTTAGCTATCATTTCGCAAACACCCTGGCCGGTCGATGGGGTGTTTGCGAATGACGAACGTTTTGCCCTGGATGGTCCTATGGCTGTTTCCCTGTTCCCCCATGCCGCTGCCTTTGAGCAATTTGCCTTCACCCTAGAGACCCGCATTCAGGCCGCGATCTCCGCTGATGCTGAAACCCTGGTACGATGCCGGGTCCAACACCAGCGACTGCTCGTGCTGGCGGAGGAGGCTCAAATTGCCACCGATGATGATGCTAGAAACCGCCATTTCAGACGATTAGCGATCGCCACCCGGCAAGGGCTGCTGGAGACCGAGCTGCCCGAAACCTTGCTGAATGATGCGGGCCAACTGCCCGTGCGGTTTTATCTGCGGCAACAGGGAGAGACCAGCCCCTACGCAGCCCGCCGCTGGAGTTGGCAACCCGCCGATGCGGTCGCCGATCTCTTTGATGCCCGTGACAGCTCAGCATCGCTAACGGAGGAGGAGCAATCTCCTTTGGAAGATTCAGGAGCACTGGTGCTCCTACCCTCGGCACTGGTCCCCAGAGAACTGCAGGAGATTGACCCACCGGACCCAGAGGCTGCAGCCCCAGCCACCACGACCATCATCCCGCCCCTGTGGCAAAAATATTGGCAACAGTGCCGCACTTGGCCTTGGCCGAAAATTGGAGCCCTAGCTGCTAGCGGGCTGGTGGCGGGCATCTTGGCCTACGGGGTGACGCGCCCCTGCTTGGTGGGCAGTTGTCCCCGCCGCCAAACCGCCCATGAGCTGAGCGAAACCGCCCTGACTCGACTGGATAAGACCCCGACGGTTAGCGACGTTGCCCTTGCCCAGGGTGAACTTCTGGATGCGATTCAGTTGCTGTCAGCGGTGCCGCCTTGGTCTCGTCATTACGATGCGATTCAGGCTGATCTGGCCCGCTATCGTAGTCAACTGGCTGATCTGAGCTGGGTGATGGACGCCCAAGACCTTGCGATTCAGGCCGCTAATAATAGCCAAGATCCGCCCCATCCGATTCCCCACTGGGTGGAGGTTCATCTGCTATGGCAACGGGCGATCGCCACCCTACAGCGGGTACCTGACAGCAGCCCCTTGGCTGCTCTGGTGCAAACCAAGCTATCAGAATACGAGGCCAATCACCAAGTCATTGGAGATCGCATCCAAGCCGAGAAAGACGCCGAGGCCAACCTCAACGCAGCCCTACAGGCGGGGCAACTGGCCAGTACCCGTACCGAGACCGCTGTTACCCTCCCAGCCTGGGAACTAGCCCATCAAGATTGGCAGGCGGCGGTAAATGCCCTGCGCCGTATCCCCCAGGGCACCCTCGCCTACGAAGATGCTTACCCCCTGCAAGAAAGCTACCAGCGCCAGTTGGTCACTACTCGCACCCGCGTCAATCGTGAAAAAGCAGGGGAACGCACCTACAGCGCCGCCGTGGCCGAAGCCCAACTCGCCCAGACCGCCCAGCGCCAGAGCCAATGGACCGTGGCAGTGCGTCACTGGCGACAGGCGGTTAATGGCGTCCAGCAGGTGCCGAAAGAGACCGCACACCATAGTGAGGCCCAAGTCCTGCTGAATGTCTATCAGGGCTCCTTAGAACGGGCCGAAGTCAACCTGCGTCAGGCGGTGGCTCTGCAAACCTTAGAGGCTGATCTGGCCCAAATTTGCCCAGCGGGTGCCGCCCTTTGCACCTACACCAGCATTAATCAACAGGCCCGCATCACCCTCTTGGCTCCCTATGACCAAGGGGTGATGCGGTCGATCTCGCCCCCCACAAACCGCCTAGCCCAACCCATTGAGGTGGTTGAGCAAACCCATGCCCTTGTGCAGGGCATTATGCAATTGGGTAACCGTTCTCGGTTATCAATTGAGCTTTACGATTCTGAGGGTCGCTTCATTGCTGAATATAAACCCGAGTACGGAGGGTTCATGAAACGTTGATTTATCGGTTTTTTATGTCACTGGGTCACCTCCATGCGTAGACTGTAGAGAATCGTCGGTGGCAATGGCCCAATAGACGGATGGCTTAAGACACATTCCCAAGCGCACGGTCAGGGCTTAGAGCTGATTGCATCACTTTGAGCTTCGCCAAGTGCGTTTCCATGATTTCGAGCCCTAACGTTAGGAATTTGGTTTAAGCGTTTTGTTTGAGGAGAAACAATCCATGCTTCATCGCAAGATTTATCAGCTTTGCTCCGAAGGACGAGAAGTTTGGATTTTCTTGCGGGATCAGCAGCGTTGGTTAGAGCGGGCCACAATTCTAGATATCGAAGGCGATCTAGTCACCCTCCGGTACGAAACCGACGAAGAGGACGAGGTCTGCTCTTGGGAAGAAATGGTTCGCCTAGAGAGCATTGGCTCAGTCATGCAGCGACTGGCGGTGGTTCCGAGGGGAGATGTTGAGCTGGCGATCGCCGAAGACTGCCCCGAAACCGAGCAAGTGGGTGAATCCCAAACTCCGGTGACGGGCGAAGCTGAAGATCAGCATCCTCAGCAGGAACCCAGCTCCGAATAAAATCAGAACGTTTTGTATGGCTTTGCATCGTGGACCTCAAGCAACGCCTCGTCACCGCCTTTGACGATACTCAACCGGGTAGTGGGGGTTGGGTGACCAGTCTGGTTTCCCTGCTGATTTTGATTTCCGCTGCCATTTTCGTGGTGGAAACCTACCCCCTCTCTCCAGAACTCGAAAGTCTGTTTCACATCATTGACTGGGTGATTCTGGGCTTATTTACCCTGGAGTACATCCTGCGGGCCTGGAGCACAGATCGCTGGTGGCAATATGTGATTAGCCCCTACGGTTGGGTTGATCTGCTGGCGATCTTGCCCTTTTTGCTGGGTTTTTTAGACATGCGGTTTGTGCGGCTGCTGCGGTGGCTGCGGGTACTGCGTTTGGTACGGTTGCTGGGCGATCGCAGTTGGCTGGGTCGGGTTGCCACCCCCGAACGACTGGTGGTGACCCGCATTGTTTTTACCCTGTTCACCCTGATTTTTATTTATGCGGGCATCATCTTTCAGATTGAGCAGCATTTTCACCCCGGTACCTTTAGCTCTTATTTAGACGCGGCCTACTTTGCCGTCGTCACCATGACTACCGTTGGCTTTGGAGATATCACCCCCGTCTCTGAAGCAGGGCGCTGGTTTACGGTGCTGATGATTTTGACCGGGATCACCCTGATTCCCACCCAGTTGAGTGCGCTGATCCGCAGTGTGGTCAAGGTCTCTCAAACCCGCTCGGTGTCCTGCAGTCAATGTCACTGGAGCCAGCACGATGCCGATGCCCAATTTTGTAAACGCTGCGGCACCGCTCTACCCGTAACACCGATCGCGACTGAATCAACAGTGCCTTTACCCCAGGCGACAGTGCCCTTTATGAACATCACCCCAGAAGACCACGGATAGGACTCATCTCAAGGGTCTCATTGTCAGGATTTTGGGATAGTTGGGGGAACTAGAGGAATAGAGGTGCAAGGGTGCCAGAAATCTGAATCGTGATGGGAATTGAGCCCTTTGCCATGCTGACTCCATCAGACTTTTACCAGGAGTGGATGACACGCTCTAGAGTTCTGTCTACAATTTGAGCCATTCCCCCTGGATATCAGACTGTTGCCGTGCTGGAACGCTTGCGATCCCTTCCTGCTTGGGCGTTACTCTCCCTCGCCATGAATGGCCTGCTCTTTGTGGCCGTTCTGTTTAGCCTACGCAGCGTGCCCCGAGAGTCAGCGGTTTTACCCCATGCCCATGCCTCGGTGCCCCTCCCTCGGGGGAGCAGTATTTTGGTGTCTCAGTTGGGCGAGCGCCAGTATTTGAACTATCAGCAATGGGTGGAGTTGCTGCGCCAAGAGGCGATCGCGGCGCAGACCGCCGAGCGTTTGACTGTGCTGCTGGGGGACTCGATTAGTCTCTGGTTCCCGCCCCATTTAATGCCGGGGCGGCGCACTTGGCTCAACCAAGCCATCTCGGGGGAGCGCTCTGATGGCCTGTATCAGCGACTGCCGCTGTTGGATGACGCCCCGATTGAAACCGTATTTTTGATGGTGGGCATCAATGATCTGCTGGGGGGCGTATCGGAGGATCAGCTGGTGCAGAACATTCAGGAAACGGTGCAGTATCTACGGCAGCACCATCCTGAGGCGGACATTGTGGTGCAGTCGATCTTGCCCCATGGGGCGGAACAAGCCACCTGGGAAGGGCGAGATCGCCTCCTAGAACTCCCCAATGGCCGCATCCAGTCGGTGAATAATGCCTTGGCTAAAGTCGCCGCTGAGGCCGGGGTCGATTACCTTGATCTCTATCCCCTTTTTGCCAATGGCGAGGGGGCGCTACGGGCGGACTTGAGCACGGATGGTTTGCACCTGAGTGAACGGGGCTACCTAGTTTGGCGCACGGCGATCTCCCTATTTATGACCACAGCCCTATAGCCTTAACCCATCCGTCTGTTGGATTTGCAGGGGCCTCGTTTCCGAAGGGATAACGGATCCCCTATCAGAGGTGTATGGTGCCTCAACGAATGACGGCTGCGCAGAGACAGCAGCGGTATCAGCGACTTGCAATCGACTTTGCCAAGCAGGAATCGAGGCGGCAGCTTGAGGATAAAAGGGGCTCTCAGGTCTGATTTGTCTGGCCACAAGCAAGGCTGGATAGACCCCCACCGTTTGAGCTAGGGTAGCTGAGTTTGCCTCAAGGCTTTTCAGCACGAGCTGCCGAGATTGGCTCAGCCAAATCAGATCTTGGGCGGCTTGGGCGCGCTCAGGATTGGCCACCACCTGCTGGCTCAAGTAAATAGTCGTGTGGAGTTCCCCGGCGTACCAATGGTCTAAAGCCCGTTCCAGCAGGCGATCGCTCCAGCGGTTGAGCAACGGCTGAGCCGTCTGCCAGGCGTAGGTGTGGTGATCGATTTGGCTGAGGTGATTAACCGCTGCCTCAATCCCAGCGGCCGTGCCTTTCGAGGCCAGTTGAATGCCGGTGGAAAGCTGGTGCTGGGCATGGCGTTCAAGCTGAATTTGCTCAAGCAGGGCTTTGGCAAGCCCCAATTCAGGGTGTTCTCCCTCTAAAGCTTCCAAAACCTGAAAAACCTGAATCGCCCCCGCCCAATCCTGCTCTTGTAAGGCGTTTTGAGCTTCGCCGTAGAGCTCTATACTTCGGCGATAGTAGTCTTGCTGCCAGGTGCTAAGCAATTGTCGGGCTGTGTCGTAGTCAGTACTATGGGCCGGGACCTGAGCCACAAGCCAGCGGGCCTGGGCAGGATTATGATCATATTGAGTGCGGGCTGAGCGTAGCACCGTCTCGCTCCAGCGGCTCAACAACGGCTTAGCTTCGGTGTAGAGGGGATGGTGGGTCGACCAATTACGGGTCAACTGTAAGGCGGCCACCACATCTCCCAAGTCTCCGCTGTTGGCGAGCTGCTGAGCGCAGGACAAACGCTGCCGCGATGAGGCAAAGCGGTTGGTGTCGCAGTCGAGATCTGCTTGCGGAACTTGGATAAGCACATTGTAGGCTCCCAGAACCGCCGCGCCTGTCAGACAAGCTCCAACGAAGCTCAAGGGTATCCAGGGGCAAGATTCTTTCTGAATTTCCTGGATATCGGGGGGATAGATGGCCGAATTGAGCAGAGCACGGATTGAACCTGGCGCAAGCATCAAGGCCCCATCCGGTGAAGCTGATTCCAGATTTGGGTTTATTGGCACGCTAAAGCTGACAGATTCAGAGGCTGCCGAAGCAGAGTGAAATCCCATGGCAAAATTAAAAGGCTCTTGTCACTCCCTTTCGTTTGGGTGGGGCCAAATCCGGATGGAATCCTTTAGGAGCTATGGACAATTCGCTGGGTTCTTCGCAGTCGAGCACGGGCCTTTAGCCCCTGGCCGATGGGACCAGGGCCGCCACCACAAAGTCAGCAGTAGTGTTATGGAACATCCCGCCCACAGCGGTTCCCAGTGAAGAGGCAATCCCTTCTTGGAGATCGCCTTTGAGGCTGCGGGTTATGACGTAGAAAATGCCAGGTCCAGGGGCGATCTCCGCACTGAGAAACAAACCAAAAGTGGCAAGGGCATGGTGATGGGTGAAAAAGGGTTGGAGTTGAAGTGGCGGTGGCATTCAGTTCATGATGGCACTGTCGGCTTTGAGTCTAAAACTGCCCTCATGGATATTTATGCCCTTTTAGAAACGACTCAGCGCCAGCGGGTCAGCGATGGTGAAATCGCCCCCATTCTGAGTCATACCTACGGTGCCCAACAGTTGCTGGTGATGGTGTGGCCCCAACTGGGGGATTTTGACAGCCTTGAATATGCTTGGTGGCTGCAGCGGGCTGCCGAGCAACTGCAAGATCAGGCAATCGCGGTACGGGCTGTGGGCATTGGCAATAGCACTTCCGGCCAGCAGTTCTGTGATTACACTGGCTTCCCGGCAGAGCATCTATATGTGGATCCAGAAGCTGCGCTGCACCAGGTACTAGGCCTGTTCGCCGGACTGTCGACTTCAGTCCCTGGCCTGACACCTGGCCAAAAGGCATGGCTGAACTTGATGCTGATGTGCGCTGGGATTGGTAGCCCTGGCACCCTGGCAGAAGTACTGCGGGGTTATACCGGCGATCGCCATGCGCCCCAGTTGATTGCCGCCGATGAGTCGGTCAAGGCCGGTCCCCTGCCGCCCTTGCAGGGCAAAGCTTTTAACACTGCTGGCGGTGAAGGCTTTCAGCGCCCCTTTGAGCTAGCCACCCTGCGGCTGCGCAACATGGCCGAAGCCTTGGGCAACTGGTCAACCTACGTCCCAGATGCCAGCCATCTCACCCAGCGGGGTGGCACCTTCCTGTTTGATAGCCAAGATAAGTTGGTTTACGAACACCGCGATCGCGGCATCCTCGGCTTTTCTAAAACTATGGCTAACCCTCTGGCTTTTCTAGAGGATCAGGCTGGAGTGGTGGCAGTGACTTAACCGTCCTATTTACTTTTGAGCTGTATGGGTTATGGAGGCACGCACAAGCAGATGTCATAGGTTGTCAGGGGGCAGCCTTCTGTTTGCCGCTCATGACCCCATGGTGACGGAGCTGTTTACTCGCCTACCGCCTCGGTATGCGTCAGCTTTAAAAAATGTGCGGATAATGTGCAGATTAAGTGAGGCGGCTAGGTTGCTTCTACCAGATGATTAGGCCTTGAGGCTGCTGTAGCCGTCCAAAATCCGTTGACCCTTAAAAATGTGCAGAAAGAGTGCAGAAGCGCTGCCAAACCGAACTATCCCCAACATTCGGGGCTTCTGCCGAGTCTCTTTATGAGAGAAAAGGGCCAATGACGGTGGGTAGATGAGGTAACGACATCAAGTTTTATAAAACTTGATGATGAGCGCTACGGCGTTATAGGAAGATACACTTACTCGGCGATTGATGCCCTGCAAGGGTTGAAATGCCGATACTTTTAAGGCTCTGAGATTGCTGCAACACAACCGCACTTAATGTGTGTTTGTCCAGCGGGCAACACTGCTTTTTGCTTGGACGAGTTGTCTTTAGGATTGCCAGCTTAACGATCCTTAACTTTATAAAGTAGCTTTCTTAAGTTCCGTCGTTAATCCAGGAGATGCCTTCGAATGCCTTTCGGACCAGCTGCACGCTTGGGAGTCAGCTTATTTGATGAAACCCCTCCCGTTGAGTGGGTTCCCGGTCGCTCAGAAGAGGAAGTTCAGTCCATTATCAGTGCTGTTTATCGGCAGGTATTAGGCAATGCCTATGTGATGGAGAGTGAGCGGGCGACCGTGCCAGAGTCTCAGTTCAAGCGCGGTGAGCTGACCGTTCGTGAGTTTGTTCGCGCCGTTGCTAAATCAGACCTCTATCGTTCTCGCTTTTTTGAGAGCGTGCCTCGCTATCGCGCGACTGAGCTGAATTTCCGCCACCTTCTGGGTCGTACCCCCCTCGATCTTGAAGAGATGCGCATGCACAGCACCATTCTCGACACACAAGGATTCGAGGCTGATATCGACTCCTATCTTGATAGTGATGAATATCAGAGCACCTTCGGTGAAGATTTTGTGCCTTATATTCGCGGCTACAAGACCGAAGCCTGCGACAGCATGGTGCAGTTTACCCACCTGTTCAAGATGGTTCGGGGCGCTTCCACCAGCAGTCTGAAGGCCGATTTGGCGGGCAAGAGTCCCAAGTTGAATTCCCTTGTGATTCAGTCGAAACCGGTTCCGGTGGTTTCTCCCGCAAGTGCTGGCTCAACTTTCCAGTCTGCTGGCTCTGCAACCCGTCTGGGTGTCGGTGGTAGTGCTGAGGGCAAGGTTTATCGGATTGAGGTGACCAGCTACCGGGCGAATAAGGTGCGCCGAGTCTCTCAGTTCCGCCGGAGCAACCAAGTCTATCTGGTGCCTTTTAACAAGCTGTCCGAAGAGTACCAGCGTATTCACCGTCAAGGCGGCGTGATTGCCAGCATTACGGCTGTTTAGACCGAAGTAACTCAAGCGATCGCTAGCGCGTAGGTTTAGTCTCCCTGCATGGCTAGCGATCTCTATTGCTGTATTGAGAATCAAGGAGAACTGTGCAAAATGGTGCTTGAACTATGGCCAAGCAGCAGTTTGGAAGATATCCAAACTGTAATTCGTGGGGTTTATAAGTACGTCTTGGGGAATCCCCATGTGATGGAAAGTGAGCGGCTGACAGAAGCCGAATCCCAATTGAGTGATGGTTCCATCAGCGTGCGTGAATTCGTGCGGGCGGTCGCAAAGTCTGACTTCTATCGCTCCCGCTATTTTGAGTCCTGTGCCCCCTATCGGTTTGTCGAGCTCAACTTCCTGCATTTGCTGGGTCGTGCCCCCCAAGATCAGAAAGAAGTCTCTGAGCATATCGTTCGCTGCGTCGCCGAAGGCTACGACGCCGAGATTGACTCTTACATTGATAGTGACGAGTACGCCAACGCTTTTGGGGAGAACGTTGTTCCCTACGACCGGGGTAAGGCGACTGAGAACAATCCCAAGCAGATGGGCTACAATCGCATCTTCGCGTTAGATCGCGGTCCCTCCCAGGTCAGCAGCAGCGTCAAGTCTTCCCAACTGGTTTATGCCGTTGCGGCAGGGGCTGGCACCAAAATCAAGGCGTCTTCTACCACGGTTGGTACTGGTTCTGGCACTGAGAAGCGCTTCAAGATTTCGACCTCCGGGGCTAAGTTTGATTCCCCCCGCCGGGTCAGCAGCAATGAATACATTGTTTCGGCCAGTAAGATGACCCCTCAGATCCAGCGCATTCAGCGCACTGGGGCCAAAATCGTCAGCATTACCGAAATCGTTTAAATCTTCAGAGGGCTGGTGGGTGATTCACCAGCCCTCTTCACTTTTTTTGATATGTGGCCTTTCAATACCGTATTAAGGAGTTAAGTCATTATGTCCCTTTGGATTAATGCCGCTGATCCGGTTGAGCTGCGCCCCAATGCTTCAGAAGCTGATCTGCAAGCCGTTATCCGGGCCGCTTATAAACAAGTTTTGGGTAACGTCCAGCCAGTCGAGAGTGAGCGGCTAGTTAATGCAGAGTCCCAGCTACGGAATGGCGACATTACCGTTAAAGGGTTTGTGGCAGCGATCGCTAAGTCTGATCTGTACCGCGCCTGGTTTTTTGAGACCTCTTCTTCCTATCGGTTTGTGGAGCTGAACTGTAAGCACCTGTTGGGGCGGGCACCGCTAGATCAGGCTGAGATCTCTGCCCATATCCAGACCTACAACACTCAAGGTTACGAGGCAGAAATTAACGCTTACCTCGATAGCGATGAGTACAACGCTAGCTTTGGGGAAAATGTGGTGCCCTATTGCCGCACCAACACCACCCAAACGGGCGTCAAAAATGTGGACTTTAACCGCACCTTTGCCCTGAACCGGGGCAATGCCGCCAGCGATCGCGACGGTGATGCCAAGCTAATTGGGGCGATCGCCGGTAATCAAGCCTCCAAAATTGTGGCTCCTGCCGCTGGGTCCGGTGCCTATAGCAATACTGGCAAGCGTTTTCGCATTGCGGTTTCTAAAGCCAACCATGGCCCTCGCGTCACTCGGAGCAACACCACCTTCGAGATTGGTTTTGCCCAGCTGTCTAAGAAGATTCAGAACATCCAAAAAACGGGTGGTCAAATCTTGAGCATTACTGAGGCATAAGCCCCAAGACTGAGGATTCTGCGTTGGCGTAAAATTCTCAGGGCAACCGTCTACAGCCTCCTTCACTTGCATGGATATTGAAGATTTTGTCAGTCGTTCTTTGGGGCACTGGCGTTCTCAACGCAGCGCTCATCACTTGGCTTTCAGCCATTTTGAAGCGATTGAGTCTGAGATAGACATTGAGGGATTGCCCCCTGAGCATCCAGAAGTCATTGAGCTGTGCAAGACCTATGCTGTTGACCCGACTCAAGCGATCGCCCCTTTTCGGATGACCTGGGAAGGCCAATCTGATTGGGATGAAGAAGAGGTTTTGAAGGGGAGCTGCATTTTGGTGCCGGTTCCCGATGGGCAAGTTCCCCGACGAGGCAAACTCTTGCGGGACCAGGGCTATGCCGAAACCATGCCTGCAGCCGGAGAATATCATTTCACCGATGACGACACGTTTGTGTTGGTCACGGCCTACGACCATGCTGCTGCTGAGGAAAAAATCTGGTTTATCAACCCAGATGTGCGCTGTCGCGTGTCTCTGATCAAGACCAGTGCCGGTTCAGGGGTGGTTACGGCTTCATTTTCTTCAGAGATTCGCGCCCGTTCCGATCGGTAATGCTTGAAATGCTCCCACTCCGTAGGCCGTTAAGACTCTGTTTCGACCCATGCCCGTGACCCAGACCGACTCTGCTGAAAGTACGGACTTGCTGACCCTCTCCCGCTGGATGGCGGGAGACTTTAGCAACGCTGAGCTAGCGGCGGCAGACCCGCGCTCTTTTGCCCATATCCATGTCCTCTTTCGCCCATTGCCTTTTGAATTCTTCTCAGCGATCGGGTTCTACTCTGAGCAGGTCTATGACTACGACCTCTGGACCCCTTACCGCCAAGGGGTTCATCGCCTAGTGGATCAAGGCGATCAGGTCTATATCGAAAACTATGGCCTAGCGGATGCGATCGTTTATGCGGGCGCATCTCGGGAGCCCAGTATCCTCAAAACCATTACCCACGATTGCCTTACCCGCCGACACCATTGCTCCATGGTTTTTCGCCGTGAGCACGACAAGTTTATCGGCAGCGTGGAACCTGGCAACCAATGCATCATTCCCAAGAATGGCTGCCTGACCTATTTAGTCAGTGAGGTCGAAATCACTGAAAACACCTGGAACAGCCTCGATCGAGGCATGCACCCTGAGCACCATACCCAAGTGTGGGGTTCAGAACATGGTCCCTTGCGCTTTAAAAAGCGAGAATGCTTTGCCCATGAAGTTCCCGCTCTCAGCTAAAACTACGGTCACCTTTGAACGTCCCTTAAGCCCCAAAGCCACCCAGACCCGCTCCGGCACATTACCGTCCAACCCAAGACTGATGCTGCCCCCAGAAGCCCAAAAGAAAATGCAGGCATGGATCCGCAGCCGTCACCTAATTTGTGAGGGTAATTTCTTTGTGTTTGCAACGGTGGACTTTCCAACGATAGAGCGGTTCTCTGATTGTGTAAAAGCCCTAGGAGGGACGGTAATTTCTGTCGAACCGATCAACAAGGTCTGGATCGGTCAACGCCAGGTACTGCTATACCAGGCTAAAGCAAGTCTCCATACCCCCCATCACAACCTCAAACAATATTGGTGGAAGTACGGCAGTTTCAACAACCGCTTTGAAGCACAAACTTGAGTTTTATGGCTTATGGATAAAAGTTTTTAGCCTTGAAGCGTACCAGGGGCTTTCTAACCCCAGCTATAAACAACAACAGGGGCGTGTGCCCCAATCCGTCTCCCGCCAGGTCACTGACTGGCAGGTCAGCAACGCGAACATTGCCGACTCACGCTGGCCAGCGCCTAACTTACAGAGACTTCATGGCCATAACTCGCCCGTCGTGTGAATTCAAAGGGACCTGCCAGAGCGCCCCAGAGGTGTTCATCAGTCTCTGGGTCACGGCCTCGGTCCCAACTGTTAAACCGCTCGGCATCAATTTCAAATTGGCTGTCTAAATAAGAGGGCTTACCTTTGCGCACCACATGGCATGCTTTGCCCGGCTCTACCTGCCCCCGGAACTGTTGACCGGTCCATTCCACCACAAAATTGCATCCCGGCATTCGTTCCACATCGGTTGCCGCTAACTGCTGTAGCTGCTCTAGGTCACGGCTAGCCCCGTAAAACCGTTCCTCATCGGTAATGCGATAATTTTCGATTTCGATGTGACCCTCCACCACAATCAGTCGCAGCACCCTGGCTCGGTAGGGCTCGTTGAGGGCAATGTCATAAGCCTGCTCTAGATAGAGACTGACGCCATCTAATAGTTTGTAAGGCAAAGGCCGCATGCAGACCCGAATATGGGCAAAAAGCGGCGGGTTCTCAACGGCTTGGGCTTGATTACTAAAATCAGCCGCCATCCATCGGGCGAGGGCAGTTACATCGGTCGCGTGGGTCATCGGGTGGGGCAACCCCAAATAACGGTGCGCCTATTGTACGTCTATCACTGCACAGCCTTAAGAATCCTTTGGTCACGGCATCGGCAGATCAACACGTCAAAGTGGGGTTGGGCATAACCTCCTACTTTGGACCTTGTTGCAACCAAGCCAAAATCTGTTCATTCACCACTTCAGGCCGCTCATCATGGGGACAATGCCCCGTCTCAGCAATACTGTGAAACGTCACCTTCGGTGATGCCGCTGCATCCCCACTCAAGCGGCGATAAATATCGGCCCCCTTAATCGGGGTCCAGGGATCATTTTCCCCCCAGAGCACCAACAGTGGCTGCTTGATCTGGGGCAATAGTTCTTCTGGTCGAGGTCCAGGAGGGGCGGTGACGATCGCTGCAAACACCTTCTGCGCCCCCGGATCACAGGACGGCCCGTGGAGCATTTCCACCAGCTCCTCCGTAATCGCCTCACGATTGCGATACACCTGTCGCAACGAGCCGCGAATCCGAAACTTCTGCCGCACCTGGTTAAAAATAAACGGCCCCAGCAGTTCTGAACTCACCAGCTTGGTAAACGTGCCCATCACCACGCGCAAAGGCAGCGCTAACTCATCAGGCCGATGATTCAGCCCCCCTGCGCAGTTCAATAAAACCCCGCCGCTAGCCATCTCTGGCGCTTCCGCCAACATCATCAGCGTCAGCAGCCCGCCGATCGAGTTGCCAATAAACACAGCAGGTTGCTGAATGTGAGTCTGCCAGTAATCCTTCAGCAGCGCCACCCAAAGATCAAGGCTGTAGTCTATTGCGGGCTTGCCAGAGTCTCCAAACCCCAGCAAATCCAGGGCATGGACCTGGTAGCCCGCTGCTGCCAAGACCGGAATATTCTTGCGCCAATGGCCTATAGAGGCCCCAAACCCGTGAATCAGCACGAGAGGCTGGCCGGTGCCCTCAACCGTATAGCGAATGGTGTAGCCCCGCCAGGTCCAGTCCTGCTTACGGAGATCCTTAAGGGCGATCGGGGCAATCAGTTGGGCGGTCATGGGCTCAGCACATTCCAGACTTGTAACACTCCTTAATAATAGGAGATCTAGAACCCGGTTGCGGGGCCACCGCTTTACCCATTCCTGAGGATCGGATAGAGCAGTCGGGAGAGGTGCCGTCGTCGGGCGGGGAGATGCCCCAAGGAGAAAGTCGGCAACTTTGCCTCGGGCCAGCGGGTTTGCACTAGGTCAAAGAGTTGTTGGCGAGACAAGACCTTGCTGGGGCCAAAGCGCTGTGCCTCCATTAAGGGCATTAACCCTGCCGTGACGGCGGTGGTCACCGCTTGCCAAGCCCAGTGGGTGGGGAATATATCCGGCAGATTAAGGCCGCTGGTTTTAGGTGGCGGAGCCGCTAACCGCACCAAGGCCGTCGCAGCGACGGCCCGAGTCTCCGGGGTCTCGGGGCGAAAATGGAGATCGCGATCGCTCATGCTCCGTACAATCCCCGCCGCCGCCAACACCTGAATCGCCTCAAAGTCAGGGTCGTGATGGTCCACATCGTCGAAGGCAAAGATGGGAATGCCGTGGTGGGTGAGTTGCGCTTGGATACGCCGTCGCCAATGGACCTCTTTTAATAAACTGCGAAAGCCATCAGGGGCTTGGGCAGCAAGGGCGGCAACGTGCCCCGCCGCTTCCCCCAAGGCCCACTGCACCGAGGGCTGCTGCCAGAGGAATTGCAAGGCGGGCACGCTGCCCGGCTGCCCCACCCGCAAAAACCCATCGGTGTCTTTTGGAATCAGCGATCGCAGCGGCACCGTCATTGGCCGAGATCGTTCTCCATTAGGACCGCGATCTGCGAGGGCGGCCACCACGCCAATGGTGTCGTCAAAGCAGGTGCCTCGGGCAAGGCTGGGTCGCGTCGAATAGCGATCCAGCTCTGTCAAGACGACCTGGGCCATGCCTAACGGCTCGCCTGATTTTTCGAGCAATCGCGCCAGGATGCCCTGAGTCGTGGCATCTAAGGTCAATCCACAATGTACCTGAAAGCAATGTCCTTCCCCTTGGAAGACCACTTGGTAAACCCGCCGTTGCTGCTGGGTTTGGCTGTAGAGCACCCGCACCGGCACCGCCCCTGGAATCAGCACGAGCTGCTGATTGCTGAGATAGGGCGCCAGCCTTTGGCGTAGTTTTTGGGTTTTGGCTGCGGGTTGAGTGGACGCTTGACTGTCACTAGGCAGTGGGGCCACTGGCCCTTTTTCGAGCTGTTCCTGCTGCCAAAACTGATGCTGGCTGCGAGACCAGCGGCAGGGGGCAGGCAGTTGAAACCGCTTCGGCCCTAACCCATTCCCCTGGAGCGGGCTGGTCAGCGCCCCATCGCCAGTCCCTGGCTTAACCCAACACACCTGCCCCCCCGCCTGCAGGATGGCTAGGGTTGCCGTGTAGGCCACCAGGGTCTCGCCCACGACCAGGGTGTCGTAGAACAGGGTTTCGTTGGGGGCAGGCCGGAAGGCACTTGCTGAAGGCAGGGACAGACTTGCAGACACGGCAACAGAATCCCAATAAATCGGAAGCGAGGGCGCTATGGCGCTTTTGCTTAAGACACCTCGGATCGCTCTGAATCCTTGGCAAATAAGCAAACTGGGTCGCAGTCTTGTCCTAACCGGACTGGCGACTGCCATGACGCTCAATTGCCACCGCCTCTTTTTTTGACTCCTAAGCCTAGCAAACTCCGAAATTTGGAATCACTCCAACCCCTGAGAAAGGGAATCAGGGTCGCCTCTCCCAGCAATCTAAGTTGGAAACACGCTGAGACAAGGACTAAGTATTTATCCTCAAGGGGATCATCAACGGCGCAAATATCTTGCTTTCATGACATTTACGATCTCAGAATTATTCAGAATGTCATGTTTTCATGACTAAACGATCCCGGTTTTCCTTGAAAACTCGCCAAAGGCTTGTTGATTAATCGTTTTGTCCCTTGATCTCAAATTAATCTTTCTGTCATATTGAGATCAACTCGCGATCCCCAGGCAAATAAATCATGATCCCCGAGGGCGCGATCGCAACTTTCGAAAAGCTGTTGCAGTTAATAGGAGTGTTTAAGCAATGTCTGATTTTGGCCAACCGCTTGAGGGTCTAACCCTAAGGCAACTGCGTAAAGTTGCAAGTGAATTAGAAGTGTCCCGCTATAGCCGGATGCGTAAAGATGGGTTGATTGAGGCGATTCAAGCCGCTCAAGCCCGCCGCACCACTTCTGCACCTGCCCCCACCGCTTCTGTTGAGGGTCAGGCTGAGGTCGAAGCTGCTAAGTATGCGGCTCCCACCGAACCCATGCCCGTTGAAGAGCTTGCTGCAGTGGATGAAGGGCTGGGAGATCTGCCCACTGGTTACGGTGAGAGCCGAATCTTGCTGATGTCTCGCGACCCTCAGTGGGCCTACGCTTACTGGGATATTCCTAACGAACACAAAGAGGAGCTGCGTCGCCAAGGGGGGGCTCGTCTCGCCCTACGTTTCTATGACGTTACCGACATCGACATCAACAGCCAAGCCCCCCACAGCCTGCAGCAGTATGAATGCGATGAGATGGCGCGGGAATGGTATCTGCCGATTCCGGTCAGCGATCGCGACTACGTGGCTGAAATTGGCTATGTCTGTAACGATGGCCGCTGGCTCATACTGGCTCGCTCCGCACCGGCTCACATTCCCCCGGTTTACCCCTCCGACTGGATCGAGGACAAATTTGTCACCGTGCCTTGGGATCAAGACCTGCGCGGTCAAACCATCATGACCCTGACCCCTCCGGGACGGATGACGCCGGAAGGCAACCCCATCTACGAAGAGATCTTTGGGATGGCTGAGTCTGCGGAAGCGCAGCGGGTGGCCGGTTCCCTGTTTGGGTCCATGCAACAGGTCCCCGAGCAAGCCGTCAGTTCCTACGTCTTCCCCTCTGGAGTGGGTATGTGGGCTTCGGGTCTGAACATGTCTGGGGTGGGTATTGGTGCTTCTGCCTCTGCGCCCCCTGAGCGCTCCCGCAAGTTCTGGTTGGTGGCTGATGCTGAGCTGATTGTTTACGGCGCGACCGAGCCTGACGCAACGGTGACCATCGGCGGCAAGCCCATCAAGCTGAACTCCGATGGCACCTTCCGCTTCCAGATGTCCTTCCAGGATGGGTTGATTGATTACCCGATTCTGGCGGTGGCCTCCGATGGTGAGCAGAATCGGGCCATCCACATGAAGTTCAACCGTGAGACCCCCTACCGTCGCACCAACACCAAGGAAGAAGCGGTTGAGGAAAAGCTGGTATAGGTTTGCTTAACCCGTAACCTAACCTGACGAGAGCGCGGCCCCGGTCGCGCTCTTTTTTCATGGGCTGAAGTCTTGAAGATTTTGGACAGCAGCTTGTGAGTTGTCTCTAAATCGGCAGCGCCATCAATACCACCGACGTCCGGGCCTTGACGAGGTATCGCCCCCCTGCAATCGGGACGGCTTCTGTCGGTGCAACAATATCTCCAGGACTGGGTATCGACGTATCGATCAGGCGGTGCCAGCGGGTGTGAACTGGTAAAGGCGGTAGGTCAAAACCGAGGGTTTCCCAGTAGGCATTGAGAATGACGTGGATATCTTCCCCAACAGCAGGATGATGCAGCGTAAATGCCAAACTGTGGGAATCGTCGCCCCAGTCGGGCTCATAGAGCTTCACCCCATGCCAAATGATGTGGGGGCCGCTCACAAAGCGGTCCGTGACCGTCAGCCAACTGGTTTGCTGAAACAGCTTCAGATGTTGAATGAGGGCGATCGCGTCTCGGGTAAATTGCCACAATCCTTGCTGGCGGTCTAGATCGCCCCAGTCTAGCCAGGTCAGCGCTCCATCTTGGCAGTAGGCATTGTTATTGCCTTGCTGGCTGCGGCGCACCTCATCCCCCATTAACACCATCGGGGTGCCTTGGGACATCAGCAATATGGTGATTAGGTTTTTGGCCTGCTGTTGCCGCAGGGCAAGGATGGCAGAGTCATCGGTTGGTCCTTCAACGCCGCAATTCCAGCTAAAGTTGGCGTCGCTGCCGTCACGGTTGCCTTCGTTGTTGGCTTCGTTGTGCTTATGGTTGTAAGAGACGACGTCGTTAAGGGTGAAGCCGTCGTGGCAGGTGACAAAGTTAATGCTGCGGTTGGTCTCGCGATCGGGGTCGGCAAAAATATCGGGGCTGCCCAAAATTCGCGCGGCTAGATGGCCGACAGAACCGCTTTTACCCTGAACAAACTGGCGCACGTCATCTCGAAAGGGGCCGTTCCACTCAGCAAAGCGATCGCCAATAAACGACCCCACCTGGTAAAGCCCTGCTGCATCCCAGGCTTCCGCAATCAGCTTAGTGCGGGCCAAAATCGGGTCCGATTCGATACTCCACAAAATCGGCGGATCCTCTAGCGGTTTACCCGCCTTATCCCTTGCCATCACCGACGCCAGGTCAAACCGGAAGCCGTCCACATGTAGCTCTGAGACCCAATGGCGCAAACAGTCGAGAATCAACCGCCCCACCACGGTGTGATTGGCTTTTACTGTATTGCCGCAGCCGCTATAGTTGGCATAACGAGATCGATCATCCTGCTCAGGAATGTAGTAGGTGAGGTTGTCGAGGCCGCGAAATGAAAAAGTGGGTCCCTTTTCGTCCCCTTCGGCGGTGTGGTTAAACACCACGTCCAAGATCACCTCAATCCCGGCTCGGTGCAGGGCCTTGACCATATCGCGAAACTCGGTCACAGGCCCGGCAGGATCCTGGCGAGAGCTGTAGCGGCGATGGGGGGCAAAAAAGGCCACGGGGCTGTAGCCCCAGTAATTGCGCAGCCCCGGTGGGGCATCAAGCTCATCAAACTCGTGGATGGGCAGCAGCTCAACGGCGGTAATGCCAAGAGACTTCAGATACGGGATCTTTTCGATTACGCCTGCAAAGGTGCCGCGCTTCTCGGCGGCCACGCCCGAGCTGGGATGTCGAGTAAAGCCCCCCACATGCATTTCATAGATAACGCTTTCGGCGTAGGGCAACTCCAGGGGCGCATCCCCTTCCCAGTCGTAGTCACCGCAATCCACCACCACCCCACGCAGGGCTCGGGGGCAGTTTTCTCCCGGTTGACTGGCGGCATGGCGATCGTAGTGCGCTTGCCCCACCACGGCATAGGTGTAAGGGTCGAGCAACACCTTGGTGGGGTCAAAGCGATAACCCTCTCTGGGCAAAAACGGGCCTGAAGCCCGATAGGCGTAAACCTGGCCTGCCTTTAGCCCCGGCACAAACACATGCCAATAGTGAAAGGATTTATGGTCACTAGGGCTAAGGTGCAGGGTCTGGCTGGGGTAAGGATCCTCCGGGCGATCAAACAGCAGCAGATCAATCCCGGTTGCATTCTGGGAGTAGAGACTAAAGTTGACCCCGTCCTTATAAACGGTTGCCCCGAGGGGATGGCTGTCTCCTGATAGAACCGGTGGGTTCATGGCCCTATTCCCAATCAAATTCGAGGGGGTTATCCCCTAGGTTTTCGCGCATGGCCTTACGCACCACCTCTAGCTCGTCGGGGGTGAGTTGGCCATCTGCAAACAGGGCCGCCCTGAGCTGTTGCGCCTCTTGACGGGAGATCTTGCCGTCGGCCATGACCCGCTGCACCAAGGAGCGTAGATCAGAGAGGTGTTCTGGATCGTCGGGGGATTGGGCAGTGTGGCGAGAATCAATCATGGTAGGGGCACCCCGGTAGCGCGAATGGCATCTAGGCTTAACTGGTGTGAATCATAGCGGTCAAGCACCCAACCCGAATAGACCTTTGGCAAGGACTTAACATGCTTGTCCATGGGGCTTGGCACTCACAAAACGGCTTAAAAATAGTTGTGAATCGGGGCTTAATGGCGCTCAGGGAGAAATTTTTAGCCGTCAGCGATTAACTCTAAAAGGTTGCTTTAAAGATGTAGTGTTATCTCTGATACCATCTGGCCATAGGATATAGAAAAATAGGGGAAGCGGCCCAATGGAGCAAGGCGATCGCAGCTCTCGCTCCGGCCTGTTTACAATGGAGGGTAGGTATTAGTCGGCTGGAATCATGACGACCCAAAGCCCGAACCTCTAAAGCCCGCCTAGGTGTAGCGCACTTTTGAACCGTTGCCTATGCTAGACAAACTGAAGCAAGACCTTAAGAATGATCTGATTGCTGGGTTGCTAGTGGTAATTCCGCTGGCGACCACGATTTGGCTGATCATCACCATTGCCAACTGGGTGATTCGGTTTTTGACCCGGTTTCCAAAGCAGCTCAACCCCTTCACTGGGCTGCCGCCGCTCTTGGGGGACACGATTAACCTGGCAGTGGGTTTTGCGGTGCCGCTGCTGAGCATTTTGCTGATCGGCCTGATGGCCCGTAATATCGCCGGTCGATGGCTGCTCGATCTGGGCGAGCGGATTGTGCAGTCCATTCCCCTGGCTGGGGCCTTTTACAAAACCATTCAGCAGCTTCTGCAAACGGTTTTTCAAGACTCTAAAACCCGCTTCCGCAGGGTGGTGCTAGTGGAATATCCCCGCCGGGGGCTCTGGGCCGTAGCTTTTGTCACCGGCGCTGCCGCCACCCAAGCCGCTGTAACCGCCAACCCCGCCATGTTAAGCGTCTTTATTCCGACGACGCCGAACCCTACCAGCGGTTGGTATGCGGTGGTGCCCGAGCAGGATGTGATTAACCTTTCAATTTCTATTGAAGAGGCCTTTAAGGTGCTGCTCTCTGGGGGAATTGTGGGTCCTGATCTGAGTGCCGCCATCCCGACCGACGACCATGACTTGGCTGAGGGTTCTGAACCCACTGCACCGGTACTGCAGCTCAATCAATCTGTAACCCGCTCTCTATCGGCTATCCCCCTAGAGGAAGACTGTTAAGATTACAAAGCTATTCAGCCCTGGGGGACCTATGCAGGCTCGTCGGATAGCCCGTGAACTGGCGCTATTGGGCATGGGACAACTGCCAAATAGCCCCGAGAAATTGGCCGCTCAACCCTTGGAGACCCTGATCGCAGCCGCAGTGCGATCCCTAGCGGGGGAACCCCGAGACGCCTTAGAAACCGCCGCCGCTGATCTCGAACGCAGCCAAGAGCGGCTTCTGAAGAGTGAAACCCAGGCCACAGATGTGGCTGGGGCGCGGGCAATGGTACAGGATGCGATCGCCGCCACCCAGCAAGCCATTAATCGCCTGGGGGACTCTTTGCAAATCCCGACCCTAGTGCAAACCTCCAATCAAAAAGAGGTGCGCAGCTACGCCCTAGAGCTGTTGAGGGCTGGGGCCAATCATCGCACAGCTGTGGATGCGGACCTGGATGCGGTAATGGTGGCCTGGCAGGTGAAGCGGCTGGCCCAAATCGATCGCGATATTTTGCGCATTGCCGTGGTGGAGATGCAATACCTAGGATTGCCCGATCGCGTCGCCATCAACGAAGCAGTAGAGCTTGCCAAGCGATACAGCGATGAGGATGGCTATCGGTTTATTAATGGGGTGCTGCGGCGCTGGGTGAATCAATATCGCAAAGGCCAGTCTTCCAAATCACCTCAGTCCTCTGCTGAAGTGCCTGCATCTGAGGACAAGGAATCCTCCTTAGGGGCGGCGATCAATTAAGACCGGGATCCTGACTAGATGTGGGTTCGATAGCGCCGTTGCTCACGCTGCTGACCCGCCGACGAAATGGATATCCTCATTGGGTCTTGAGCGACTCAGGCACAGAAATACTTTCTGCACCATGGGGGGGCTCCAGCAGCGATCTCGGCACCCGATCCAGTCCCTCCACCGTCTCCAAATCATCCCCTGAGGCAGCGCCTAACTCTTTGAACTTGCGCGCTGTCACCAAAACCCGCGATTCCAGGGAGCCCACGGTTTTGTTAAAGGCATCCACGCTGCTGTCCAATCCTCGACGCAATTTGGCTAAATGGCTAATCAGGGTGCGGGTACGGTCATAGAGTTCGCGGCCCAGATCGCTGATCTGCTGGGCATTGTCGGCCAACCGTTCCTGCCGCCAGCCGTAGGCCACCGCCTTGAGCAACGCAATCAATGTGGTCGGCGTCGCTAAAATCACCCGCTGTTCCACACCATATTCAATCAAGCTGGGATCCTGTTCTAGGGCGGCACTAAAGAAGGTTTCCCCCGGTAAAAACAACACCGCAAACTCAGGGGCAGGTTGAAACTGCTCCCAGTAGCCTTTGCTACCCAGTTGGTTTAGATGGGTGCGAATTTGACGGGCATGGTGTTGCAAGCATTCTCGGCGAGTACTGTCATCAGGGGCTTCCAACGCTTCTAAATAGGCCTGCAGTGGCGCCTTGGCATCCACAATGATGTGGCGCTGATTGGGCAGTTTGATCACCATGTCGGGCCTCAGTCGCCCGCTATCCGTGTCCGTCGAGGTTTGCTGATAGAAGTCGCAATACTCCACCATGCCCGCCATTTCCACCACCCGCTGCAGTTGGATTTCACCCCAGCGGCCCCGCACAGTGGGCGATCGCAGTGCTTTGACCAAATTGGCGGTCTCCCGCTGCAGTTGGGTTTGGGCGACGGCTAAGCCTTTGACCTGTTCACTCAAGCCGCTGTAGGCGGCAGTGCGGGCGGTTTCGAGATCTTGCAGGCGTGTATCCACCTTTGTGAGCGAGTCTTGCAGCGGTTGCACCAGGTTAGCGATCGCCTGCTGCCGCTGGCCCAAATCCCCCTGAGCCAGGGTCTGGAATTTGGCCAGGGTTGTTTCCGCTAGCTGCATAAACGCCTGGGAGTTGCGGTTTAGGGCATCGGCAGAAAGGGCTTTGAAGGTATCGGTGAGCTGTTGCTGCGCCTGCTTTAGTAACGCCTGTTGTTCTACCGATTGCTGCTGGGCCTGGGTAAGGCGACTATTGGCGACACTGAGTTGGGCTTGGAGGGTGCTGGTTGCAGTTTGCAATTGGTGGATTTGCTCGGCCTTAGCCTGAATCTGCTGCTGCAGGGTTGGGATTTGGCTGGCTTTGGCCTCAGCCGCCGCTTGATGGGCGGTGGCTTGGCGCAATTCTGTTTGGAGCTGTTCTAAATGCTGGTCCCGATGGTGGAGCTGGGCTTGCAAGGCTTGCAACCGCTCTTCTTGAAGTTGCACCCGCTCTAGGGTGCTGGCACGATCGGCAATGGTGTCAGATTTGGCGCGATCGCGCACCCGCTGTACGCGCCCCTGCCACAGCAACCCCGCCATCCCCGCGCCCAGGGCTAATCCCACGAAAAGTCCCAGCAGAATATTCACCGGATGCTCCGTAAAGTGGTCTCACGGTAGCAACATTTGTACTAATTCTCAATATAATTGACCCGGTAGGGCCGTATATTTTTGCGCCCCTGAAGTTGCCGTTAAAGCATTTTCAGAAGTTTACTTTCAAGATATGAATCCAACTCAGCTAGACACTCAAAGAACGGCGCTTTCAGCTCTGGGTACTGCTGGGTTTTATCGTGATCGGTAATTTAGTCAGGTAAAGAGTCTTGCCGTTCCGCAAGGACCGATCAGGCTTCTGCCGAAACGGCTTTGGCGCGACAATTCCCTTTGCTGTCACAGGGGCCAAAACAGAGGCCGATGCCCCATCCCAGCAGCGGATAGATTGCCCAGGTGATCGCCCCGGCAGTGGCCAGATTGATGCCAATCAAGAGGGTATTGACCCCGGCATAGGTGGCGACCTGCTGGCGGTAGCGCTGTCGGCGATCGCGCTTTTGGGCCTGCCTCTTGACTTCCCCCTGCCAGTCCTGGGCGGCCTGCTGCACGGCATCGGGTTCAATGCTGAGTTCGGCAGCCATTTCTAAGAGCTGCGTTTCGGTGAACTGGCCGTGATCGCCATAGATCATCGCCTTCTGCAAAATCTGTTGCACCGCTTCTGTGGAGTACAGACGGGATACAGGGGCAGCCATGATTCGAGCCTCCAAGCAAAATTTTTATATGCATATTATTGCATAATATATTCAAAAAGGTGCATATTGGTACTTGGTCAGTGTTGTCTCAACTTGTCTTCCCATTTTTGGAAAACAGAAGTGCGGATAACGATGACCCCAGCCAACCCTGGCAGGATCAGAAAAAGGCCGAGAAGCCTGAGGGCAAAGCATCCCGCCTCCCAAGTCAGTAGCCCCGATCGCCCTTGCTGCCAGAGGATGCCAATCAAAGCAATCAGCGACACCATCAGCAGTATTAAGGCGCGGCTAGAAGACTGCCATTGCCACTGGATGGGCTAGCGCAGGGCGTTAATCAGTCGATTTGCCCGGTGGCCCAGATTTGCTAGCACCCAACCCGGTTTAAATCCTTCAAGCACCACTACGCCCACCATCAGTCCCATGCCCACTGGGGACTCAAGGCCGTATCGCACCATGTGGAAGCGATCGTAGAGTAGCCCCACCGTTAGGGTCTTTGCCAACATCGGCAAACCCAAGATCGCACGGGGCATCTGCAGTAGGGAGCCGGTTAAGGCTGCATTCGCAGTGATGGCCAGCAGCCCTAACCCGAAGCACAATCCCCCGTACAGGAAGAGCCTTGGCCTCGGGGGCTTTTGGGTGTTTCTGAGGCGATCACCATAGTTCCCCCCGAGCAAAATACCGACCCCGACCAGGCTGACCCCAGCCCCCCAGGCTCCGGGGAGCCATAGCAGCACCAGCAAAGCTAACCCCAGACTTGCCCGAATCCAAAGGCTAGACGAGAGAGATGTATACAAAGCGCTTCCTAAACCCAGAACGCAGCCGACAGCTAACACCTGACCCAACAGTTGCCGCTGGGTTCGCACCGGTTGATTTGTGGCCGGTAAACCAAAGGCTTGCTCCGCCCAGGCCACAATTTCCGTTTGCAGCGCTAGGTCATAGGGGGCAACGGCGTGATCGACACTCGGGGAAAAGAACAAACGGCGGGCCGTGCCAGCGGCAAAGTCGCCGACAGTGCTGAACGGGGTAACCTCCCCCTCCACCGCTGAGGCAAACAAATCCTGCATTTGCCCCACGGGGTTCAGCTCTTCGTAAACGCCACTGCCGACCCAGAGGTTATGCGGAACGGAGGGGGTGGCGGGGCCGAGGATACTCAGCAGGATCGTTGCCCTTAAATCTGGGTTGCTTTTTGCCAGCTCTAGCGCGGTAATGCCCCCCATGGAGTGCCCGCCAATGCCCAGCTCACCTAGCTGAGGCTGTTGACGCATCCATTGCAGAAAGGCGGTGGCCTCTTGCAGATTGGCACTCGGGTCATTGGGGCGACGATAGGACTGACCGTATCCCCCAAAGTCAAAGACAACAGCGGCGATTTGGCGACGGGCCAGGGCTTGGGCCAGAGGCGCGAGGGTGTCTTTACTGGAGTTGACGCCGTGGCAGAGCAGCAGCGCCGGGACCGGGGCGGTCGTGTTGGCAGGCAGGTAGAGGCGACCGGTAAGGATTTGGTTGGGGGCGATCGCGACGGTGAAGGGTTGCTGGATAGGGACTGGGCCAGCACCGACTAGCCACAGCCAAAGGCCCCAGAATAAGCCCAAGATCAGAATGAAATACCGAGTCAAGGCACAGTCCCGATGATGCGGTTATGGCAATTGTGCTCAGCTTCCTTTAAAGCAGCCTTTAGCCCCTCGTAGAATGCATCCGTGCCCGTCCCACAGAATTCACTCCAGGTGCATGTCCAACACAACTTGAGCAACCTGATCTCCCCAGTCTGTCTCATAAAGCCCCTGCCGTACCGACCTCCGAAACGAACCATAAGGCCAATCCCACGGGGCTGAGCAATATCCATGCTTAACCGGGTTGTAGTGAATATAGTCCAGATGATGTCGCCAATCGGCTTCATCACGAATCGTATGCTCCCAAAATCGCCGTTGCCAAATTCCCTTCTCCCGCTTGACTTTCAGAGAGTCACGGTTGGCTTGGTTTGTTAGCCCTGCTGAAAACTTTCGTTTAATCACCCGCCAACGGATCGAAAAATCATCATCCCCATCAGGTAAACGCCAAACCGTGTGTAGATGATCCGGTAGGACCACTATGGCTTGAATCTCAAACGGATATTTTGCTTTGCCATGGCGAAAAGCGTCTCGCAAGCGATTGATATGCTCAATCAACAGCGGTTGTCGATTTCCGGTCACCACCGTAAAGAAATAGGTTCCTCCAGCTTGGTAATGGCGACGATACTCCACGCTTCCAATTCCCTCGTAGGATGCGGCAAAGGGTGACAGCCCGTGCCCATCAGCATTGCCTAATTTGGCTGATCCCGTTGATGGGCACCCTACGGTTTGCCCATCCTACCAACTTGCATAGAAGTGCTTTTCTAGACTCCTTTCGCCCGAATATACAGGGCCTTTTGCTTCGTGCCTTCTATTTCCCTTTCTTCGGTCACAAAAATATCTGCCATATCCTTCACAAGAAGAGAGAGTTTTTTATATCCATAAATACGAGAATCGAAGTCTGGCTGAAGCTTAGTAAGATAGCTGCCAAAAGTTCCAAGGTGTACCCAGCCTGAGTCATCACTCGATTGCTCAATAGCATCTAGAACAAGTTCCCTTGGAAAAGTCGGTTTTTGGTCCTGAGATTTTTTTTCAGAAACAGTACCAGCTTTTTTCTGTTGTGGTTGACTGATCTTTGCTTGAGTTTCATCAATATCTATTCGCTCACTAGGTCTAAGTAACTCAGTGAGAATGAACTTATGGCAGGCATTTCTGAACGCATCCGGTGTTTTTTGTTCGCCAAACCCTAGAACAGTAAGTCCTTCTTCTTTAAGACGTATAGCAAGTCCGGTGAAATCACTATCACTTGTCACCAAGCAGAACCCATCAAATTTGCGTGTATAAAGCAAATCCATCGCGTCAATGATTAGTGTGCTGTCCGTTGCATTTTTGCCTTTTGTATAAGCAAATTGCTGAACAGGTTTAATTGCATGTTTTTGGAGGACTCTTTTCCATGACGAGCTTGTTGGAGCGGTAAAGTCGCCATATATACGCTTGACAGTTGCTTCACCAAAACGTGCGATTTCAGCTAGAAGGCCCTCAATGATAGCAGCTTGAGCATTATCGGCATCAATCAGAACAGCTAAACGCAGAGTAGGTTCTTCTGACTCGATTTTTGCAATAAGTCTTGGATTTGACATCACTACATTTAAAAATATAAAGATCTAAATTTATGCCCTAATTCCGACAGCATCCGTAGCGAATAGCAAATGCTAGCGCCGAAAAAATATTTACCTCTTTTAAATCCTCATAGTCTTCAAGGATCTCAGCGTGCCTCATGCCAGAACTTAACAACTCCAGCAAAAATTTCACCGGATAACATAATCCCCGGATACAGGGCTTGCCATGGCAAATCTCCGGATCAATCGTAATGCAACTTAAGAGATAATTTTCCATATCCGTGCTCTTTCATGGGATGGGTCCAGATTAGGCGGTTTCTCACAAATAATTGCCGGTGTTGTCAGGACAGGTTTGGTCAGAAACTTAGCTTTGAGGCCAGCCAGCATCGACAAAACCTATCCTGACGTAACACCTTTTCTAGAAATCAATGAACGGCTAGGGGAAATGAGGGTACACATGCTCCTCAAATAGCGTTTCGATCGCAGGCCAATCCTTCGCCTTTTTCTTCACCAACGCCTCATAATCCTGTCGCACCGGCACACAATAGTCTGCCGTCCGCTGTCCCACCTCCGGTAACCACACCGTGTGTAGCGACGAGCCAAACACCAACTCCGGATGCCCCAACTTGCATATCGGCCCCTTCGCCAGATCCTGCCCGTCAAATAGCCATAACTGAGATCGCTCCCCTACAAACACCGTGCAGGCAATGTAGCCATCGGTGGGGTCATCCCCCGCCCCTGCTCGCGGCATAAACTGAGGCGAATTCACCACAAAGCTGTTGCCCCCCGGCTCAGTGCCACAGTCAAAAGCATAGACATCCACAATCGTCATCGTCTCTGTGTCTAGACGAAACAGACAGGCGGGTTGCCCCAGTCCCGCTTTGGCCCGCTCCAATAGGGTCTCAGTCGGGACCAACCGATATCGATAGTCCTTAAACAGGTCGATATCAAACTGGGTCAACAGATCCGGAAAGACTCCCTCTGAATACCAGTAAACCGTTTTGATCTGGTGGGCTGGTTGTTGAGTCGGCAAGGCATCGCGGACCGTGTAGAGGGCCAACCCCCAGGTGGCCGGGTCGTCCCGCATGGTTTTAGCCTCCAGCACCTCCCCCGTCTCCGGTTGAATCACATAGCGGCTAAGGCGACCAATATCTGTGCCTCGAATATGCATCCCCCCCAACCACTCCGGGACCGGGGTACGGTGATCAGCGGCTAAGACATCATAGTCCCGCACCCATTCCGAGGCCGTGCCTGCACACCAATGGCCCACATGCAGGGTGACCTTGCCCTCCGAATCGTCATAGTCGGCAACGAAGTGCAGCACCTCCATGGGGAATTCCGTCGGCTGCACGGTGATTTTCACTTCCTTGTCTGATTGGGCTGGGTACTGACCCTTGCTCAAATCAGACCGTCGGATCAGATAAACCTGTGAGTTAGAAGCCGGGGCCTTCGCCAGGAAGCGGCGCAGCAGCTTGGCTAGATCTGGTGCATTGGGGAAGGGGTTTTCCAAGATCTCAGATAGTCCCACAACAAAGGCCGTCTCGACCAAGATGATGTGGTTACGGGTGACCCCGATTTGGTGCAGTCCTTGGCTTATGGCTAGGGGGGAACCATCGGGGAGCACCAATCGCCAACGCTCTATATCTCCTTGCCCATCCCAGCGGATTAGATAGACAAAATCCTCACGACTAACACCGCTGAGTTCACTCAGCAGCTTAAAGAAAAGGTGCAGCAGCTCTAGTGATAGCTTGGACGCCCCTTGAGCTAAGAACTGAACCAGGGTGTCGAGGCGAATCAAACGGGCGATCGCCTCCAGCCATTTCACCCAATCCTCCGACAGCTTTTCCGCCTCCTCTAAGGCAGGAATCATCGTCAAGAAACTGGCAATGGAGCGACCATAGTTCACGGTGATCAGCTCTTGCTGCTCCGCATCAAAGTAAGGATGAGAGGTACTCAATACGGGGAAAAAGGGCAAGAGTTTGGTGGCTTGTGGCCTCCATTCTTGGTTGGACCCGATCGGCGTAACCAAATCCAGGGTTTGGGTATCGATTTCGTAGGGGCGACCGTCATCAGACATGACCAAGAGGCGATCGCGATCGTCTGTCTCAAACCGAAAGGGCATAAAGGCCGTATTGGGCTGGTTCCGGAAACCGAGACTATCGCCATAGCGAGAGATGCCATGGTTCTGAAAGCCGTGATCCGCATATTCAGTGTCTGCTTTCGTCGCCAAGTCGGCGTAGAAGTCAGGCGTTTTGGTTATGCTCGTGGTGACTGTGGCAGTACCCGGTTGGCTAAAGTCAAAGCGATAGACCATACCATCGCCATTAAACAGCGGAGTGCCGTCCTTGTAGGGCAGACCATTGGAATCCACCGAGCCAACAGGAGCGATCATAAATAGATAGCCCTGCAGATCGGTGGGTAAAGGTAAGTTCGGATCGAGTAGGGTCAAGGGTAAGGCTGACAGCTCTGCTCGACTGGCAGTGAGGAGAGCCTTAGGAGTGGTCTGATAGCAGGTCTGAGATCCAATTGCGATACTCACAGCGTCTCTCCTGGGGAAGGGTTATTGACCAAAGCGGGCGTACACCGTGTCAAACAGGGCGCGGATATCACGAGCCAACTGTTGTTTTTCGGGGGAGCTTGATTTTTGATATTTGTTCACCATGGTTGTGACCGCCGGTTCAAAGTCGTTTTGGATGGAATAGCTGGCGGGGGGAGGGGGCTTCACCTTGGGCAACCAAGTGGTGTGAATGGAAAAGCCCATCTTGATTTGGTCACTGCACAGTCGGTATTTAGGGCCTTTCTGTAGGTTGGCGGCATCAAAAAGCCAATATTCGCTGCAGTCCTGTGCTGCATCCTCTGGGGATTGAAATAGCACCACACAAAGCAGGTAACCATCGGTGGCGCTACCATCGCCGCCCTGGCGAGGAATAAACTGGGGCGAGTTGGCGAAATACCCTGGTGGAAAGGCATAAACATCAGGTGTGGTGAGCTTTAGCCCCAATCCCTCAGATTCGGTTAAATGGCGCTCAATATGGACCCGACATAGGGTGTTGGCCCGTCCCGTTTGGGTTATGCCCAGAACCGTGTTGTCAGGATCGGGGCCTTTGATTTGAATCTGCCGATAGGAATATTTCTCGTAGAGTTCCGTCACATGCTGGGTCATCAGGTCTTCCCAAGCCCCAAAGAAGATCCAGTAAATATCATCCAAATGGTCGGGCTGCTCTAGGGTCATATTGCGGTAGGCATAAACTGGATTGCCCCAGCAAAAGTCCTGCTGAATCAGGCAGGTCTTGACCGTGTTTTTGGCTGGGTCGATCACATAACTACCGATCCAATCCATGTCGGTGCCGTTAGCGATCATTCCCGATAGGGAACGCATCCGGTGATTAATGGCATCCCTTTGGGGATCATTCTGATAGGCGGTGTCGTCGAACTTGCGAATAATTTCCGAGGCGTCGGTGGCGCAGCTATGAACGGTGTGCAGCACAATGCCATTGCTGTCGTTATAGTCGACAATGTAGTGGGCAGTTTCCCGAGGCACCTTGATTAATTGGGCCGTGACGGTGGGAGGATGTTTCGGATCGGTGGTGGTTCCCTCTAACTGATCACGGCGAATCACGTAGATCAGCGTCTCAGCGATCTGAGGCTCATCAGTTAAATTGCGAATCAGCGTGTTAGTGACCTGAGGTTCATGGGTTAGATTGCGAATCAGCTTTTCCACCTCTTCCACCAGGGCCGATTTTTCGAAGAGAAACAGCTGATCGGCAGAGACTTTAAAGGCGGTGTCGATCAAGACAATGTGGTTGCGGGTGGCCCAAAGCTGATGAAGGGTCTGTTGAATCTTGAGGGGTTTGCCGTCACTCAGCACCACTTTCCAGCGGTCAAAGTGATCGGTGTCGCGCCAGCGCAGTAGTTCAACGCGATCGCCAAACCCCAACAGCCATCCGGCGATCCATTCAATCAGCTTTAGAAAAAGTCGCAACAGCCAGGGAACAAATCCCTGCTGTTCTGGATGGGCGGTGCGGGCCAGTTTCTGGGCTGTATCGGGAAACTTCGTCGCCAACCGTCTTAACCAGGGGCTAAAGCTGGTAAGGGAGCGGCCCAAATTCGTGGTGAACAACTCCCCGGTATCAAAGTCAAAACTGGGATGGGCGGTGCTCATACTCAGGCTAAAGGGCGCTTTCGTCAGCCAGGAAATCAACGGGTTAACGCCTTTCCAAATAAAGGTTTCTGGGGCTTTAGCCCCTTCCCCATAGCCAATCGGCTGCACCGGAACCAAGGTGACTGGATTGACCTCATAGGGTCGCCCCATGTCCACACTCACCATCAATCGATAGGGATCAGTTTCGGCAAATCGAAACGGGGTGAGGGTAACGCTAAGCTGGGTGGGCACCCCCAGGGTGGAGGCGCGGGTAATCCCTAAATTTTTGAACTTGAGAAGCGGATATTTCTCATCGGACAGCTCATCGGCAATACAGCTGGGGGTGCGGGCAATGCGGGTGGTGAGGCGGGCCTGCCCCTCTTCAAAGCCAATTCGCTGCAGTAAACCGTCGCCATTATAGAGGGGGGTAAACCCATCCTGGGTGGGTTGAATAATCTTTTTGGCGACATCCACGACGGGGGAATCCACCGAACCAGCAGGACCCACGATGAACACATAGCCATGGAGTCCCGGTTCTAGGGAGACTTCTTCATCTGAATCGCCTTTTTTGACGGTGAGGACCAGTTGGTCAAATTCTTGACGGCTAACGGTTAAAACTGATTTAGGAAAATGCGCAGGGGCAGAGATCGTCGCTTCAGCAACAGAGGTTTCCACAGTGGCATAGGGGGATGAAATGGCAGTAAACCCAACCTAAAAACCGAGATTCAACCTAAGAGGATATTTGGAAACACGTAGAGCGTCTAAATCGTCACGCTAACCTGCGTAACATGACACGGATCATGGCGATGTAGATGAGTGCTTCAGAGGATTCAGGTAAGCGCTCATAATCAACATTGAGCCGTCGACA